>NZ_JBFULK010000001.1:0-529233 GCF_056400365.1 Paenibacillus sp. P5_B5
GTTACAACGTTACAACGCATTTATTCTAAATGCACTGTTTGGTGACGATGGCGGAAGGGAACCACGCGTACCCATCCCGAACACGACCGTTAAGCCTTCCAGCGCCGATGGTACTTGGACCGAAGGGTCCTGGGAGAGTAGGACGTTGCCAAGCAACCACAAGCCACTATTCATAATTGAATAGTGGCTTGTTTTTTGTGCTTGTCTGCAATTCGTGCATCCAATTGGTTTTTTTCATCAGCAATCAACCAAACCAACCCTATGCGATAGGTTGGTTGGGTTGATTGACTTAACCTCTTCGAACATAGAATTGGAGCGTTATACAATTATTCTATTAGAAAGTTGATATTTTGGACGCTGAAGAGATAAATATGAAATAATGAATTGTTGGCACAAGCTTCATGTGGTGATGGGCAAGTATATATTAGTTAGTAAGATAATTGATCGCATGGAGGTGTGGTATGTGAATGATATTGTAAGAACAACAATTATACCTTATCTGATCATTCTTTTTATCTTGCTTGTGATTGTTCTTTTGCTCTTTCGAATCAGAAAAAATCGTTGATTTGTGTACGTTAAGTCAGGGTCTCATTCTAGGGTGAGGCTCTGATTTTGAGGATTGTGAAAATATGTAATTTCATTTCTTGCAACTTTTTGCAAGGAAGGTTCGTCTGAAATTATGAAAGCAGGATGAGAAAGCAAATAAATGCTGTTTGTTTCAAATTGTACTGCTTGAACTTATAGAACATAACTACTTAGGAGGCCATCATCAATGAAAGCATGGACTAAATTACTCGTTACAACAAGTGCAGTTGCATTACTCGCGGTACCGCTTGCTTCAGCAGCAACGCCTGGACAAGCTCCGAAAAACGTGACAGAAGTGAAGAGTGAAGTGAAAAAGCCTGAATTGGCGGTTAAAAAAGGAATTATTTCTCAAATTGTACATACTAAATCTGGTGTTTATGCGATGTTGGAAGGCAAAGATGTTAAAACTGATAACCCAGATGTTGTGAAGCTTGTGTTAGGTGATAATGTTGAGGTTGTCGACCAACATGGTGAGAAAGCAGACCTGTATGATGCATTAAAGAATGAATGGACAGTTACAGCTTCCTACGGTCCAATGATGACAATGAGCATCCCTCCACAATCAACAGCGGTGAAAATTGTAGTTGAAAAGCCTGAGAAACCTGAGAGCGCGGTAACAACCGGCATCATTGAGAAGGTTCAGGATATGGATAGCCAAAAAGAAGATTATACTCGCGTTAAGTTAGCAGGTAAAAGCCCGGTTATTTTGAATGTATTCAAAGATACAGTAATCGTAGATGAGAAAGGTAATAAGCTTGATAAGGATGTGCTGAATGAAAATGTTCGTATTCAAGCGACTTACGGACCAGTAATGACAATGAGCATGCCTCCAATGAGTACAGCTACAAAGATTGTTGTTCTAGGAGATACCGTACGAGTTGATGGTAAGATCGTAGAGGTTTCCAACAAAAAAATTCATGTAGATGTGAAATCAGACAACAATAAGAATAATGATGTGATCTTAAAAGTAACGAAAGATACTCAAATTGTAGATGTAAATGGTCAAGAGATTAAAATTGATGATCTGAAGAAAGGTACAAAGGTTGTTGGATACCACTCCCATCTTGTATCAAGATCATTACCTGGTCAAACCACTGCAGAATTGATCGTGGTACAAAACGAATCGAAATAAATATTAACAATGAAACAACCCATTTCACAATATGTGAGATGGGTTGTTTTATTGTGGAATCCTTGAGGTTATTGTTACGTATTAGTTAATCAGTAACGATAATAAGCTTCGCATTTGCTTGAGCTGGAATAGATTTCGTCATTATGTTTGAATGATAGCTAACGATTTTGGTGCCTCTTTTGAGATCAGACAGCTTAACGCTTTTTCCATTCTCATTTAAAATTTTCGTATCCTCTGAGATATTCAACTTAATATCATTTTCGTATTTGTTATCTGAGTTCACATCAAGATGAATGAGTTTATCATTAATTCCAATAATGGTTCCCTCAGCACGTACTGCATCCTCATCTAGATCTGCTTTAGCGTCAAGAACAACAATTTTGGTTGCTTTCAGCATTTTGTTATGAGGTGTTGAAGCCTTAGGATCAACTGTTGCTTTAATAAGAACATGTTCACGAAGTACGTCATTGTCTAATTTTTGTCCTTTTTCATTTACGATGACGGTTTTATCATCTACCATTAGAGTAGCAGGATTCTTACCAGCTAAAATAATGCGATCATATACTTTATCATTATCGTCATCATCGTCGTCATGACCCTTAATATGACCTTTACCATGACCTTTATCATGACCTTTACCTTGACCCTTATCATGACCTTTACCATGATTGTCGTCATCGTCACCATCAAATTCTACTTCTTTGATCGATTTGATGACTCCTATGTATTCAGTGAGTTCCGTATCAGGCTTTCCTGGTTTTGTTGACTGATCAACCTCGATCTTGACGGCTGGAGATTGTGGAGGGATGCTCATTGTCATCATTGGACCGTAGGATGCAGTTACTGTCCACTGATTTTTAACAACATCACGTATATCGACTTTCTTGCCATCACGGTCGATAACTTTAACATCATCACCTAAAACAAGCTTTACGACATCTGGATCCTTGGAAGTAACGCCTTTGCCTTCCAGCATAGCGAAAGCGCCGTATTTGTTATAAACAATCTCAGTAATAATTCCTTTGGTCGCTGCAAGCTCAGGCTTCTTAACGTCATCATTGATGACTACTTTGACTTCATGTGATTCTTTTGCTGAAGCCATTGCAGTCATTGGCATTGCCATCATGGCAACGACACTTGTAGTAATAAGTAATTTGGTCCATTTTTTCATTATAAATTCCTCCTTTATTAACTCTCATATTAACAATGCACGAATTGGTAGTTTTATTGGGTTGAAAATAAAAAATTTTAGAGCCAATAAAATTGGTTCTTCAATCATTATATAAATGAACGAATTCATTCGCTATTCTAGAAAGGACAACTACATGAATAAAAATGCCCAGTTGGAGGAGCTCATCCAGCAGACAGGCCAAAATAATAATGTTGCCTTTGAAAAATTATACAGAACTTGTGATAAGGCTGTATTCAGTTATGTCCTTTCTATAACCAAATCTTTTGTGTTATCAGAAGATATTATGCAGGAAACTTTCTTAAGAATTCGTGCATCAGCTTCATCTTATCAATGTATGGGGAAGCCGATGGCGTGGATTTTAAGGATTGCCAAGAACTCAGCCCTTATGTACTTTCGTAAACATCGTCATGAAGTTATGGTTGATTATAGCCAAGAAGAGTATTTATTTGGCAGCTATGAGGACAATCTTGATGACATTATTCTTCTTAAGGCTTCTTTAAAATATCTGAACGATAAGCAGCGTGAGATTCTATTTCTTCATGTTGTGGTTGGTTTTAAGCATAGAGAAATTGCGAAGCAACTGCAGCTCCCTCTTGGAACCGTGCTTTGGAATTATCATCGAGCAATAAAAGTGTTAAGTGACAGAATGAATAATGAACAGGAGGAAGCCACTTATGAAGAGAAAGCAAATACATACGCTGCTAAATAGTGCAATAGTTAAAACAACACCGGACTGCTGGGATATGATACAAAACGCGAAACCAATGACTAAAGAAGAAGCTTGGGAAGTTGAGACTGCTGAAGCTCATAATTATAGACCTAAGAAAGCTTTTATGATTGCTGCTTGCTCAGCGGCTGTAGTTATGCTCATGGTTATCATAGGAGTATTGATGCTGCCGAATTCGAATAATACGTATATCGCTATAGATATTAATCCAAGTATTGAGCTTGGAACAAATAAACAGGATCAAGTTGTTACAGTAAACGCGGTTAATGAAGATGCCAAAGCCTTGCTGGGAAATACGAAGTTGATTGGTTTGGACATAGAGGAAGCGGTAGATGAGATAATTGAATTAACATTGGCTCAGGGCTATATAAAAGCCGACCAAACAAATGATATTCTCGTCACGATTTCAAACAGTGATAAATCACAGCAATTGCAAGATAAAATCAATAGGAGTATTCATAATTTGCTCCAATCGAAGCAGATTGATGTGAAATTGATGAATCAGAGCATTGATATCAATAAGAAGGTATTAGAAGAAGCTCACAACAACAGTGTTTCTGCGGGTAAGCTTAATGTAATTCAAAGGATCACGGATGAAGATGATGCTGTTACAGTCAACGAATTAGCTGATGACAGCGTTTCTGATCTGGTTCATTATGCTAAGGCACACAATGTGAAACTGGATGATCTCTTTGATGATAATGAAGATACACTTGAAGATGTCAAGAAGTCTTCTGATGATCAAGTGAAAAGTAGTGTGTCTCCTCATCCTAACGCCGCTAATAAAGATGACAAATACAGCAAGTATGATAGTAAGGATGAAGATAAGAAACAAGATGAAGATAAGAAACGAGATGTTCATGGCAGCAATATGCAAGTAAATCAAAATATGAATAAAGCTGAAAAAACTGATGATGACGATGATGTTGATCGTGATGATGTTAGAAGCAGAGATCGATATAAAGACAAAGATAAAGATAAAGATAAAGATAAAGATAAAGATAAGGATAAAGATAAGGATAAAGACAAGGATAAAGACAAGGATAAAGATAAAGATAAAGAGCTAAACAATAATCGTCGTTCTGATCAAAACTTTGATCGTGACAATAAACGTGATGATAATTAATACATCACAAATGTAATATTAACAAAGCATCCCTTAATGCAGAGTGGGATGCTTGTTTTTTTAGATTAATTTTTTAACTGATCAATTAGCTTCTCCGCTAGTCGTTTGTAGGTATTCGCATGTTCAATGAGTAATAGGATGGTTAATAAAGTTTGCTCTTTTTGGTTAAGCTTACTTTCATGGGAAACTGTCTGAGCTTCAATTTGTTCCCGAATGCTGTCTGACTGCTCTTTTTTATGCGATAAGAATTCCTCATATACAGCCCAAAGATCAACATCGTTCTGATGCAAGGTAGTCTGGAATAAATTTTTGATATCACCAATTAAGAGAGATTGCTTAAGATGGTAAATGAGCGCCATTTGGACAATATGCTCGGGTGTATATTTTTTATTTTTAGCGGGCATAAGAATTTTATCTTTGGTGTAGTTGTTGATCATCGTTTTGGTTAGAAGCTTGTCCTCTGGAAGGCGCTTGCTACTACCTAAAGCATTCTCAAATAATGTAATAACTTGATCCATGTATAAGTCAATTTTGGGAATATCCGAGACCTCAATATCGGACTGCTCTATTATTTGATTTATAAGGGGTTCGATTAGTTCCTTCAATAGAATACTTCCTTTGCAATAAATTGGTATTAGGTGTGACCTGCAAACTAGCCTAATCATACTATTAAACAGGGTATATATACAACACTATAAGTATGATGAAAGTAGTATTTACATATTTGAAATACGTGTTATTATATAATTAAGATGTGATGTAGTTATTAAAACTATATAGTTTGAAGAAATTGGTTTATAAAGGCGGGGGTTCTTATGAAATCAAAAGATCAATACAATATCGTACTATTCGGGGATTCTATTGCAAAAGGCGTTATTTACGATCAGAATAAGGGTAAGTATGCTGTTCTGAAAAATTGCTTTGCAGAAATAGTCGGGCAGCGTATTAAAGGAATTGTTCATAATGCGGGCAGATTTGGATCGGTTATAACCAAAGGAATCTCAACTTTACATAGGGATGTACTAAGTAAACAGCCTGATATTGTAGTAGTTGAATTCGGAGGCAATGATTGTGACTTTAATTGGGAAGAGATTGCCCATAACCCCCAAGGCGAATATAATCCCAAAACAACCTTGAATCATTATATATCCACCTTGCAGGAAATGATTCAGAAGTTAAGAGAAGAAGGGATTGTCCCTATTCTCATGACACTACCGCCGCTTGATGCTGATAAATATTTTAAATGGGTAAGTAAAAATAATGAAGCTTTTGCTAGCAATATTATGACATGGCTAGGTACAGTAAGCAGAATTTATTGGTGGCATGAGCGCTATAATGCTGCGATCATACAGGTCGCGGAAGAAATGAAGGTTAGATGGATTGATGTTAGAGGTGCTTTTCTCAAAACGATGGATTATAGGGAGTACATTTGTGAGGATGGCATTCATCCGAATGAACAAGGACACAGACTAATTGCAGATAAAATCATTCAATATATGGAGAAGAATCATCATATGCTCCTTCAGCCAGTATAATAAATGCCTCTCGTATAGTTGACCATACGAGAGGCATTTTGTTTATCTTGTGCGGCTAAATGATCGCATGAACAGCTTGATGATTTCTACAATCGGAATGATTGAGATAGCAGACAGTACGACTACCAGCCATTGCTCGCGATTCAATTGAACGACGTCAAAGAGATCATTCATGAATGGGACTATGATCACGATCAGGACGAGTAATCCTGATAATAGTGCGGCGCCATTCAAGTATTTGTTAGAGAATATACCAATCGTAAACAACGATTTGGTGGTTGAACGCACGTTGAACGCATGTGTTAGTTGAATTAATCCAAGTGTTGCAAATGCCATGGTAACAGCAACAGCTTCTGAAAAGTGTGTATGTCCGTAGTAGTAAGCAATTAGGGTTAAGGCGGCTTCCAGAATACCTTGATAGATGATTCCAACGCCTATACCATTTGCAAATACGCTCTCAGAAGCTTTACGCGGCTTATGCTTCATGAGATCTTTGTCCGCTTTCTCAAGGCCTAGCGCAAGTGCAGGCAATGTGTCTGTAACTAGATTGATCCATAAGATATGGATTGGGAATAGGATTTTCCAGCCGAGTAAAGTTGCGATGAACAGAGTGAGCACTTCACCAAGATTCGCAGATAAGAGAAAATGGATCGTCTTGCGAATATTGCTGTATACCTTGCGACCTTCTTCAACAGCAACAACGATCGTCGTAAAATTATCATCGGCAAGGACCATATCAGAAACACCTTTGGAAACCTCTGTGCCTGTGATTCCCATGCCGACACCAATGTCGGATGCTTTGAGAGCAGGTGCATCGTTGACTCCGTCACCGGTCATAGCTACGATCTTGCCTCGCTTTTTCCAGGCTTGAACGATACGTACCTTGTGTTCAGGCGATACCCTAGCATATACGGAATACTGCGTGACCTTCTCTTCAAAATCCTTATCACTAATTTGATTGAGCTCACTGCCTGTAATAATGCCACTCTCATCCTCAATTATATGAAGCTGTTTCGCGATTGCTGCCGCTGTATCACGATGATCGCCTGTAATCATGACTGGACGAATGCCTGCATTCTTGCAGATCCGAACGGCTTCCTTCACTTCTTCGCGTGGTGGATCGATCATGCCAACAAGTCCGATGAATGTAAGCCCTTGTTCAACAGCATCAGGTATCATATTGGCCGGAATACTTGATTCATCACGATAAGCGACTGAGAGGACACGCAGCGCTTTGGCTGCCATCGATTTATTTGCTTCAATGATGCTGCTCCGATGCGCATCTGTCATCTCTAGGATATTGCCATCTATTAGAATAGAGGTGCATTGATTAAGTAATACATCAGGTGCACCCTTCGTCATGATGCGATAGATCGTGTGACTAGAATCGTCAATCTGATGAACGGTGGTCATGAGCTTACGGTTCGAATCAAATGGCAGCTCAGCTACGCGCGGGTACTTGCTATCGCCTTCCCGTTTATCAAAACCATGCTTAAGACCGTAATCTACAAGGGCTGTTTCCGTCGGATCACCAATTAAGGCAAACTTAGTCGGATCATCTTCGTGAGATACTTTGGTGTCGTTACACAAAGCCATGACTTGCAGGTAAAGCTTGTAGTCACTCATGGTTTCAATCGTTTGATCAGTTTCTTGCAGAGTCTGGCCAATATAAGCTTGCTGAACAGTCATCTTGTTCTGTGTGAGTGTACCGGTCTTATCCGAGCATATAATTTCTGTGCTACCGAGGGTCTCCACTGCGGGTAACTTACGGATAATCGCTTTACGCTTTGCCATCTTCTGTACACCTAGCGCAAGGATAATGGTTACAATCGCTGGAAGTCCTTCTGGTATAGCTGCTACTGCAAGCGAGATGGAAGTGAGAATCATATCAAAAATTTCTCGACCTTGTATCAAACCAATAATAAAGATGGCCAATGCAACAACGATTGTGATGATCGTAAAATATTTGCCAAGTTCATTCAGCTTGCGTTGCAGCGGGGTTATATCATCTTCTTCTTGAGCTATGAAACCAGCGATCTTACCAACTTCTGTACCTCCACCTGTTGCAGTGACAACACCGATTCCACGGCCATAGGAGACGTTACTTGTCATGTAGGCCATATTCTTGCGATCTCCGATAACGAGATCTTCTTTATCAAGCGGAGCCACAGATTTCTCTACAGGTACAGATTCACCTGTTAGTGCAGCTTCCTCAATCTTAAGGGAAGCTGATTCGAGTAGACGCATATCCGCTGGAATCACATCTCCAGCTTCAAGTAATACAATGTCACCTGGAACAAGTTCTTCGGCTTTAATTCTTAGAATTTCGCCATTCCTTCTGACTTGGGCAAACGGAGAAGACATCTGCTTCAAAGCAGCGAGTGCCTGTTCAGCTTTATTCTCCTGAATTACACCGAGCACTGCATTTAGTACCACAACGAATAGTATGATGAAAGAATCTGTCCATTCTCCAAGTAATCCAGAAACTAATGCAGCGATGAGCAGGATAATAATCATCACATCTTTGAACTGCGCCCATAGTTTGGCTAACAAAGACTTACCTTTACGTTCCTCTAGTACATTCCTTCCATACTGTTGTAGTCTTTGGTTTGCTTGTTCCTGAGATAGACCTTGCTTTGTACTGTTTAATTTCGCTAAAGTTTGTTCGATGGTATAACTGTGATACTTTTCACTAGATTGTTCTTTACTCTCCACATTCTCCAATATTGTCAACTCCTATTCTTTCGTCTGGGAAATTACAACAGTGATATAATCCTGAATGTTTATATGTATAGATTATTATATGGGACAAGGATGCGTCAAAGAGATATGGCACAGTGGATATAAGAAAATGGGTAGGAAAAAAGGTGAAAGAAAGTGTATAGATAGCGTTCTCTAATTTGATAAAATTTACTCGAAATGTGATGTTTTGTCGGAGAATTCTTAGTAGGGAAATATAAATTTTGAATACTTAAAGCCTTGTAGGATGATCATTATTATTTCCAGCCGTAAAATTCGTTTGCGTTACATTGTAGTACTTCTTCAATATCTGTAAGACGAATGACGAACTGTTCAATTCGGGATAAGTCGATGATCTGCTCATACCGCTCTTTAACTGTAGGCAGCAAAATACCAAAGCGATCGTTATGTTCAGGATGCTTTGTTAAATCCTCAAGCAGAATAGATGCCGCAGATGTTAGATTCATTTCATTCATCATATGAGCTTTAAAAGGAGCAATCATCGGAAGATAGATTGTTTTTTTATTCCAATCGAGCTCTCCTAGCCTGAAGCTAGCTAACAGGATGATGGGTTTCATCGCATCTTCATAGAAATCATAATAAACCGAGAGTCTAGCCAAGTGAATTTCCTCCTTTTGATTTAAGTTGTTCTAGCTTGTCCATGATCGCTTTCGTTTCAGGTGACCAATTCTCAGCTGTAAATTTACGTTGCTGACGCACCGTATAACATTTAACCTCATAGTCGAATGTTCCTTGCAATACACGGCGTTGTATTTGTTCTAGCCTGCGCTGAGCAAGTATATGTGTTACGCCAAATGTTTCAATTAGGAGATCAATTGCTTCATTATTCAAATTGGGTAATGAGAGCTCCTTAATCATATAATAGGGCAAGGAAGCATAGAGAACAAAGTTATTCGCTTCTATTTCCTGCATTTCCGTATATGTATTTGGCATATGAATTTGGTTACCTGAATGCCTCAGAACATGACATAATTCATGGAGAAAGTCTTCCCATTGTTCAGCCCGCGAAAGGCGTCGATCTACACATATGCTATATAAGCCATTCCGTTCAATAGCCTGGCTGCCTGAATCTAGAAAATAGGTCCATATATTAAGCCGACTTGCGACGTCAATTATGGTTAATTCAGAAGGCTTCATGAAGTTATGCTGCTTATAAAGATCCTCAATCCATTGTTCAAGTGGAGTAAGAGTATAATGTTGTATCATTCAATCCACCTCATAAATAGGAATGTATGTTCGTTTTTATCTTAAAAAGAAAAGCCTAAAGCTATATCAGGCGGAATAGGCTAGTCCTAAATCATTCACCTTGTTTATCTCCAGACTTTCTTCCTTTCTCTTGCTCATTAATAAAATGCCAGAACCGAAGCATCTCTTCCTGACGCTCTTTAGGTGCGCTAGCAAAATCCTTGAAAAATAAGTTCAGCTCGCGATCATCTAGCTCATGCCCAGTTGGATCATTTAACGCTGGATTATCCGTACGACCTAATAAATAATCGGTTGTGGTGTTCAGAATATCAGCAATCTTCTGTAGCACGATACTTGATGGATTTACACGGTCATTCTCAATATGTCCAAAGTTGGAGCTACCCATGTCCAGCTTCTTTCCCATATCTAGCTGTGTGAAATTAGCTTTTACTCGTAGTTGTTTAATTCTCTCACCTAGAGTCATAACTAGCAAACATCCTTCCGACATGAAGTGTATTTATATTACGATTTACTAGTTGACAGTATTATAAATACTGTTTATGATGTTCATATACCTCGAACGACAGGCACATTGCTACATATCTATCGTAATATAACTACGTTAATGCCATAATATCGTATTATGGATAGGCATGTCAATGTTAGTCACTTTTTTTTAAGTTTAAATCGTATTTTAAATACAGTTATATAAAAGGAGAGATGGAAGTTAATGAATATGCTGAATAAAAAGAGGCTGGTCGAGCATTTAACAGTCTGTATCGAACTTGCAGAGGCTAAAGAACAAAGCCAAGTAGCGGCTGTGCTACATAATCTTAAACGTGAAGTCACGGCTGGCGAATTTGATAGGATACCTGATTCGAATCTGGTAGAGGAGGAATAGAAGATGAACGAAATGATGAATCGTTATAAGCATACAAGACGAATTCTGCGTGCAGTTCGAACTTTGAATACAGATCAGAATGAGCGCCAAATTATTAATGAAATGATTTCGGATTGTAATTACGTTGTTGAATGGCTACAAACAGGGCGCAGACCTGGTAATCGTAGAGGGATAGAGCGACTGGCAGCTTATCAGCGTGAACGTCCCACTGACCCCATTATTCTACAAGCCTACATTGCACGTACTTCAGCAGGGGGTGCTGTACAAGCAGCGAGTGTAACAGATGAAGATCGCGAACGAATTGAACAAGTGCTTTCACAATTGACTCCAAGGGAGCGGGATTGTTACCTATTAGTTATTGGGAACGGAATGGCCTATAGCTATGCAGCCAAAATGCTGAATCTGAAAAAAAGCAGCGTACAATGGTTTGTTGAAAGTGCGAAGAAAAAAATAACAGCCTACTTGTTTAATAACAAGTTATCCAAATAAGCAGAAGCTTCCCATACGATTGCCACCTATAGATGAAAGGAGGTGAGACGCTGTGAAGGAAGCGATCAGATATCGATTAATCGAGCAATGCTCAGATTTAGGTCAAGTCATATTTCACCCGAAAACAGTCGACTTACCGATAACTAAACCATATGCAGTTCTCGTCCCTACTGAGGATACGAGTGATGCGAATTGGACAGGCTATCGATCATTTGTTGAGATCATGCTTTATTTTCCGAGTACAAGTTCTAACTTACTAGAAGTCCTTAGCGCTCAAGTAATTGCAGCCTTGGATAAGCAGATTATTCGGGATCCTCCAGCTGGTGGTCAGGTATATACTTGCTTCTATATGGAGGCTGTAGGACTTGATATTGTAAATGAGGTAACAGGGACAATCTCTAGATGTATGAGGTTCATGGTTAATGCATTGCAGCCTATACATGTAGTAAATTCCTCATCTACAGATGATGTGTGGCTTGAGGCATTGTCAGCAGAAACGGAAACCTTATTAGGACCGCATTGGACTTGTTATCGTGGAGTTTGGCCTATGGAATATCAGCTTCCTGCTGTGATGTGGCGCATGACTGAGCTCGAAACACGACCCATTAATGCTGCTATGTTTGAGGTTCGCAAGAAAATGGTAGGACATGTACTAGGTGCTACATCCAATCAACAAGCAGATGGAATTATGCAGATTGTTCAAGCGCTGGGCAATGCGAGTAAATTGCCTCTTGATAGGGCGAGCAAGCAATATGTGACGTTAATTGAACCACGTTCTAATATGTTAGCTAATGCTGTGACAGAAGGGCAGATCACCGCCACACTCAGTAAGAAGATAGCTCGCCTAAGAGAAGAAGTAACATTGATACAAGAGGTTCAATTTCATCCAATAATACAATGAGGTGGTAAGTATGGTAGATATGAATACGGATAGTCCATCGATAGCTAAATATGCGAAAGAAGAGCTTGCGATCCATTCGCAGGCTCTTTTTAATTGCAAGCCAGAGGTCGTGACTGGTGCCTTATACGATTCCAAGCAGAATGAATTCACGATTGAAGAAGTAAAGCAATTGATCCATCAATTTATGCAAAGGAAGGTGAAGTAGAATGACAGGAAGTAATTGGAATGTAACAGATATTCCCGCATTACCAGGACTTTATATGAACTTTCAGTCTGCGGCAACATCAGCGATTCAATCAGGAACAAGAGGGGTAGTTGTTGTACCTGTTAAGGCTCATTGGGGACCGACTCAGCAATTTGTTGAAATTAACAGCGAGTTAGGCGTTATTGAGGGATATGGCATGGATGAGTCTGGTGGAGCGACAGCTTATTCAACCTTACGATTAACACTCTTAGGAGGAGCACGTAAAGTGCTGGCTTATCGAATTGCAGATGGCTCTGAATCAGCTGCTTCATTGACACTGAAGGATATGACAAGCAATACCCCAGTAAATGTACTTAAGCTGGATGCTAAATATTCGGGTAAACGAGGCAATAAATTTAACATCACTGTACAGGTTAATCCAATCGATCAGGCTAAGACAGATATCAAGCTGTATGAAGGAAGTAAACTTCTTCGGACCTTTACATTCGTGACTGGAACGGTTCAAGCAGCAGCTGTGGCCATCAACCAAGATTCAGGTAATAAGTGGATTGTCGCTTCTGAGCTTGCTGAGGGAAATGGCACACTTGCTAATGTATCGAATGTGCTAATGTCAGGTGGCGAATCGGGTGTTACGGGGATTACCAACGCAGATTATGTTGCAGCACTCGCTGCTTTTGAGACACAGGAGTTTAATAGTCTAGCTCTAGATGGTGTTACTGATGCAGGTCTACATGCTAGTGTTGGCTCTTGGATTGATCGCTTGCGTAGCGAAGGTAAAGGGGTAATGGCTGTACTTGGTGGATCTGCAGCAGATGATAAAGCAGCTGACGCAGTAAGTAAGGCAAGTGCTCGAAGCTTCAGTTTAAATCATGAAGGTATTGTTAATGTAGGTACTGGTGCAGTAATGAATGGGGTTAGCTATAGCTCAGCCCAAGTAGCGTCCTATGTTGCCGGTTTAATTGCTGGTCAGCAGTTGAATGAATCGACTACTTATTCAGTAGCACCATTCGATGATGTTACCCGTAGATGGACGCGTTCTGAACAGGAGCTTGCAGTTAAGAATGGTGTATTCGTATTTGTTCATGATGGACGACAAGTCAAAGTACTTCGAGGAATGAATAGCTTAGTCACACTTAGACAAGGTCAGAACCAAGCATGGAAGAAGATCAGGACCATTCGAGTGATGGATGCGATTAACCTCGATTTACAACGTACAGTTGAAGATTCTTATATCGGCAAAGTGAATAATACCGTTGAAGGTCGATTAGCACTTCTGAGTGCATGTAAAGAATACTTACGTGTCTTATCCCAAAGCAGTGTGATTGATTCCGAGGGTTATGATGTGATGCTCGATCCCGAGTATTATGGCGGGGCAGCTGATAAGCAGCCAGAGCCTGATCAAGTGTTTTTTCAATGGAATGCAAGATTGTCTGACGTGATGGAACAAATATTTGGCACATTCAATGTGCAATAAGGAGTGTTGAGCAATGATGGATCCAACAAGAGCGATACTAGGTTCACATGGCAAGGTATTTATCGATGGTGTGTGGCAGTCCAATATTAATCACCTTGAAGCGTCTGTTGAAGTGGAGAAGCGGGAATTAAAGCTATCTGGGATGGAATGGACTGCACATAAGCTTGGCATTAAGAAAGGTACAGGTACCATGTCTGGCTTCAAAATCACTTCGGATATGGTCAGACGAGGATTCGGTAAATTCAATATTATTTCGAAACTCGATGATCCCGAAGCATATGGGCATGAACATATTGAGCTATTAAATGTCGTACCTGACAAAATTCAACTGGCTAACTGGACGGCAGGCGAAGAAGTGACCGAAGAAACTGCCTTCACATTTGAAGGATATAAATTGGTAGATCCGATTATCGGGAACTAAGTAGAGAGGTGTGGTTAAGAGATGGATATGGCAAATATGACAGAAGAACAAATCCTTCAGCGTCTGCTAGACGCTGATTCTGTTCCTGAACGTACAGTAAGAATTGAACGTTTAGGTGCTCCCATTAAGCTTCGCGGTCTAACAGGCAAACAAGTGTATAGCATTCGCGAGCGCTGTACGGATCGTAAGGAGAAACGTGGTCATACCACTGAACGGTTAGACGAAGAGCAGTTCAATACAAGCTTAATCGCTGCTTCAACCGTATCTCCAAGCTGGGGCGACCCGAAGCTGCTGGCGAAGTTCAATGCCAGTAGTGGCGAAGAAGTGATCAAGCGTATTCTCCTTGCAGGTGAGTTATCTGCCTTAGGCGATGTTGTACTTGATTTATCAGGCTTTAACACGGAGCTGCAAGAAGTAAAAAACTAATTCAATCCGGGGGACTTGCATGGCTTCTCCACGCCATGCGAGTACGCCATCACATGACCCCCGGACACTTCTGGAAGCTGCCACGTGGTGAGCAGCTTTTCTTGATGGCAAGTATGGAGATTGAATTAGAAGATGCAGCTAATAAGAAGGGAGGGTAAGTATGGGAAAAGAGGAAGTTCAAGATCTCATCCTTTCCGTTGATATTAAGGGCATCGGTTGGTCGATGCTTAAGCTGAGGACGATGGATAAATTCATCAACCAAGTATATGAACGCAGCAAGAAGCTGGATCGGTTGCAGGTCAGACCTGTGTTTGGTCTGATTGATCGCATAACAGGACCTGCTGGACAAATCGCTGATAATCTGAAGAATTTATTTGCTAATCCATATGAAGCATTGGTTCAGGTGAAGTATTTAGATCCGGGAATGCCGAAGGCAGGCGGGGAAGTGAGTAAAAGTCCGGAAAGTGGAAGTAAGTCAGAAGAAAATATCTTTGATGGAAAGTTTTGGGCAGAAACTGTACGGGATTTTCTTGTGAATATTACGAGTGATTTCATTTCCAATAAGCTAAATCGTAATAAAGGAACGAATTCATCCAGTCCGATTATGGGTACACAAAACTGCATGCCAATTTGTCCAAATACTGGATCCTCATCTACCAATGAAAGGCGCTCCAGAAGCAGGAAAACTAGAGTTAGCCGAACAAAGGAAACCATCAGTAGAACGACTGATAGAACAAAGGAAACAGTTAGCAGAACGACTGATCGGACAAGAAATACAATCAATCAAACAAGCAACAAAACTATGCAATCTACAACTGGTCGGAGAAGTTATCAAGACAGCCCCGGAGATAGTATTCGAAAACCAATGTCACCATCCCAACCAGGTACTAACACTAATCCTTCTACACCAGGGAAAATTATAAGAAGAAGCGGTACCAATAACTTCATATCTGGATCCAGTGGTTCTATACCAGATATGTTCGATTCCAAACCATCCAAAATAACTGGAACACTCTCTAAAGTAGGGAAAGTGGCATCTAAGTTATTCCGACCATTATCAATTGGAATGGATATTATGAATATTACTTCGGCCAAACCAGGAGAAGAAAGAAATAAAGCAATTGGTGGCGCTGCTGGTGGCTGGGCTGGCGCAGCAACAGGAGCGGCTGCAGGAGCAGCGATCGGATCAGTGGTTCCTGTTATTGGTACAGCAATTGGAGGATTAATTGGAGGAATCGCTGGCGGATTAGGTGGCGATTGGCTAGGGAGTACAATAGGTGGCTGGTTCTCCAAGAAAACAGATAAGCCAAAGCCTGAAATTCCACCGCAAAAACAGCTTCCAAGTGTAAACCCATCACTTAATTTAGGAAATAATGTTAGTGGGTATCTTGGTGAGGCGGCTGGTGTATTACCGCAAATCACAGCAAGAAACCCGAATAGCGGAATCGAAGTCAACCTCAGCGGTACGACAAACATCAATGTGAAAGTTGAAGAACTTGTTGATGAAAATGCACTAGCCATGCGAATTGGTAGTGTGTTCGTTACACAAATTAATAATTCGCTTAATAATCGGAATAAGTATCTTGCTTATTAGGGGGTGACAGCATGGATTTTATTCTAATCGACCCCTCGGGTCAGAAGTTTCAATTCCCTGTCAATCCAGAGGAAGTCAAAATTACACGAGAGAAAAGTCTCGAAACAGTTAACATCTTATCACTGGGAGAAATTGATTTTGCTCATGGGGAGAAGATCCGAGAGGTATCCTTCTCTTCTTTTTTTCCAAAAGTGTATGATTCTAGCTATTGTAAGTATCCGAATATCCCTGATCCTCAGCAAGCGATGCAACAGCTAAGCTCCTTTATGAGCAGTACGAAGCCACTTCGACTTATTATTGCGCCTACTGAAGTGAATGTTCTTGTATTTGTATCGGCTCATAGTAGCACATTCAAGGGTGGTGAACCGGGGGATGTGTATTTTGATCTTACATGCCGAACATGGCGTGAAGTTAAGGTGCGAACAAGTGCAGAGCAGGCGGGTGATCAGAAACAGCAAGCAGCAAGCATTGGCAGTATAGGTCGTTCAGATACGAAGCCTGTAACTAAGCTATACAAGGTCAAATCAGGTGATTCATTATCCAAAATAGCCAAGCTAGAGCTAGGTAACAGCGCCAAGTATAAGGATATTTATGAGAAAAATAGGAAACTAATCGGTCCTGACCCTAACCTGATCCAAATAGGCTGGGAGCTGGTGCTGTCATGATCACCTCTGGTGGAAATCGATATGAGGTTGTTTTGCAAAATAAGTATTACATGCGTGATCTAATCGAAGAGCTATCGCTTGAGGAATCGCTTGACGAAATTGCCTATCGTTCAAATGTCAAAATGGTGATAACACCAGATTTTCCGATGATTTCTCCAGGACAGGAGATTCGGGTGTCGGGTATTCATTTTGATGGGACACGTATGGTTTATTTACTCAATCCAGGTGTTGTTTGGTCATGTGATAGCTCTAATACTGGCTTTAAGCATATCAATATCACGGTGTACGATCGGACGATTTATTTGTCTAAATCTGAGGATGAAAAGCTAATGCCTGCTGGTCAAACAGCATCTCATCGACTCAAGCAGTATGCTACTGATTGGAATATTCCAATTACCAGTATACCGGATACACAAATTCCACTTGGTAGAGCGATGTATCGTTCGCAGTCCATTTATGCCATGATTCAAGCAGATTTAAGAGAAACGGCTACCAAAGGCGGTAAGCTATATCGTCCTCGAATGACACCTGCTGGACTTGAACTGTTCGAGATCGGTAGTAATGAAACGGTATGGGTACTGGATGTTGAGCAGAATGTGGAGAACATTTCACAGACACGAACGCTCGAAGATGTGGTAACACAGGTGAAAGTCTTGGGTGTAGACAAAAGTTTAAGTAGTAGCTCTGATCAAGAAATGCCAGCACCCGTAATTGCAATTGAACAACGTGATGTAACCCGGTATGGAACTCTGCAAAAAATCATACAGGACGATAAAATCAGCAATGTTGCAGAAGCCCGTAAAGCTGCTTCCAATGTATTGACTGGCATTCAAGAGACGTTCACCGTCACAGCAATTGATATTAATACCATCCGAGCTGGAGATAAAGTTGTTCTATCAGGTATGGAATTAATTGCAACTTCGGTTCGTCATGATCTTGGCAATCCAGGGCATATGACACTTGAACTCGCTGGTATTGAATATGTAAGAAGGAGGTACTTCATGGATGGATCCTTTTAAACAGTTGACCTCGCTACTCGATATGCGAATGTCTGAACGTGCAGGGAATGCGATCTCGGGTATCCCTTCCGAATTAGGGACAGTCACAGCGACAGGGCTTGTCCTCGACTCTTTTAAACATGAAGTGCAGGATTTTCTTGTTGCAGAGTGGCTTGTTAAAGCTCATTTTCCAGCGGTACAAGTTACAGGTGAAGTTACGGGTTTACGAGATGGCGAAGGAAGGCCAGTGACTGGTCATGCAAGTATGGCAATTGATGCTTTTGAGATTGATGAACTTCGTCTTGAACTAAAAAATGGCCTAAAGCCAGGTGATCGTGTGCTCACGATTCCAATTAACGGTGGTAATGATGCGATTGTGATTTGTAAGGTGGTGAAAAGCTAATAATGAATCTTTTTCCGATGGATAGTTCGGTAGTGAATAATGAGCTAGAAATGAAACCAAGTGAGGTGCAATTCGGACGAAGCTGGCGGTTCGACTATCGACTAGGTGAATTTGTTCTGACACCAACAGGTAAGGTAGCTGAATCAGAGCGAACTGATGCGTGGCTGGAATGGTGTAAAAAGGCTATATTGTCAAATCGCTATACCTATCTAGCCTATTCAAGAAACTATGGGCAAGAATACGAGACGTTAATTGGTCAAAGCTTACCTACGGGAGCAGTTGAATCCGAGATCAAAAGACTTACAACGGAGTGTCTGATGGCAGATGCTAGGACACAAAGTGTAGGAGATTTTAGCTTTCAATGGGATGCAGATAGGGTCGCCTTCACTTGTGCGGTGAAGAATATGCGAGATGAGTCAGGAATTATACAGGGAAGTGTGGTGAAAATGTGATGGCGGGAATGACATTGCCAGCTTATTTAACGGAACAGACAGAAGACAATATTATGAAGCGAATGCTTAAAGTACTCCCCCCTGATCTTGATCAATCGGAGGGGAGTTTTATTTGGGACTCTAGTGCCCCTTCGGCACTTATGCTTGCGGATGCAGCCACTTGGGCGCAGGAGGTATTGCGTCGGGGTTTTGCCAGTACAACCTTTGGTGCCTATCTGGATTTGCGCTGTGAGGAACGTGGTATTAATCGGAGAGTAGCAGTGAAAGCGGTAGGACAAGTGGAATTCACAGGTGTTGCTGGGTCTCAAATTCCTGTAGGAACAAGAGTTGCAACTCCTGCAGATGTGATTACCAATACATCGTCAGTTGAGTTTGAAACAATCGAACCTGTCGTGATTACCAGTACAGGACGTGTTAACGCCCAGGTAAGGGCAATCGAGGCAGGACGTAATGGACTTGTTCCACCCCAATCTATTGATGTAATGGTAACACCTTTACAAGGCGTGACTGGAGTTAATAATGCAGTAGCTACAATTGGTGGGGCAGATGTTGAATCGGATGAATCTTTGCTCGAAAGATTTCTTCTCAAGGTTAGAAGTCCTGGCAGTAGTGGGAATAAAGCAAATTACATGCAATGGGCACTTGATATAGCAGGCGTTGGTGGAGTGCAGGTTCTCCCCTTATGGAATGGTCCGAAAACAGTTAAAGTCGTCCTCATCGATCCAGAGAAACGTGCGCCAAGCTCAGAAATTGTGGAAGCTGTACAGCATTATATTGATCCTGTTACAGGCATTGGTGAGGGAATGGCTCCGATTGGAGCAGAAGTAACCGTAACTGCTGCAGAGGAAGTGCCGATTAATATCGAGGTCAAATTAACACTTGCTAACAATGCAACACTTCAAGAAGTGAAGGCTTTGATTACCAAAGGGACGCAGGATTATTTGAAACAGCTTGCTTTTAAAGATAGACTCATTCGCTATACAAGAATTGCGGCTATTCTACTAGATATTCCACCGATCATTGATTTCTCTGAGCTAACGATTAATGGCCTTAGTGATACCAATATTGAAATGCAGCTAGGACAAGTGGCTGTATTAGGAACGGTGAATGTCCATGAGTGATCTGGTCATGGCAAGTCCTAGAGGAAATGAAATGCTGTCGTATCTTCCAGACTTCTACGCGACATCAAGAGTGATGCGATCGATTATGCAAGCACAAGGTGCAGAGATGGACTCGCTGTATCAGGCATTGGATGAAATCTTGAACCAATACTTCGTACCAACTGCAACATGGGGACTTGAGATCTGGGAGCGTGAGCTTGGCATTCAGACTGAGAAGACTAAGCCTGTTGAGCAAAGAAGAAGCGTCATTACCTCTAAGTTACGTGGAATTGGTACGGTTACAGTAAGTCTGATTAAATCAATCGCTGAAGCATACGACGGTGGAACGGTTGATGTAACGGAAGAGCCAGGGGAGTATAAGTTTACCGTTACTTTTGTAGACACACGTGGAGTTCCGCCTAACATCGACGATCTGAAGGCAGCCATTGAAGAAATCAAACCAGCCCATTTAGCAGTTGAGTATGCGTTCACCTACTCCACTTGGGGAGAACTGAAACCATTCACTTGGGGTATGCTGAAAAATTACACATGGGGCGATATCAAAACACGGAGGTGGAATTAATGCCAAATGTAACACCGAATATAGGTTTGAAGAAACCGCTTGATAATGAAGCGGGAGATATTGCTGTGATTAATGAGAATATGGATAAGATTGACAGGGCGGTTGAGGATTTTAAGCAGTCAGTTGGCAATATCACCTCAGAAAAAATTGGAGCTGCCAAACAAAGTGATTTTGTTTCGCATTTGGCTGACTATATAAGACAGCCAGGGTACGGAGTGACATCAGGAACAAGTACGGCTTACACTTTGACTTTGAGTCCAGCACTTTCATCGCTTGTAGCTGGACTTGGAGCAATTATAAAAGTACACGCTGCAAGTGGTGCGAATCCGACGCTAAATATTAATGGTACAGGCGCTAAGCCGATAAAAAAAGCAAATGGATCTATTCCAGTACTTGCTTTAAATGGAGTTTATACGGTTAGATATGACGGAATAAATTTTATCTTACAGGGTGAAGGGGGGTATGAAATAACAGGTAGTATTGAAAAAACTGTTACATTCAAACAGAATATTGTTACTGGTAATCCTATGTATGCATTATCAAATAGGGATGTATCCAACAAACTAGCAGATCCAAGCACCCTACCGACAGGAGCTGGCCATAGTGCTACATTCTCTTCGGATGGAGTATACTTAGCAATAGCACATGAATTTGCACCATATATCACAATTTACAAAAGAAATGGAGATACATTTACTAAACTAGCAAACCCGAGCACCTTACCGACAGGAACTGGACATAGTGCTACATTTTCTCCAGATGGAAATTATTTAGTAGTAACTCACACCGTTGCGCCATTTATCACAATTTATAAAAGAAGCGGTGATACCTTCACTAAACTTGCAAATCCGAGTACTCTACCAACACATGACGGAAAAAATGCATCATTTTCTCCAGATGGAGTATATTTGGCTGTAGCATGTTATAATTCACCATTTATTATTATTTATAAGAGAAGCGGAGATACATTTACTAAGTTAACAGATCCAAGTACCTTACCTCCAACTGGTTCGGAGAGTGCGATATTCTCTCCAGATGGAAATTATTTGGTAGTAGCACACTCGCATGCGCCATTTATCACAATTTACAAAAGAAGTGGTGATACCTTCACTAAACTTGCAAATCCGAGTAATCTACCACCAGGTGATGCAATGAATGCATCATTTTCTCCAGATGGAATATACATGGCAGTAGTACTTTTTGATGCACCTTACATTACAATCTACAAGAGAAGTGGAGATACCTTCACTAAACTTGCAAATCCGAGTACTCTACCAACAGATCTTAGCTTTGGTGTAGCGTTCTCTCCAGATGGAAATTATTTAGTTGTTACTTTGCAGGCCAGTCCTTATATCATTATTTATAAAAGAAACGGGGACACCTTTAATAAAATGACTAACCCGAGCGTATTACCAACAAATACTGCCTATAGTGCCAAATTCTCCCCGGAGGGAGCATACTTAGTTGTATCCCATTATGGTTGGCCTTATATCACTATCTATGAAAGTGCATACAATGGTTACACTAGCAATAGTGTAGCATCGCTACCATCAGCTTCGCTCGTAGGTTATGCTCTAGAAAGTGGTCTTATCGACGAGTCTAGAAAAATGAATGTTATTTGGAGGTAATAGTAATGCACAACATTTATTTTAAGCTTAACAATAATAGTTTTGGATACAATTAGCTATCTACATGAAGGTTATGTCCAAATCTCTTACAAGGAAAGTACGCTCCCGGCAGGAATAAATAGCGGGTGGTTTAGATGGGCGAACGGGGAGCTGATAGTAGGTGCAATCTATGGGCAAAATCTATTACTATCTAATCAAGATGGGCTATAAAGCATTGATGATGTATCTAAGCATTGTAAAGCTGAAGTACTGGTATTACTAGACGTTGATGCACAATAGGATGACTATGCGCAGTAAATTAACACGAAAAAATACGAATAAATGTTCCTGTTCCGCACGCTAGCAGCACATGATTTGATACAATATTAGCAGGCAAGATCGGAAATCGTGAGCCGATCAATAACACTTCCCGAGAGAGTTGCCTGCTTATTCTATTTCTCGGGATGAATAAAAGTACCATCTAGGAGCAATTATATCATGCAAGCTGCTAGCGAATTTATGCTCTCTCATACTGAGAGCGGTCTATGATCTCTGTCCTCAAATTGATATTTCAAAGGTTAAGACAAGGTTGTCAAAGATTCCCACTGAATTCAGCATCAAGAAATCAGATGAGCAAACCAATCATCATGATTTATTAGAAAAAAGATCGAATTATTCCTATCAGGCAAACAATTAGAGGGATTGAGTAAGACCACGCTTGATGGATATCAGTAATATTTACGGATTTTTGCTGAACATGTTAAAAAACGCGCGGACAGCATTACTACTGCTGATATAAGAGTTTATCTTGGTCAGTTCAAACACTAAAAGATCGGTACACTCTCAACATAGCTATCTATTCTTAAATCATTCTTTAGCTGGCTAATTGTTGAAGAAGTTATACAACGTGATCCAACTATTAAGATCAAGCCTCCAAAGAAGGAAAAGCGGTTGCCAAAAGCTCTTACAATCGAAGAATTTGAGATGCTACGCGAGTCGTGCAAGACAAATAGACAGCGTGCCTTAATCGAGGTACTATATGTAACTGGAGGAAGATTGTCTGAAATACAGGCACTAAATACGGTGAGATCGACTGGCAGAATGGAAGTACACGAGTAATTGGTAAAGGTAATAAAGAACGCGAAGTATATTTATTTTTCATACAAAGCTATGTACCATCTAAAGAAGTATCTGATGAATCGTTTGGATAGTGAAAGCCTTCTATTTATAACTGAACGAAAACCTTATCGAAGACTTTCAATGAGGTGCATACAAAGGGAAATTCGCATGATTGCTGAGCAAGCCGGATTACGAAAACAAGTCAGCCCGCATACGATGCGACACACATTTGCTAACTTAACCTTAAATAACGGTGCTGATATTGTAGTAGTTCAGCAACTGTTAGGACATGAAGATCCAGCTACTACAAAGATCTACCCCCAAGTATCTGAAGAGAGAAAACGTGAACAACACAGAAAATATTTAGTACAATAATAGCGAAATAAAAAACTAATTAATTAGAAATCACGTTATGAAGTAATTAGTCATTTATCTTGAGAATATTTGCCGGAAATTTTGCAAGGCTACAATTTTATTTTATCGAAGTATGTATGACTGAAATAATCAACAGAACAGTTACTTAACAAGCGCCACACAAGTGAGCGCTATTTTTACGCCCTCGAACCCTCGAGGGCTTATTTTATTTTTGGAGGTGTTAGGAAATGCAACCGATTTTTAATTCGATTATCGGGGCGATTGGTTTGGTGGTAACTTATGCGTTTGGGGGGTGGAGTGAGTTGCTTAGCTTCTTTTTAATCGTCATGGTTATTGATTATATTACAGGTATAGCAGCGTCGATCAAGGAGCAAAAGGGACTTAGCAGCGAGGTGGGTTTTTGGGGGCTTATCAAAAAAATGCTCATGATTATCATCGTATTTCTCTGCCATCGAGCAGATGTTGCGCTAAATTTGGATATTCTCATGTATGGTGTGATTTATGCCTTTTTAGCCAATGAGTTGCTTTCAATTGTTGAGAATTACGGTCGGCTCGGGCTTCCTTTGCCAAATGCGTTCAAAAATCTCATTACCATTCTCAAAGACAAAGAGGGTGATCAGTAATGAATCCATTTGAAGGATATCGAATTTCAAGCCCGTATGGGCCTCGTTCTGATCCATTTGGCAACAATCAGCAAGAGTTTCATAAAGGGATTGATTTAGTCAAAACACACCGATCCCCCATTTACGCTTTTGTCGCTGGTGAAGTCATGCATACAAAGCTTGGTGCTGCTGGTAGTGGTTTAGGTGGGTATGGAAATGTTGTAGCAATTCGAGATCAAAATAATTCCCTACATATCTATGCTCATCTCGATCGTGTTTCTGTAAAGGTTGGACAACAAGTAACAACAGGTTATGAAATCGGTAAGCAGGGAACTACTGGCCAGAGTACAGGCTCACATTTACATTATGAAGTGAGACAATCTTGCACACCTAACTTCGGTTATGGTACGCATGTCGATCCGACTAATTATTTAATTACTTATACAAAAAGAGAGGAGAAAATGATGTTTGACGAGCTGCAATCCCAAATTAAAACACTCGAAGCCCGCCTCTCCAAACTCGAATCCCTAGCCTCAATGCCTGTTCCTGATTGGGCCAAGGAAGCAGTAGACAAAGCAGTTCAAGCTGGCTTGCTTCTAGAGCCTGATGGTGCGAGTTATGATTTATACCGTGTCTTGACGGTGCTGAACCGAAAAGGACTACTTTAGATATGTTAAATATAATCCCATCAGCTAACCTATGTTGGCTAGATGGGATTTTTTATTTCAATAGGAATTTCCGCTGTAAAGTGGCGTTACAGGATTAAGCTTGGCAGTAACCTTAGAATATGTGCAGAACACCATAAAGCACAAATGCAACAATTTTTATCATAATTTTCAGAAAAATCAGTTGACATTCGAACCGATCCTTTTTATAATCCAAGTAAGCTTATCGGTTTTATATGTAAAGGGGGATTTACTAATGGTAAAGAGTGCCCGACGTGTTAGAGGGCTGTTGATAGGTCTGTTGTTAATTGCTTTGTTGGCGATTACGGCCTGCGGTAGTAATGCCACGCAAGGAAACAGTGGAGAATCAGCTAAAGGTGGAAATGGTGGAGCTAAGAAAGATTTTGTAGTTGGCTATATGAATGTTATGGATGATGCGCAGGCTATGCTCGCTTATGAGGCGAAGCTGTATGAGAAGCATGGATTGAACGTGAAGATGCAGCAGTTCAAGAGCGGTACGGACCTCATTAAAGCGATGGTCGGTAAGCAAGTGGATGCTGGGGTGCTCGGATTCACGAATGCTGTTTCATGGGCGTCTAAGGGTGCTGGAGTAAAAGTTGTCGGTGGAGCACAGCTCGGATTTCATAGTGTACTTGTGAAAAACGACAGCACGATCGCGAGTGTAGCAGAGTTGAAAGGCAAGAAGCTTGCCTCCCAAGGCCAAGGAAGTACGGCGGATATCGTTCTGAATGGTGTGGTATTAAAAGAAGCAGGATTGACCAGCAAAGATGTGCAAATGGTGTACGTTGATCCAGGTCAGGCTATCCAATCACTCGCTTCTGGTGCGGTGGATGCAGCATTTGTATTTGAACCGTATGACAGTATCGCTACACATACGCTTGGTGCGAAGCAAATCTATGAGATCGGCAAAGTATGGCCGTTCCCTTGTATGGTCGTTATTACGACGGATGAGAATCTAAAGAATAACCGAGATGCGGTCAACCAGCTGCTGGATGCTCAGAAAGAAGCAATTGAGATGCTTCAGCAGGATCCGAAGAAATCGGCAAGTCTGATCATGAAGCATTTTGTGGACTCCGATAAGATGGAATCGCATCATGGTGGCACTGTGGAATCTGTGGACGTCATTAGGCAGGCAATCGAAACCCAAGTGTTCAACTGGGATATTACGCCAGATCAGATTACCCGCATGCAGGAAATATCCGACATGATGAAAGAACAGGGTGTCTTGGAAAAAGTAGTGAAGGTCGACGATATTATCGACTTAAGCTGGCAGGATAAACAGAAGAAGTAACGAGCAATCCTATCACTTCTATACGAGTAACGATACCATTTATAAAAAAGGAGAGTTTGCGGTGAATCTATCCTACACAAAAATGCCACGGACTAAACCGAAATCGGACTCCTTCTGGCAAAAAGTGCTTCCCTATCTGCTTGCAGTAGGGAGCCTTCTTGCTGTTTGGCAAATTACGGCATTCTTTCTGCCGTCCTTCCTGCTACCGGATGTGCCTGATGTATTTGTCCGATTACTCAGTAGTATTCAAGATCCTGAATTCCGAGATCATATTGGGGACAGTTTAATTCGGCTGCTGTGGGGATATCCACTTGCATGCCTATTCGGTGCGCTACTCGGTCTGATCGGGGGCATATCGAAAAGTTTTGCCGTATACTTGCGGAGTCTCATTTCGATTCTACAGGCGATTCCCCCAATTACATGGGTGCCATTCTTCGTTATCCTATTAGGTTTTGGCAATAAAACAATTATTACTGTCATTATTATAGCTAGTTTCTTCCCTATGGCGCTCTCCGTATTAAATGCAACGGAGGGTGTAAATCGTACACATCTGGAGCTAGCTCGGGTGATGGGTGCGAACCGCAGACAGCTGCTAGCAAAGGTGTTCGCTCCAGAGTCGTTGCCTGCATTTATTACCGGGGCACAGGTTGCCTTCGGAAATGCTTGGCGTTCCTTGATCGCAGCAGAAATGGTCGGAGGTGCAATGGCGGGCTTAGGTTTCTACTCTCGTTGGCGCGGTGAGGTCGCTGACATGGAAGGCGTACTGATGAGCATTATTGTGATCGGGACGATCGCGGCGCTATTAGATTTAGTGCTGCTTGAAGGATTAAAGAGAAGACTGCTGCGTTATCGTTACGTCAAGCCAGGAGGAGATGAGTAATATGCAGACGATTTATGTAGACAACGTATCCAAAAACTTCGGTTCATTGAACGTGCTAGAGCAAGTGGATATTACCATCCGTCAAGGCGAGTTCGCTGCTATTGTTGGCCCTTCAGGCTGTGGCAAAAGCACGGTACTGCGTATGATCGCCGGTCTAGAACATCCTTCGGATGGTAAGGTTACAGCGAATGAACAAAGCATTATGAAACCGGACCCGAGCCGGATGCTGATTTTTCAGGAGCATGCCTTGTACCCGTGGCGCACAGTGGAATATAACGTAGGTTTTGGTTTGGAGCTCGCAGGTGTTTCTCGCAAAGAACGCAAATCCCGCGTTGATGAAATCCTGGAGAAAGTGGGCCTTGGTGGATTTCAGAAATACTACCCGCATCAGTTGTCCGGGGGTATGCGCCAGCGGGCATCTATCGCCCGTGCATTAGTGATGGATCCTGAGGTGCTGCTGCTCGATGAGCCGTTTGGCGCACTGGACGCGATTACTAAGATTTCCATGCAGAATGAGCTGCTTACTTTGTGGGAAGGTACAGGTAAGACAGTGCTTCTGATTACGCATGATATTGATGAGGCTATTTATTTGGCTGATACCATCTACGTGATGAGCCCCCGTCCAGGCCGGATTGTGGAATCAATCACTTTGGACATACCACGACCGCGTAACCGTAACGGCGATGATTTTGTAGCGCTGAGAAAACGAATTATGAAGCATCTGGATTTGGGAGGAGAGGTTCAACATGAAGATTTACAATACTATTTATGATCTAATTGGCGAAACACCGATGGTACGACTGCATCGTATCGTGCCAGAAGGGGCAGCCGAAGTGTATGTAAAGCTGGAAATGTACAATCCCTCAGGCAGTGTGAAGGATCGGGCGGCCTTTAATTTGATCGATACCGCAGAGAAACGGGGCGTGCTTGCACCAGGAGGCACGATCATTGAACCAACTAGTGGCAACACCGGTATTGGTCTAGCCATGATTGCTGCTGCCAAGGGCTATCGGGCTATTCTAATCATGCCGGACAATATGTCGAAGGAACGGATCAATATTCTAAAGGCTTACGGAGCGGAAGTGGTACTGACACCTAGCAGTGAACGGATGCCTGGCTGCATAGCCAAAGCTTTGGAGTTAAAGGCACAAATCCCGGGTAGCTTTATCCCGCAGCAGTTCGAGAATCAGGCGAATCCAGATATTCATCGTGTGACAACGGCACCAGAAATATTGCAGCAAACGGAAGGCCGTCTCGATGCTTTTGTTGCTACAGCGGGCACAGGCGGGACGATTACAGGTACAGGCGAAGAGCTTAGGAAGCACTTGCCGGAGCTGCATATCGCCGTAGTAGAGCCCAAAGGATCACCGGTATTGTCCGGTGGACAGCCAGGACCGCATAAGCTCGTTGGCACAAGCCCTGGTTTTGTGCCCGCTATTCTGAATAGAGATGTCTACGACGAAATTATTCAGATTGCGGACGAAGATGCGTTGCAGACGGTTCGCGATTTGGCTCGCTTGGAGGGCATTCTAGTAGGTCCTTCATCGGGTGCGTCAGTCTTCGCAGCGATTACTGTAGCCAAGAAGCTAGGTGTGGGAAAAAGGGTTGTCTGTATTGCGCCGGATACTGGTGAGCGATATTTGAGCATGGATATTTTTTAGTTCTGAACTTACAAAGACACGATTCCACAGATCGAGGAATCGTGTCTTTGTGATGATGCGCTCTGAATTGGCGCGATTGTAGGGATTCAAGTCCCGAATAGTGAAAGCAGCAGTAGCTTTACATAATCCAAAGACGGATACTTCATTAAAGCGAATGGTTAGTGAGCCTTTACAAGGAAGAGGATTGCATAGCTGCTGTTTCTGAAGCACATTCGTCTGAACAATGTCCACTATGCAGTGTCTCGCATTCATCACACGCAAGATGTTGGCGATGACAAGAGTCGAGTGTGCAGTTAATGTAACGGTCGGCAGGCTTGTTGCAGTGGTGGCATTTACCTACGACAACATCTTCATCAGTATGGTTGATTTGCACTGAAGTCCGTTCATCAAAGACGTAACATTTACCGTCGAACAGCCTTCCTTGTACTTCTTCATCTTTCCCGTACGTGACAATACCTCCGTCGAGCTGATATACGTCCTGGAAACCTTCTTCAATCATAAAGCTGCTCAGTTTTTCACAGCGGATTCCACCTGTACAATAGGTCAAAATCGGTTTATCTTTATATTCACTCATATTTTCTTTAATCCATTGCGGGAATTCCTTGAAGCTATCTACGTCTGGGCGAATGGCACCGCGGAAATGACCGAGATCGAATTCATAATCAGTTCTGCCGTCCAAGACGATAACATCTTCGCGTTGCAGATATTCATAAAATTGCTTAGGAGCAAGATGTTCACCGCTTTGCACATTGGGATCAAGCTCTTTGTCCACACGGAATGTGACTAATTCTTTTTTGTAACGCACAAACATTTTTTTGAAGGCATGTCCATCTTCCTCATCTATTTTAAATACTATGTCTGTAAATAGAGGGTTTTGGCGTAAATCTTGCATATATTGTTCGGTTTGTTCTATAGTACCAGAGAGGGTACCGTTAATTCCTTCATCGGCAATTAAAATTCGGCCTTTAACTCCGAGGTTATTACAGTACTCCAAATGCTCTTGCGTGAACTGCTCTGCATCTGGAATATTCACGAATTTATAGAATAGTAATACTGCATATTGAGGTTTTTGATTCATTGCTATCACCTAATTCATTAAGATTAGTATATTGAATGTTCAGTGTCATACATTGTAAACATTTCTATATAAAAAGTATTATAACACAATTCGGCTAGGCTTTGACAAGTCTGAGCTCTTTTTAAGGAGATGATTGGTTGTGGGAATTTTCGATGGTTTACTTGGTAATGCTTCTGAATTAGATCCAAAGGAGATGTATAAGGAATTAGCTCCGATCCTGATTGAGGGTGAACAGGTGGATCGAGCTTTTAAGATCATCCGCGACTTGATTATTTTTACGGATAAACGATTGATCCTTATCGATAAGCAAGGAATTTCCGGCAAAAAAATGGATTATCACTCGATTCCATACAAGAGTATCTCTCATTTTAGTATCGAAACAGCTGGACATTTTGATATGGATGCTGAATTGAAAATATGGATATCAAGCGCGCATGAGCCGACAATCACGAAGGAATTCAAAAAAGACACGAACGTATACGATGTCCAGAAGATCTTAGCTAAGCATGTATTGAAATAAATAAGTAGTGCTATTTGATCTTTGATGAACTAAAACATAATAAGTAAAAGCAGAAGCCTAGAGACTCCTGCTTTTTAAAATAAATTCATTGAATTATATGAATTTTTTTGCCGTTTCGAATATCTTTTCTTTATGATTAAATATATCTGAGACTTTGTCAATATTTACACTGCTTTTGGTATCATCGTTGAATTGTATGTATTTTGTATTTCCATTTAAGCCAAGACGACAAATCCACTTTCGAATACTATCATCAACTAGAATATTGAAATAACTTGAATTATCTCGATAATAAATTCTGTTTGGATCGATGACTTCTTTAAGCATCAATTTAATCGTAACATAACCTTCAATTTCCTCTTCTGTAGTGATGATTTGATGCTCATCTGATTTATTATCAGCTACGGAAGCTGTTGCAATCTCTGCTCGCGCCACTATTGTTTCTTCTGTGTTAGCTAATGCTGCTTTAAGCTTATCATTTACAGTGTCGTTAACGAATTCCTTTAGAGCCCGTTTTACAACGATGCTAAATTTTTCTATTACTTGTTTCGTCTTCTTTCCTTGATAAACATCTGAGATGATGAAGGAAATGAAATCATCTGTTGGAGTCTCCCATTGATTTCTTAGGAATTGTTTTACTTCGTTTGTGTACTTTAATTCAGAAGCTGTATTGAAGATATTATCGACATTGAAATTATTCTTACAAAATTTATAGAGTTCGATTATTTGATTGTCACGAATATCTAATAGATTAAGTTCAAAGAATGGGATTGTATCCATTTTATTTTGCTCTTCAAGATCTGTATAAAAACGATAGATGATTCCATTTGTGAGAATTGCAAATTTAGCCTTTGTTGTACCAAAATAACGGAACAATTGTGAATCGTGTTTTGTTAAAGCTTCCTGAATTGATTTTGCTTCGATTAATATAATTGGGTTTCCATCTTGCATTATAGCATAGTCAACTTTTTCGCCCTTTTTAATACCTACATCAGCAGTATATTCCGGAACAAACTCTTCTGGATTAAAAATATCATAATTAAGTGCCTGGAAGAATGGCATAATTACGGAAGTTTTGGTTGCTTCTTCTGTCAATATACTATCTTTAATTTTCTGAACACGTTTAGCAAGTGTTTTAATAACTTCAGGGAAATTCTCCAAATTCATCAATCCTCTCGGTTTGTAGAATGTATACTCTTGAATAGAGTATATTCGACCTATTTCCTCATAATCCTTTATTACCTATGAACTACAAAATAAGATAACTATTGTCGGAATTAAATGTAATCCTAAGAGTAAGAACTGTTACTGGAGGAATATTGAGTAAGTTGAATAATAATAATACCATCAGTTTCTATTTAAGGAGATGATTGGTTGTGGGGATATTCGATGGTTTACTTGGTAATGCTTCTGAATTAGATCCGAAGGAAATATATAAGGAACTAGCTCCGATCCTGATTGAGGGCGAACAGGTGGTTCGAGCTTTTAAGATCATCCGCGATTTGATTATTTTTACGGATAAACGAATGATTCTCATCGATAAGCAAGGGATTACCGGCAAGAAAATGGATTATCACTCGATTCCTTATAAGAGTATTTCTCATTTTAGTATTGAAACGGCTGGACATTTTGATATGGATGCTGAATTGAAAATATGGGTGTCAAGCGCGCATGAGCCGGCAATCAAGAAGGAGTTCAAGAAAGACACGAATGTATATGATGTCCAGAAAATATTAGCTAAGTATATATTGAATAAATAAGTAGGGCTATTTGACTTCAATGGAAAATGTAAGGCGAGATCTACATAACTATTCTGACTTAAGGATGGAGTAAACATTGGTATCATGTGCCACACCGTTCTGATAGATGTAATCTCTTAGAACGCCTTCTTGCTGAAAACCGATTTTGATTAATAATTCATTAGAAGCTTCATTCTCGGTAAAGACTACAGCACCAATACGAGTTAAGTCCAGATTCTCAAAGCCGTAAGATACAATGGCGGACACTACTTCCGATGCATAGCCTTTGCGCCAATGTAGGGGATGGATTTCATAGCCTATTTCGGCACGTTTATGTCTAGGTACCCAAGCATTAAACCCGATGGTTCCAATGATGCCTGTGGTACCTTTTCTTTCGATACCCCATCTAATCCCCCTTTTATCCTTATAGTTCATTGCAAATAAAACAACTAAATGCCTCGCTTGCTCGATATTTTCAAAAGTTTCTTGTCCATAATAACGTGTTACTTCCTCGTTCGAAAAACAAGCAAATATACCTTCAGCATCTTCTTCGGTTAGCTCTCTTAATATCAGTCGTTCAGTTTCTATTATAGGAAACACACTACCACTTCCAATCCGAATGATAAGTAAACCCTTAACTTTAATTAGAATAGTTTACCATAGTATAATCGGTTTGGTTATGGGGTCTTTTTCTTGTTGCATAGCGAACGTATGTTTGCATATAATAATCAAATAAGAACGTATATCCGTATTTGAGGTGATGTTTATGCCGAATAAATATGTGGGGAGCACGGTAGAAATTATTTATATGGACCGAACGGGTGCGTTGTCGCAGCGGCATATATATGTACAGCGTATAAAGGACGGAGTCGTTCATGCAAAGTGCTTGCTGTCGGGGGCTCCGCGAACATTTAGGGTAGAGAACATACTGGCATGGCAGAAGACGGATCGATCTAAATCTGATATCTTTACAAGGAGTTGGTGACGATGGGAAAGAAGCTTGAGGGAAATGGACTGTTTGAGTCATCACGGATGATGTTACCTGAACATGCTATAGAAATTCGGAGGCATCGTGATTCCAGGAACAATAGAATGAAACCGGAGTTAGATGAGCAGCAGCTTGAATTGATTTCACGCTCACTGATGGAGTCCTATGTGGATCAGAGTGAGGTTAAGCTAGTGCTATTTGACAGATTTGAGGATCTTGAGATCACTGGAATTGTGACAAGAATAGATGAACAATTGAAGCGGGTTAGAGTGCAAACGGGTGATGATTGGGATTGGATCAAGCTCGCGGATATAATGAGGATTGAATAATGGATGCATTATTTAAATAGTTTGTTGAATAAACTGGGTTTCTTCATTTTTCTTGCGCGATTAGCTCGTGGCAGAAATCCAGTTTCTTGCGTGTTCTCTTGCTTATTATGATCCTTTAATGGTTCTGTACTCGAATTGGAAAGTAACAAATTAAGCTCATCTTTAGTAACACCTTGAGATTCCATTCTATCCCTCCTTATTTAATCACAAGATGCAATTATATAATAAATCGAGATAAAAATCACATTTTATGTCGAATCACATATAAATCACATTCAAGTATCAACCTATAAACCATATGATAGGGATGTACTATATGTATAAATATGGTATAATTCATAGAAGCTATTCTAGGAAACTTAAATATTCTGCGGTTCTTAGGATAATTATCCAATCATTTAATGAATGGACAGCAAGTACAATCATATAAATTTAATAATGGAGGAGATGATTACATGGAAATAAATCAACAACACGCAGGAACGTATACGGTACCAGGAAGCTTGGCGCACATTCTTCGTATGTTTTCAATTTCGCTGTTAGTATGTTTCTTTGGAACGCTGGTAGGTGCTTTATTTATTCCAGTCGAAATGGTTCCACTCTTTATTGTCATTGAGATTGGTATGCTAATAGCCGCTTTTGTTATTAGATTCCGCAAAAAACATATTAGTTATCCGTTCGTATTTATTTTCACAGCGGTAACGGGCGTAACGTTATATCCAGTCATTGAAGGATATGGAAGCATAATTGGAGCCAATTTAGTATCGGGTGCATTTATTGCAACAGCTGTTATTTTTGGATCGCTCGCGTTCTATGCTGCACGTAGTCAGAAGGATTTCAGCTTCTTGCTAGGATTCTTAATGGCTGCAACAATTGGCTTAATTCTGATGGGATTAATTTCGATGTTTGTACCTTTTGGCGGTACGATTAATCTCGTGTGGTCAGTGGGTGGCATTCTGATCTTCAGCGGATGGGTACTCTATGATATTTCCCAATATCGTAATGGTGTTTCACCAGAAGAAGTACCGCTAGCTGCACTTAATTTGTTCTTAAACTTCATTAATCTATTCCTGTATATTCTTCGGTTTATTGCATCAATCGTATCAGGCAGAGATTAAAAGGAAATTACGCATGAAATGAAGAGGCATCGGATGATCAATGTCATTAAGTTAAGCCCAGAGACACCACCGGGAAAAATGGAATCCGAAACGGCATGGGAAAAGCCCTGTGCCGTTTGTTTTTTTGTGCAAGCAAGGAAAAAGCGTACAGCAAACAAAGCGGATGGAATATCCTCTTAAAAAATGTTCATGGGAACCGAGTTATGCTACTCTGTAGACGAAGCTACCGTTATATTCAGAGATGCGTGAGGAAGTCCCTCCCCCCCCCATTATTCAGGTAACGATCGGTTCTGTGGCGTGTGTGAAAAGGGTGTTTCGCCCGTCAAAAGGAGGCCAAGATGAACGAAACAGCATTAGAGCTTCAGTTATTTGAGAACTTAAAGCCTGAGTTAACATCGTTCTGTTACAGAATGCTAGGATCCATCGATGACGCAGACGATGCTGTTCACGAAACCTTTATTCGTGTTTGGCAAAGTTGGCATTCATTCAGGCAGGATTCCTCATTCAAAACATGGGTTTATCGTATTGCATCAAACTTATGCCTGGACAAGCTAAGACAAGCCAAACGCCGCACGCGTCCCGTTGACCTATCCGACCCAGCGGTACTCATCGTCGAACTCCGCGAAAAGTTTCCCGACTCAGCTTGGATTTGGCCTGCCCCTGATTTCTCGGGGAGTCCGGAAGATATTTTCATTCGCAAAGATACCCTTGAACTCTGTTTTATTACACTCTTACAGATCTTACCCCCCCGTCAACGTGCGGTTCTTATTTTGAAGGATGTATTCGAATGGTCCTCCAAACAGATCGCAGAAACTTTAGGAATATCGCCGGCAGCGGTTAACAGCGCCCTGCAAAGAGCCAGAGAAACGTTGGACCGAGCGAAACTTCATTCTAACGAGTTTAGCATGATGGATGTCGAACCTGATCGTGAGCTGCTATCACGGTATGTGGAAGCCTTCGAACAATTTGATATCAATGCGCTGGTAGCGTTGTTTCATGAGGAAGGCCGTCTGTCAATGCCGCCTTTCGCAATGTGGGTACGCGGCAAAGACGATTTGTTCAAGTTTTTTGCGCTTACACGCTGGCATTGTGAGGGATCCCGGTTTTTGCCGATTACGGCGAATGGGGGTTATCCTGCTTTCGCACAGTATGTGCCAAGCGGTGAAGACTCCTACTTGGTACCCTGGGGTATTCACATTATTGAAATAAAGGACAAGCAAATATACCACGTCCAAAATTTCATTAATACAAAATTATTTTCCCGATTTGGGCTTCCTGCACAAATACACCGATGAATATCGTAATCTAATTTCGTCTAAATAAATGAGAAACAAAATTACGATTATCAAAGATAGAAAGGACGATAGTTCATGCGTAAAATCATTCTATTCATTCACAGTACTATTAATGGAGTTGTCACTGGCGACCCAAGCGAGGACAAAACCAACTGGGCAGTCTGGAGAAATAGCGCTGGCATTGAGGAAGGTTCTCAGTATCTATTAAATATTTTCGAGACAGCTGATACCATTTTGCTTGGCCGCGGAACCTACGAAGACCTCTCTAGAAAGTGGCCGACTATTCGAGGGTCCAAACGGGACGATGGAGGTTCAAGCCTGGGTGATAAGATAAACAACGCCCACAAACTAGTTGTAACAAGCGCCCGCCCGCTCGACAAGCTAAAATGGGGAGAATTTGAAGCTCCAAAACAATTGACCGGCAGTAATATAGAAGAGCAAATTAAGGACCTAAAAAATGGTGACGGTGGCGACATTGTTATTTTCGGTAGTCCAACGCTCGTGCGATCACTTGCAAACGCAAATCTTATTGACGAATATCAGATAGTCATGCACCCGGTTGTGGTCAACGTAGGTGAGCATTTGTTTGACAATTTTAATGAGCAGAAGGAATTCCATCTCGTGGACGTCAAAACACTTAAGGTTGGTTCCCTCTTGGTAACCTACAGACCCGCTAAAGCTTAGCTCAACCGGGCAGATCATTACTGTCAACACAAACAGCTACCCAGTTGATAATGTGCAATGGACCGTCTGTTAACACAGCACGCCGACAGGCAGCTCACCTTGACTACCTACGAAGGAACCTTTGATCAAAAACACGAACATACGCCCAGTGAGTGATCGCGTTTGCTATGAAAAAGATTGATGTTATGTTGTCGCAAGCTTTAGCCTTTAGGCATATTCGTATCCAAAATGGCCAGGAAGCACATTTAGTTAACCCTTCAACGTGTTCAACTAATGATTCGGGGATGGTTTTGGCACTATATAGGTCGAAGACGTCCTGCCAAGTTTTAATGGTTCGCATGTAATCCCTCCTAAAAAAATGACCCCCTCGAAAAGCAATGTCATTATGTAAAAATGGAATCCGAAACGGCATGGGAAAAAGCCCTGTGCCGTTTGTTTTTTTGTGCAAGCAAGGAAAAAGCGTACAGCAAACAAAGCGGATGGAATATCCGCTTAAAAAATGTTTATGGGAACCGAATTATGCTACTCTGTAGACGAAGCTAACAGATGATTTCGAGCGGATTTTGCGCGTATTCTTTTGCCCTGGGCGAATGGGTCGAATCGGCAAAATGTTTTTGCGAATCAGCGCTTCAACATCGGTCGGGGGTTCATCGTCCCGTGAACGCAGGAAATGTCTACAAACATGAACGGCAACCGTGAAGTTGACTTGGTAGGGGTGCCGTTTATCCATTTGGGAAATGATGACATGCGAGGTCATCATTTCAGCGAAGTTGTACATGATCATTCTTGCGAAAATCTCTTGGGTGATGGACTCTTGCTTCTTTGCGTGAAAATTCGCCAGGCCGACCGTGTATTTTAATGCCCTGAAAGAGGTTTCAATGCCCCATCGCATGTTATAAATGGACTTGATTTCGTCGGGCGGGAAATTAGCAGCAGAAAGATCCGTAATGACGGTTTCATAAGCGCCACTCGGCAGGACGAAACGAACAACCCGAAAGGAAATCGGGTAAAACAAGTTCTCATGCAAATCCAAAAAATCAAATGTAGACGTGGAAGGGACGAACTTGTAAATCTCGGGATGAGCCTTGACTTCTTTGGTTTGTTTTTTGGTGAGTGTCAGATGAACGTCAATATCAAACGCTCCGCTAGAGGGCAAACGCAAGCCCGAAAGAATACCATTGGAATCCAAATCCTTTACCCGTATGACATAGTTCCACCCTTTGCGTGCAATATGCGCGAAATTGTTGTAACTTTCATAACCTCTATCGGCCGTAACAATGGTTTTGCCTTTGATGGGGGAACGGTCAACCATAGCAGCCAGCGCCCTTCCTTCGTTGCACAACCTTCGCGGCTGAACAATGGCATCCACGTAAAGTCTGTTGCATAAGTCATAGGCTGCATTCAAATGCAGAAGGTTAAAGCCTTTCGTGTTCGGTTGACTTTGAAAATAGGTATCCGTGTCCGTAGAGTCCGTTGCGATATGCAAATCCGAACCGTCAATGGCAAGTAATCGATACCCTCGGTAGTCCTTGATATCCGTATACGATTGCGTAAATTCGTGAAACAAGAATTCCATAGCAGACGGCAGGATTTTGTTCCTCTGTTGGACAAAAGCAGAAGTGGTTGCGGTGTTTGCGTCATAGCCCTGCGATTCCAAGAGTTCCTTATATATGCTGTTGCTCCCCATGGAGATCAGGAGTTGCATAACCGTTTCAAAGGGCAGCTTTTTCTTTCGTGTAAAATCTTTTTCAGGGTTTTTGACATAAGGTGCTGGTGCGGCTGGCATTTCTCGTATGAGGGATGTCAGTGTTTCTTTTAGCGAATTTGCGTACTCATTCATCGGCGTAACCTCCTCGTTTTTCAAGGGGCTTCGCCACACATTTCCATCTACTTGTCAAGTCCTATTTCTCTTTTTGGTGCAAAAAAAGAGCGGCTATCTTTTCGATAACCTGCTCTTGTTCTTGATTTTTGGCCCTGCGCCTTAACTTAATGACATTGATCGGATGATGCCTCTTTTTTACTATCCAAGTAGAGGTTAAACAGATGTGTACCAGGGCAAACTAAGTTCGAAAGTTAATTTAGAAAGGACGATGCAATCATGGCCAAAAGCGACGATCTGGTTAAATATATTTCGAAGGAAGTCGCAATTTATATCCGTACACCAAAAGAAGCTCGTAAGAGCAAGGAAAATGATAAAATCCGTGAGCCTTGGCTTACACGCTGGTTTGGCATGATTCCGATGGCATTAGGACTTTGGGTTAAACCTAAGAAGAAATTAAGGATAAAATAAACCTAAGGGTAAAATAAACCTAAAGACAATGCCGTCGTTAACGGAATATAACGTTCACCGTTCTGATCAATAATTAAGTAGGTCTCATCATTGTTCTGCCATTTGGAATATCCCAGTACAGGAACAGGTGCATGATGCGTATTCTCATATAAATCGCTGACAAAAGTTACCCTAGAGTTGTTATGCAAAGCATCCTGCAGATCCGTCAATTGCTTAATCGGTAAGGGCTGACCGGTTACCCAAGAGAGCTTCTCATAAGGGTCAAAAGTAGACCTTAGTACAGTTTCTGGCTTCCCAACTAACTTATTCTGGTTATAGGTGGCTGTTAGCTGTTTCATATTAGGCAGTTGATCTATAGGAAGCTCTTCGCCTGTATTCGCATCCAAATAATAAACTCCCTCGCTTGTTTCAATTCTCCAGAGTGCGTGCAAGGCATCAAAGTAGAATCGCTGTGCTTGAATGTCTGCGGTAATGGCCCGATCATAGCTAATAGCTAATTTAGCCGCGTCAGCTGATTGCTGATCGGATAATTGTGAAAGTTGAATGGATGAATCTGATTGCGCTGGCACGATGCCCTGCCATAATAAAGCACTCGATAAGGTCTGTTCACTAAAAAGCGGCGACTCGCCCTTACCATACTCGGATAATACGTATCCTCCATTTTCACTGGCTAAGATAATCATATAGCCAATAGCTTTGGCTTTTGAACCCTCTGTTGATTCTCCCTGTGTTAATTCCACAATCCAGCCATGTGTACCTGGCCCAAGCGTATTGACTGACCACTTGGCATGCTTCCAGTTCTCCCAGCCACTTTGCTCCGATAACGTTACAATCCATTCCTTAATCTTACTCTCCAGAGATTCATCTGGATTACTTGTTATGTTGGCATTTGCAAATGTAATCTTGTGCGGCGAATTAGTAACCCCTGATTGAGCTTTGGATGATGTGCTTAATGGATTGCTAAACAATGACATGCTAATTACGAGTGCCATGGCGCTATAGCGCCAAAGAGCGGTATACATTGTACTCACCTACTTGTTATGGGTTATGAAAATTGTTTCATAGATTCGATTTGTATTGTTTATTGTATAGGGATTGGTGTGAAAAGAATGTTACAATCTGTATCTGGATTAGTAAGAGGTTTTAGCGGCTTTGGTCAGTTATTCAGTGATGATGGTTGCTGGATTTCCTTCAGATGAAATAAACCGCAGTTGATGACGAATAGCTCGATTCGCGGTCGATATTGCCAATCAATTTCTTCTAGGCGGTTGGTGTGCTGAAGATTAATCGCTTCTTTATTCTCATCATCCGCATTGTCGATTAATCCGTCGTAGTAAGTATGAATACGGGCAATTTCATCCTCTAATCGTTTATTCGCACTATCTGCCCACGAATGGTCATACTTGCGAAGCTTGTTCTGCATATGAGCTTCAAGTAATGTCGCCGCTTTAGGCAGGGGGAAGCGGTCATGGGGCAACATGATACCCGCGGGAATACGCGGGGTAAGCTTACGAGAGAGAAGGGATTCATAGAAGTTCTCGCGGATCTCTCCGGTCGTCAGGTTGAAGCCAAGCGAGTGTAGCTCGCTTCGCTTCATGTCACATACGAGCTCGACCTTGTAGTTCACGCAGAGCCACGTATCGTAGGCGCCAGATGTTGCTCCGGCGCGGCGATGCGGCGTGTGCGGAGCCGATTCCTCAAAGAGGCGCGCGAAGCGGCCTCTTGAACGAGCAGACCGGAAGATCTGCTCCAGTCTGCTCGAGCCGAATGTGAGCGCATCCTCCGGAATGCGGCTCATGACTTGCGTCGGCACGAAGCCGAAGTAACGGCCGAGGATACTCTCGGCCGATCCGTCAGCTGTGCCGGGTGCAGGCGCCTCTTGCGTAGCAGAGGCGTTAAGGGCTATAGCCGCCTGCGCTTTGGACGGTTCAAATACGAATTTGAACGTCATTGTCTCTGGCGGCGCATCTGTTCGCTCAACGAAGCTCCAGTAGTAAGGGCGATTCGTAAGCTCTTTGTCTGCTTCTGGAGATAGCTTGACGGTCACACTATAGGGTGTTTTCTCAATAATAGTGCAATCAAAGACACGTAAATAACGCATCACATAGTGCTCAATTGTTTTGGCATCCATCGTTATTTGCATGAGCTTTCTTATAACCTCATTTCTACATTTTGCCCTGAGGCAGATAATAGTTGCTTGAATGCAGCGCCAGTTTGTGTGAGTTCTTCTACTTCCGTTGCAGTCGTATTGAATGACTCCCCAATATTCTCTATATTGCGGCGCAATTCGTCATTCGATTTGGATTCCATGGCCATTTTGAATAGAGAGGATTCTAAGGAAGATTTTTTGCCGAATCGCTCTAGGATCACATCAAGCTCACCAATGACAGATTCAAACATATTTATTTTTTCGTGTAGTAAATGTAGAATGTGCTCCTCAATGGTACCTTGTGTTGATAAGTTATGGATGTTGACGTCATGCAATTGGCCAAGTCGGTGAACACGTCCAATTCGTTGTTCAACGCGCATTGGATTCCACGGGAGATCGAAGTTAATCATATGATGACAGAACTGTAGATTAATCCCTTCGCCCCCAGCCTCAGTCGCAATTAGCACCTTAGCGCGACTTCTGAACAGATCCATCATCCAGTCTTTTTTGCCACGATTCATGCCTCCGCGATAAGGTACAGCGGCAATATCATGCTGCTTCAGAAAGTTCATCAAGTATTCCTGTGAGGCACGATATTCAGTGAAGATAATGACTTTATCATCGATTCCGCTAATGATCTCCATCACTTTGTCTGCTTTGGTATTTGATTTGATGCTGCGAATTAGCTCTACAAGTCCCCAGATTTTGGTGCTTTGGGGTGATTCTGCTGGTGTCTTTTTGGATAGATTGACGAGTGTATTAAACACTGCATCCCTCGAAGAACAGACTTCGCGCTGCAAAGTAACGAGTGATAGAACGGATGTTAAATCAGATCTACTTTCTTCATAACGACCACGTACATAATCCGTTACACCATCATAGAGAGCTTGCTCATCGGGCGAGAGAGTAAGCAAATAATTGCGTACACAACGTTTGGTTAACTCTAGATTGCCATCACTCCGCCGATTACGAATCATGACTTTAGATAACTCCTGCTGCAGGGTACCCTCATTCTTCGCAGTTCTTTTATCGACAATATAATTTTCTTGAAAAGAAGACTGAACGCCAAGCTGCCCAGGCTTAAGGACGGTTATTAAGTTATATAGTTCCTGTAAATCGTTCTGGATTGGCGTGGCAGTTAGTAATAGACAGTATTTTTTGCGTAACTCACAAACGAATTGATAGTTAGTTGTTTTCTTATTCTTGAGCTTGTGTGCTTCGTCAATAATGAGTATGTCATACTCCATACCAAGTACGATTGAACGATGCGGCTCACGTTTAGCGGTGTCCATCGAAGCCACAATGACGTCGCAGGATGTCCACATGTATTCTTTCTTCTGGGCAGTTGCATTAATGCCGAATTTGGAATTCAACTCTCGTACCCATTGCAAGACAAGGGATGCTGGAACTAAGATAAGTGCTTTGCGGACAAGGCCGCGAATCATATATTCTTTGAGAATGAGACCTGCTTCAATTGTTTTGCCTAGTCCGACTTCATCTGCAAGAATCGCACGCCCCCGCATGCCATGAAGGGCTTTCTTAGCGGTATCAATCTGGTGGAGCATTGGTTTAAAATCATCTAAGTGACGCAAGCATAGTAAATCATCAAAAGACTCAATCAATGATGCTTGTTCTGCTTCATAAGCTAGTTGGAACATAGTGAAGTCATCCCAAGGTCCTCCCTTGAGGTTACGTTCGGTTAGTTCATCTAGCCATTCTCTGTGTAGGTGTATGTTTAAATGGTCATTTACCGGGTGAACTTGTTCATGTGCGACTGTTGGATTCATACTACATGCCTCCACATCGATGGGGATCGTGAATGTTGTCTTATAGGGAAGGTGAAACCATTTCTTCTTGGCGGTGCTTCTTGTAGTATTTGCCGAAAGTAGGGGTTTTCATAACTTGTATTATTGATTATCGTAATTATTTAGTCTTGTTATTCTAATCTTCTACCATCAATTTACAGGGAATGATCTATCCCGATGTTTTCTGGAATGAAAGTCACTAGGGTGATACAATACAGTACTAGAGGAACTACACACTAAATTGGTTTTTATGGACCACATATAGAGAGGAAGTATAAAGATGACTGAATGGCGATTTATTCATACAGGCGATCGTTCGCCTGCTGACAATATGGCGATTGATGAGGCAATATTAAATGAAATTAGTGAGGGGAATTCTGGACCTACTGTTCGTTTCTATGGGTGGAATCCAGCAACATTATCCATTGGATATTTTCAAAAGGCTATTCAAGAAATTGATTTGGAGCGGGTAGCAGAGGAAGGACTTGGATTTGTTCGTAGGCCTACTGGTGGTAGGGCAGTGCTTCACGACAAGGAGCTTACCTATAGCATCATTGTTCGTGAAGATTATCCCGGGATTCCAGCGAGTGTAACGGAAGCGTATCGAGTGCTTAGTGAAGGACTGTTACTAGGATTCCGTAAACTTGGTTTGAATGCTGAAATGGTGCAACTAGCTACAGAAGAGGATCAGAAGCAATATGCTACGCTTGGGTCTGCGGCTTGTTTTGATTCACCGTCGTGGTATGAGTTAGTTGTTGAAGGCCGTAAGGTAGCGGGTAGTGCACAGGTTAGAAACAAAGGTGTCTTACTGCAGCATGGTTCGATTTTACTGGATATGGACACGGAGCAGTTGTTCCGTTGTTTACAATTTTCGAGTGACAAGGTTGCAGAGCGAATGAAGAACAGCTTCAAGAACAAAGCAGTAGCTATCAATGATCTACAGCGTAACCTTGATCGTGATCCCGTATCGCTTCCTCAGGTGGAAGCTGCATTTAAGGAAGGTATTGCAGAAGGCTTACATGTTGAACTCATTGACGGGGAATTAAGTGAGCGTGAACGTGAGCTTGCTGCACAGCTTGTACTAGAGAAATATGATACGGATGAATGGAATTTACGCAGATAAAGCAGAGATAGCGGAGGTAGCGGAGATAGCAGATAAAGCCGATAAGGCAGAGATAGTATGAAGTAATGGGAGAGAGCGATCCGGATGAATAAAGAAGATAAAATAAAACAATTGATAGCAAATACAGGAGAACAGCCCATCACAAGATCAACATTACGTGATCAGCTCCGTTCCTTGGGGGTCGAAGAAGGAATGGTCCTACTCGTTCACTCATCTTTGTCTTCCCTTGGCTGGGTGTGTGGTGGAGCTATGGCTGTTGTTCAAGCGTTACTTGATTGCGTAGGTGAGAATGGAACTCTAATGATGCCCACTCATAGTAGAGATCTGTCTGATCCATCTATGTGGGAGAACCCTGCAGTACCAGAGAGCTGGTGGGAAACGATTCGGAATGAAATGCCTGCATTCGACCCAGCTTATACGCCAACCTGGAGTATGGGTGCTATCGTCGATTGCTTCCGCGAAGTTCCGGGCGTTATTCGAAGCTACCATCCACAAATATCATTTGCCGCCAAGGGAAAGTATGCCGATCAGCTTACCAAAGATCATCCGCTTGAGGGTGCATTAGGTGAAGACTCTCCATTAGGACGTTTATATGAGTTAGGTGGTTCAGTATTGTTACTCGGAGTTACACATGCGAACAACACCTCACTTCATTTAGCTGAGTATCGAGCTAATTATACGAATAAGCGGAAAGAGAAGAGTGCAGCGCCGATCTTTGTTGATGGTGAACGTAAATGGGTGGAATATCAAGATTTAGCGTTTGACTCCGATGATTTTGTGCAAATTGGAGAGCATTATCAGCGTGATCAAGGAATTGTACGTGAAGGACAGCTTGGTAATACGAAGGGACTATTGATGCCTGGGCGTGATCTGGTTGATTACGCGGTTAGGTGGATGGAAACGAATAGATAAGAGTTGCTTATCCCATAAGTGTATATTTATGCTAATGTGTAGAATGCTACGTCTTTGCTGAGTGCGATGTCTTACTAGTATACTATTAACTGGATTTTCTCCCTATAATTTCTCAAGTTCAATGCGTTAGATTAGAATAGCAGGAAATCCTCCTTGTATTTCTGTTGATATAGCTGATTAGATTATAAAATCCTATATTTAACAGGAGGAATTCCAGCTATTTTCTGAAAAGCGCTGAATTTGCTGAAATTAGCATGAAATTATCCAGTTAATGGTTAGGCAGTGCCACAAAGTTAGTACTAAGAAGCTCCCAAAGTTATGTTAGTGTTCTGTCCAAGGGGTTTCTATTTGATCTCTGTACATCTTATCCTGTGCATCTTATGTCATGAATTCAAGTTCGCATATGTATTAAATAATTGTTGAAGCTTACGTGTGATAGTTCCAGGTTGTCCAGTGCCTACGGGCCTATGATCAATGCTGATGACAGGAGTTATCTCCGCATTGGTACTGCTAACGAATGCTTCATCTATATCTTGTAGCTCAGTTAGTGTAAAAGGAGTTTCCTGAACTTTTAGATTAGCCTTGGCCGCTAGTTCGAGAATGATCATACGTGTCTTGCTCCTGTCTAAACTCCCCGTGATAAAATATCATTGGATTTTCTTCGTTCAAACATCGAACATATGTTCTGTATTATTAAAAATATGCTATAATTTAGCTTACATCAACAGGCGTGACTTGCACAGCAAAAAATAACTAATAAACATAGATATCGTTATTAGAATCATCATAAATCAGAATCAACATTGGATTTTTTGCAGAAATCATCACTGTATCATCTCAGAAATCCTCAAAGAATTTCTCGTGTAATTCAACATAAAATTATCACAATCGACGGTAGTTAGATCAATAGTTATTTTGAAATAGTTCATTAGAACCAACTTATTTCTGTCGATGCGTGTCGCTTTTTCAACAAACGGGCATCATGAAAAAGGGAGCATTTTAAAGAAAAAAGAAGAGAATAGGACATACCATTTAATGCTTCGGTAAATTCAGCCAATTACTTATTCGTAACACAATATATAGTGTTGTATAATTTACTTCGGATACAATATGTAGTGATTATTTACATAACTTAGCTTTGCAAAGCTATTGTACTTATGCTATATTGTTGTTCTTGTATTTTTATTGAGAGGGTGTTGTGTTTTGGAAACAACGCAGTTGAAGCGGTTGAATGGATTAAGCGAGAAGATATTTTTGGATCGATATGCACTGAAAGATGCGGACACAAACAACACGAAAGTAGGAGATACTGTACTCGTTTTGACCAAAGACGATCCGAAGTTTCCGGCTAAAGAAGTCGGGGAAGTAATCGATCGCAAGGGCAAACAAGTTACTATACAACTACGTTCAGGCGATATCGTTGAATCAAATATTGAGAAACTGACTTTAAACATTGAACAGACACCAGAACAACTGTGGGATCGTTTAGCAGGTGCTATGGCTTCTGTTGAAGCAACCCCAGAGAAGAAACAAGAGTGGTCGGATAAATTCAAATATATACTTAATGATTGGAAGCTTGTACCAGGTGGTCGTATTGCCGCTGGTGCAGATGCAAGTGATGAATTAACTTTATTCAACTGTTACGTTATTCCATCCCCTCACGATTCTCGTGGCGGTATCATGAGTACGTTATCTGAAATGACCGAAATTATGTCACGCGGTGGCGGTGTAGGGATTAACTTATCTTCTCTTCGTCCTCGTCGCTCTATTGTTAAAGGTGTTAACGGCTCATCCTCCGGTGCTGTATCTTGGGGTGGCTTATTTTCTTATACAACAGGTCTAATTGAGCAAGGTGGCAGCCGTCGTGGTGCACTTATGCTCATGATGAATGATTGGCACCCAGATGTGGTTGATTTTATCACCGTTAAGCAATCAATGGGTCAAATTACGAATGCCAATTTATCTGTTTGCGTGAGCAATGGATTCATGAAGGCTGTCAAAGAAGATCTTGATTGGGATTTGGTGTTCCCAGACACTACAGATCCTGATTATAACGATAATTGGGATGGCAATATGGATGCTTGGAAAGCCATGGGTAAAGAGGTCAAGCATTATCGTACAGTAAGAGCTCGCGATGTATGGCAGACGATTATTGAATCTGCATGGAAATCTGCGGAGCCAGGTGTGGTATTCATGGAATACTACAACCAAATGTCGAACTCGTGGTACTATAACCCTATTATTTGTACGAATCCATGCGGTGAGCAGGGATTGCCAGCTTGGGGTGTATGTAATTTATCTGCGATTAATCTATCTAAATTCTATGATGCGAAGAATCATGAAGTGGATTGGAAAGACCTCGGTAAGGTTGTTCGTTATTCCGTGCGTTTCTTAGATAACGTTATCGATAAAACGCCATATCATTTTGAAGAAAATCGGATAAATCAACAAGGTGAGCGCCGCGTTGGGCTTGGAACGATGGGTCTTGCTGAGCTGATGATTAAACTAGAAATTCGTTATGGTTCGCCTGAATCAATGGTATTTTTAGATAAGTTATATGGATTTATGGCTAAAGAAGCTTATATCGCTTCTGCTGAAACTGCAGGTGAGAAGGGTTCATTCCCTCATTATATAGAAGATAAATTCTTGCAAAGTGGTTTTATGAAAAATATCGTTGAGGTCTATCCAGAGGTAGACGCTGCTATCAAGAAGAATGGTATGCGTAATGTAACAGTTATTACACAAGCACCAACAGGCAGTACGGGTACAATGGTGGGTACTTCAACTGGTATTGAACCTTATTTTGCATTTGAATATTTCCGTCAGAGCCGTCTTGGCTTCGACAAGCAATATGTACCAATCGCTCAAGAATGGACAGAAGCAAATCCAGGTAAAGAGCTACCTGATTACTTCGTAACAGCAATGGACTTAGCTGCTGAAGATCATATCCGTGTGCAAGCTGTTATTCAGCGCTGGGTTGATTCATCCATTTCCAAAACAGCGAATTGTCCTGCTGACTTTACAGTAGAAGAGACAGCACGTTTATATGAGCTAGCATTCGAGCTTGGTTGTAAAGGTGTAACAATCTACCGTGATGGTAGTCGTGATGTTCAAGTTCTCTCCACAAGCGATAAGAAAGACGAGAAGAAGAGTGAAGCAGTAGCGGCTAAACCAGAAGTTGATGCTTCTGCAATTGCTGACCTGAATCAATCTCTGAACGTGAATGTTGCCCCTGAAGTGGAGAAAGTGTTCGATAAAGAATACAAGCGTCGTCCACAGATTCTTCAAGGTGCGACCTATAAGATTAATACACCATTTGGTATGGCTTATATCACCATCAATGATATGAACGGAACACCAAGTGAAATATTCCTGAACGTAGGTAAGGCAGGATCAGACGTATTCGCAATGTCCGAAGCACTTGGTCGCGTATGCTCCCTATTCCTACGCTATGGCGATCATGGTAATAAAGTAAGCTTGCTTGTTAAGCACCTCAAGGGCATCGGCGGTTCAGGAGCGATCGGATTTGGCGCTAACCGAGTCGAATCGATTGCTGACGCAGTTGCTAAGGCACTTGAGCTACATGAAGAAGCTTATACAGACAATGCGGAAGCTTATTTGTCCGCAACCAAAGAAATGGCACCGACTGCTTCTGGACCAAACGGTTTAAATAACACATCAGCTTCGGCTGTTTCTGTAGACTACAGTGCATCTACACCGACATCACTTGATCTTTGCCCAGGCTGTGGATCTGCTTCCCTTGTCAATACCGAGGGCTGCAAGAGCTGTACAACTTGCGGATATAGCAAGTGTGGTTAAGGGTAGGTAGTGTTTGGTAGTAGCCGCAACACACACATAAGTATATAAAAACGAGTCTCTATACACACAAGTGTATAAAGACTCGTTTTTTCAATATCAAGTTATATATAATTATCGGTTGATAAATTTCGGGATTAAGAAATTTGAATCGATGTCAGAATCCCTATTACACTAGTTTGTCTTTTCAGTGAACATAGCTTCAACTTGAGCATTTGCAGTTGGTAAATCCATTCCTTCTTTCCAGATTAGAATATCGTTGTCTGCAGTTCTGAAATATAATGCTTTAATCTTCGTCTCACTGCCATATTTATCATGATAGACATTATTTTCAATTTTACCAAATGTGAAATACATATTATGAAGACCAACATCGACTTTTGCCTTCGATCTGACAATTGGACGAGTAGGTGTTAGATAGAAAATTCCATTTTCATCCATTTCATATTTTATTCTGTTTAAGTTATAACCGTCTGTCAACTTTATATGATAAGCGATACTGCCATCTGATAATCTGCTTACATCGGTAATTTTAACAACGTCAGCAGATACTTTCATCAAATTCCATTTAAATAGACCCACATAACCCCCAAATACGGTAATGGACAATAGTGTAGCAACGATTAGTCCTTTGACAAATGCCTTTACTTTGGAATGACTCCATGAAACGGATATACCTTTAATTGCATTCCCATCACTATGATTTTTTACGACAATTTCATTTGGTAAGCTAATAGTTGATTTGATTTTGATTAACTCCAATTGGCAGTTATTGCATACTGCAAGATGCTCTTCAACCATTGCGACACTATCCTGACTGCACACCTCGTCATGATACAAGGGTAGTAAATCTTTAATGATTTCACATGAAATTTTACCCATTATACGGTTCCTCCTTAAGTAGATATTGTACTTTTCGTTTGGCCCTGTGGAATGTAACTCTTGACCAGCTTTCGGTTTTGCCGAATATCTCGCTTATTTGGGCAAAGGGTAGTTCTCCGAATACCCTTAAAGTAAACACTTCTTTATAAGGCTCCTCTAAGCCATGTAAGGCCTTATGAATACGGAATATCTCTTCCTTATTCAATAGCGAATCTTCGATACGGTTCTCACTTGTTGTTTCCGTTGTATCATGAGTGGTAAACCGCTTCTGCTTATCCAGATAGGTGAAGTATGTATTCTTGGCGATCTGGCAGAGCCAAACATTGATTTTACAATTACCTTTGAACTTATTAATGTTGTTTAATGCTTTAAAAAATGTTTCCTGTGTTATTTCTTCAGCTACTGCTGTATCTCTGCTTAACGACAATACAAATCTATAAATATCTTTGAAATATTGATTGTATATATCCTCGAAATCTGTCACATTCTCACCTCCTTAACATATATAAGACTTGTATATATATCATTCGTTACAACATTTATGAAAAAATTAGTAAGCATACAAGCGAAAGCCTACTTTTACAGTTCATGAGATAGTCATTGAGGACTACGATAAAATAAAAACCGATAAAAAACCATCTATTCTCGAATACTTGCTTATAATCGGCAGTAGCTATGGCAACAAAAAAACGTCAGCAAGACAACTTAATGGCTGTCTTTTTGACGTTCCTCGATATTTTCCTTGTATGAGTTAGTGAATAGTGCAATGTGTAACTATTATTTAAAATATTGCTTTACAGTTCCTTTGCCATCTTCTACTTCGATTTCAGCATACGCCCCATTTATGAAAGTCATCTGTGGTGGAACATGACCACAATCAATATCATAGATAATTGGTATTTGCAGTTCCTCTGAAAGTTCTATATAAACATCTTCGACTGTGTAGTTCTCAACAGGCTGATTAGCACTACTTCTACCAAACATAATTCCTGAGCAATTGTCGAACCATCCTGCTAACTTCATTTGAACTAATGATCTACGTAAATCTGTTGTTGAGAGTTCACAATTCTCTAAATACCACACGATAGGTTCATGATTGATGTAATATTTGTGAAAATGCTGTAAGTCACCGAATGGGGTACCAATTAAATGTCTTATCACATCAATACATCCACCAAGCAAGCGACCTTGAATGGTCACATTCATATTTGAAACAGTTCTCCAATAGGTTTCTTCTGTTAAATGGAATACGCATGGTGATGAGTCAGCATGGTTCCATTCCTTCTGATATTGTCTGGATGATTGTTGGAGTATGGATTCACCAGTTTTATTGGATAAGACCGATTGCCACATGGCTGTTGTATCATCCGAATATTCTCCTCTTAAATCAATAAGATTCGTTCCATGAGCAGTTGCAATGCCTGTTTTTAACGTGATTGCTAATAACAATACGCTTATATCTGAATAACCTAAGATCCACTTGCTCTTTAAATGTTCAAAATCAATGTATTCAAGGATCTCAATTAACAATTCTCCACCCCAAGGTGGAATAATAATATCGATTGTATCATCCCGCATCATCTGATTAAATTCATTAGCACGTAATTTGGCTGGCGCTGACTTTGCCTTATCTTGCGTCCATACCGTTTCACCACAAATAACGTCGAATCCTTTAAGCTTCAAACGGTTACATGCAAGTTTCAACAAATCATGTAATTCAGCATTTACCCCAGAGGAGGGGACTGTTACTCCTATTATTGCTTCTTCTTTTAAAAACGGATATGTAATCATAAGCGACCTCCTAAATGATTTTGCTAATTTTACCAAGTTAAGCTTTGTAGATCAATCTTTGTTTAATCTTTTTATATAAAGAATCAATTTCATAATACCTTTAGCTGCTTCAATCGGAAGTATATATAGATCAAAACGGTTTAATTTGTCTATATATAGTTTCAATTTAATGGTTTCAATGAGTTATGAAATTGATTCATAAAAAATAAAAAATCCTGATGAAATCAAGTGATTGATTGATCAGGATTTTGGTGTATGAATTCGATGTTATTTTAAATCTTCATCACATGGACTAGAAATATCTTTATCTTCTATTAGCTGTAACAGAAGGTCAAAGAACTGTTTGCGCTGCTCAAGTGATAGATTACCCAATAATTTCTCAGCGATTTGTGCCTGGAGAGTAAGAACTTGATTTATGCTTGTTTCTGCGAGTTCTGTGAGTTGTATGAGAATGGCTCGACGATCTGTTGGATCAGGGACACGAATAAGAAGGTTTTCTTGTTCAAGTGCATCGACAAAATCGGTTAGTGTACGAGCCTTAATTCCTAGCCTAGCTGCTAATTCATTCATGCGAATTTTACCTGATTCTGAAACAACGGAAAGTACGCGCAACCTAGGACCCGTGATTTGATACGGCATGTTAATAGCAGACAACTGGGTATCAAATTCTCTTTGAATATAGTGGGTTGAACGTATTAATACATGAACTAAATCTATAGCTGCCGGTTTATCGGAACTAGTGAACATATGAATGACCTCCCAGATTTTTTTCGCTAAAAAGTCTGAATTCAAACTTTATTGGGTGAAAGTAATTATCTTTCATTCACTTATTGAGCAATCTCATTATAATATACACTCATTAATTCGAATCAGCAAATTATGTTGATAAATAAGGTGTTTTCATACCAATTTTATAGTAGTAATAGACAATAGCGACTGTTTTTTATAGACACTTAACTTGACATATCGATAAATAGTGTGTATCCTCATAATATGATTTCAGAGGATGACTAAAACATAATAACTTGCTTTACGTGGTTACAATTTATTGATTTCTCTTGAAATGACATCATGAAATTACATTCAAACAACAGGGGGAACAACAATGTCTACAGTATTATTTATTAAAGCAAACGACCGTTCAATCGAGGATTCCGTGAGTGTTAAGCTCTATAGTGCTTTCACAGAAAGCTACAAAGCAACTCATGCTGAGGATCAAATTATTGAATTAGACTTGTTCAATGAGAACTTACCATATATGAACGCTACAATGATTAACGGTATTTTCAAAGCAGCTAATGGTTATGAGCTTCAAGCAGACGAGAAAGGGCTAGCTGATATTGCGAATCATTACATTGATCAGTTCCTTGCAGCTGACAAGATCGTAATTGGCTTCCCACTTTGGAACATGACTGTTCCAGCTGTTCTTCACACTTACTTCGACTATTTGAACCAAGCTGGTAAGACGTTCAAATATACAGCACAAGGTCCTGTAGGGATTGCTGGCGACAAAAAAGTGATGTTGCTTAACGCAAGCGGCGGCATTTATTCAGTAGGAGAAGCACAGGCTAATGAGATGGCTGTAAACTTTGTAGCTCGTAACCTAGCATTATTCGGAATCAACGATGTGACTAAGATTATCGTAGAAGGTCATAATCAACTTCCTGATCAAGCTGCATCAATTATCCAGAGTGGTCTAGAATCAGCAACTGAAGCAGCTAAACAATTTTAATTGAACTGAAATAACCACAGAAGGATGAAGGGAAATCTATAAAAGATGGACACCCCATTTTCATTTTTCTTCAAATAAAAAGAAACCTTTCCTTGGTAAATTGGAAGTGTCGAGTAACCAATAAACCAAAAGGAGAGGTTTCTTTTGTTTATTTAAATTATTTAGCTATTATTGTGGGAAAATTAGTAATACAACTAATTCACTTCCCATGCTGTCGATTTAAGTTATAATATAGAACTGAGATATAATATGAGGGAATTCCTACGAGCGTTTCCAAGGAGGTTCTAATGAAAGACGATATGATTATCCGCTTTGATAGCGTGAGCCAGAGATATGATGACGATACGACTGTATTGAATAATGTCAGCTTTGAAATTCAGCGAGGCAAATTCTATACACTTCTAGGTCCGTCTGGCTGTGGAAAAACAACGATTCTTCGAATGATTGCTGGGTTTATTGAACCATCAGAAGGAAACATTTATTTTAAAGGTCAAAAAATTAATCATGTACCCGCTAATGAGCGGCAGGTGAATACAGTTTTTCAGGATTATGCTTTATTCCCGCATTTGAATGTTTTTGAGAATGTTGCCTTTGGTCTACGGATCAAGAAGCTCAAAAATTCTATAATCGAAGAGAAAGTCAAAGAAGCACTTCGTTTCGTCAACCTGGTAGGATACGAGACGAGAGAAGTTAGGGAAATGTCAGGTGGTCAAAGGCAAAGGGTTGCGATTGCCAGAGCGATTGTCAATGAGCCTGAGATTCTTCTACTCGATGAACCGTTATCAGCCCTCGATTTGAAGCTGCGGACAGAAATGCAATATGAACTACGTGAATTGCAGCGGCGCCTTGGAATTACGTTTATTTTTGTCACACATGATCAGGAGGAAGCACTAGCCTTGTCAGATGAGATTTTTGTCTTAAACAAAGGCAAGATTCAGCAAAGTGGAACTCCAATAGATATATATGATGAGCCGATTAACCGTTTCGTAGCCGATTTCATTGGAGAATCTAATATTGTTCCTGGACTTATGATTGAGGATTATCTAGTCGAATTCGCTGGCAAACAATATCAGTGTGTCGATGGCGGTTTAGGTAAGAATGAACCTGTTGAGGTTGTGATTCGTCCAGAGGATCTGGAGATCAGCCCGGCTGGTGAAGGTAAAATTCAGGTTCGGGTTGATACACAATTATTCCGTGGTGTGCATTATGAAATTAGCTGCTACGATGCAATAGGCAATGAATGGCTAGTTCACTCGACCAAAAAGGCAGAGGTTGGAAGCGAAATTGGGTTATATTTTGAGCCTGAAGCTATCCACGTAATGCGTTTCGGGGAAACAGAAGAGGAGTTTGACAAGAGATTGGAAGCGTATGAAGAGGTCAGCAGCCATGCAGAATAAATCACGTAATCTGTATCTGATTCCGTATACGTTCTGGATCTTGCTTTTTGTAGTTGCTCCGATGTTAATGATCTTGTATTATTCTTTTTTTGATGTAGAAGGTAGCTTTACGCTTAGTAATTATGCAAAGTTCTTTACTCCTGTTTACATGAAGATGACATTCAATTCGTTCTGGTATGCTTTTTTGATTACTATTTTCTCCTTGTTGATTGCCTATCCGACTGCATATTTGCTGACTAAAACAAAGCATAAACAGTTGTGGCTGCTACTCATTATTTTGCCGACATGGATCAATTTACTCCTAAAAGCATATGCTTTTCTTGGGATCTTCGGTACATATGGCGTAGCTAACTCTTTCTTGGAGTTTGTAGGAATTGGAACAAAACAAATTTTGTTTACCGATTTCAGCTTTTTATTTGTGGCTGTTTATATTTTCATCCCTTTCATGGTATTGCCGATCTTCAATGCACTTGAAGAGCTTAATCCAAGATTGGTGGATGCTTCGCGTGACCTTGGGGCGTCCGCATGGACGACATTTAGACGGGTTATTTTTCCGTTAACTTTAGATGGGGTAAAGACAGGTTGTCAGGCAGTATTCATACCTGCTCTCTCACTCTTCATGATTACACGGCTTGTGGCCGGAAATCGAGTTATTACTTTAGGTACTGCTATAGAGCAACATTTCCTTGTCACTCAGGACTGGGGAATGGGTTCTACGATTGCCGTGTTCCTGATTATCGCAATGGTGATCATCATGGTCGTTACTGGCGGTAGAGAGAAGGTGAAGTAATATGAAACGAAAAAGACTTGTAGGTAAGGTTTACTTGGTATTCATATTTGCGATTCTTTATGCACCTATCTTGTACTTGCTCGTCTATTCCTTTAACAGTGGAGGAAAGATGCATGGCTTCGAAGGTTTCACACTCCAGTGGTATAAAGAAGTTTTTCAAGATACCCGGTTAATCATTATTGTTATTAATACGCTGATTATTGCTTTATTGTCTGCCGCGATTTCAACGATAATAGCCGTATTTGGCGCATTAGCGATTATGAATGTTCGCAGAAGACGGAACAAGAATTTACTTCTGGCGTTTAATAACGTATTAATCGTTAGCCCGGATGTCATTATTGGAGCTTCGTTCCTTATTATGTTCACGATTATTGGTATTAAGCTTGGGTTTATATCAGTTTTACTATCTCATATCGCATTCAGCATTCCGATTGCGGTTATTATGATTTTGCCGAAGCTACAGGATATGAGTCCGACACTGATTGACGCAGCACGTGATCTTGGTGCAAGCCGGAGAGATGTTCTGACGAAGGTTATATTGCCGTTCATAAGGCCAGGTATTTTTGCTGGTTTCTTTATGGCACTAACTTACTCACTAGATGATTTTGCTGTAACCTTTTTCGTAACAGGTAATGGTTATTCAACCTTATCAGTTGAAATCTATTCGCGGGCGCGGCAAGGGATTTCTCTATCAATCAATGCGTTGTCATCGATTATCTTCTTGTTTACGTTAGCGCTCGTCATCGGTTATTACTTCATTAACCAGCGTAGAGTTAAGATGAACGGAATGGGGGTTAAAGAATGAAACAGCTGACACGTGCTTTGATTGTCGTATTGGTTGTTGCCTTCAGTTTGATGTATTTAACCTCTTATCTGAATAAAAGTGAGGGCTATACAGGTGGTAATAACCTAGTTATTTACAATTGGGGAGATTATATCGATCCTGAATTAATCAAGAAATTTGAGGATGAAACGGGTATGAAGATCATCTATCAAACCTTTGACTCTAATGAAGCCATGATGACCAAAATTGAGCAAGGGGGAACTACTTATGATTTGGTGATCCCTTCCGAATATGCTCTTAGTAAAATGAAAGATGAAGGACTTCTGATTCCAATTGATCATACTAAGCTCCCGAATCTTGTAAATATCCCTTCCAGATTTCTTGACTTATCTTTTGACCCAGGTAATAAATACTCCATTCCTTACTTTTGGGGAACAGTAGGTATTATCTTTAATCCGGATTTAGTAAATGGGAAGACATTTACTAGCTGGAATGATCTTTGGGATGAGGATCTAAAAAATAAAATTATGTTAGTGGATGGGGCTCGCGAGGTTCTAGGGATGTCTCTTAATAGTCTCGGCTATTCACTTAATGATACGAATGAAGAGCATTTACAGGAAGCTAAGAACAAATTACAACTCCTAACGCCGAATGTTAAGGCAATAGTCGGTGATGAGATCAAGATGCTCTTGGCGGGTGAGGAAGCTGCTGTGGGTGTCGTATGGTCAGGTGATGCGTCCGAAATAATGGATGAGAACGATAAGTTAGATTATGTGATTCCAAAGGAAGGCTCTAACGTCTGGTTTGACAATATGGTGATCCCAACTACAGCTGCGAATGTAGAGGGTGCACATCAGTTTATTAACTTTATGCTTGATCCAGAGAACGCGGCACAGAATGCGGAGTATGTCGGGTATTCTACACCGAACGATAAGGCGAGGGAACTCTTGCCTCCGGAAATTTCCGAGGATGAACGCTTCTATCCGGATGAAGAGCTTACGAATAAGCTTGAGGTGTACAATAACCTTGGTAAACGGATGTTGTCGCATTATAATGATCTGTTCTTAGAGTTTAAAATGCATAAGAAGTAAAATCAATTAAACAAGATACAACTAAGAAACTTGCGAAAAGCCTGAAAGATAAGCACTTGAAGTATCGTGCATCTTTCGGGCTTTTTTGTAATTATTTGATTGAAAATGGAGATATCTGTGTGATAATTTATATCTCGATTTAGGTCATTATAGGAGAATCAGGAATAGAACGAAGCTTCTAGATCAAACCATACGGAAGGGAATAGATAATATGAGAGCAGTTATTACAGTGACAGGCAAAGATACTGTTGGTATTCTTGCACGCGTTAGTACATTATGCGCAACCTATCAAGCGAACGTGATAGAGGTTAGTCAAACCGTTTTACAAGACATGTTCGCGATGATTATGATCGTGAACACGGAACAAATGACATGTGGACTGTCTGAACTTGCGGACATAATGAGAACTGAAGGTAGTAAGCATGGTCTTGTCATTCACGTAATGCATGAAGATATTTTCAACTCGATGCATCGTATTTAATATAAGTTACATAATGAACAAACGAAATGAAGTTCCTAGATGAACAACTTAGATGAACTTATATCACTGCCTGTTTGAAAGGAATGTACACCGATGATAAATAATCGAGAAATTATAGAAACGATTCAAATGATACAAGACCAGAATCTAGATATCCGGACGATTACTATGGGGATTTCTTTGCTTGATTGCGCTGACAGTAATATCGAGAGAAGCTGTGAGAAGGTAGTTGAGAAAATTTGCCGACTTGCACGTGATTTAGTTCAAATTGGAGAAGATATTGACAATGAATATGGCATCCCAATTATCAACAAACGGATATCCGTTACACCAATTGCTGTATTATGCGGTGTTAGTGGAGGGGATCCAGTACTTTATGCCAAAGCACTCGATTACGCAGCTAAGGTAGTTGGAGTGAACTTTATCGGTGGCTATTCTGCATTGGTACAGAAGGGCTTTGCTGCAGGTGACCGTGAATTGATTGAATCGATTCCGCGTGCGATGAAAGAAACAGAGCGCGTCTGCTCCTCAGTTAACGTAGGTTCAACCAAGGCTGGAATTAATATGGACGCTGTTGCGCTAATGGGAGAGATCGTACGCGAGTCTGCTGAATTGACGGTTGATCAGAATTGCTTCGGCCCAGCTAAGCTCGTCGTGTTCTGCAATGCGGTGGATGATAATCCGTTCATGGCGGGTGCGTTCCATGGTATAGGCGAGGGAGATTGCGTACTGAATGTAGGTGTATCAGGCCCAGGTGTGGTACGAGCAGCTATTGCGAGTGCACCAGATGATATTAATCTCACACAGGTCGCAGATATTATCAAGAAAACAGCATTTAAAATAACGCGCATGGGCCAATTAGTTGGAACCTTAGCGAGCGAACGTTTAGGCATACCATTTGGAATTGTAGATCTGTCACTTGCACCAACGCCTGCGATTGGAGACTCCGTTGCTCATATCCTTGAAGAGATTGGACTTGAATCCTGCGGCGGTTATGGTACAACAGCGGCTTTAGCCATGCTTAATGATGCGGTTAAGAAGGGCGGTGTGATGGCTTCATCGCGTGTTGGTGGTTTGTCAGGTGCATTCATCCCTGTGTCTGAGGATGCCGGTATGATTAATGCAGTACGTTGTGGTGCACTTAGCCTTGAGAAGCTTGAAGCCATGACTGCTGTGTGCTCGGTAGGACTAGATATGATTGTGATCCCTGGAGATACACCAAGCGAGGTGATTGCGGCGATTATCGCTGATGAAGCTGCAATCGGGATGGTGAATTCTAAGACTACAGCGGTACGTGTCATTCCAGCTATCGGTAAGAAAGAAGGCGACGAATTAGAATTCGGGGGTCTATTTGGGACAGGCCCAGTAATGAAAGTCAATTCATTCTCACCATCTAAATTTATTAAACGTGGAGGTCAGATTCCAGCGCCGCTGCAAAGTCTAAAGAATTAATCTTATCATGCTGAGAATAAACAATTGATGTTCGTATCACCCTATAAGAGTTCAAAATTACACTTGTGTAAGGAAGGGGTGGGTAACGAATGTCAACATCAAAGAAGCGCAGGGAAGGCGAATTTAAGAAGCGTAAAGATTCGCAGAATCCTCATGGAAAAATAAGATCACTTAAAGAGATATCTGAGGAAGTGTAAGCTTGTATTATATTTGAAACTCACACGAATGAATTCGCATGATTCTTGGATTAATTCTGCTTCTGCAAAATAGATAACCAAGCGTGATCCGCATTTCCTGCGGAATTAGTGGCTGTTAAATTGCCGCTAACCTGTTTAAGCCTTCTTGCTTGATATTTTGACTGGCATTTTCGTCACGGTCATGATGGGTGTCGCATCGCTTACACGTCCATTTACGCAGGGCTAGATGTTTCACCTCGTGATTTCGGCTTCCGCAAACATGGCAGAGTTGACTGGAAGGGAAATTCTTGGCGACGACGATAATCGTTCGACCGTACCAGTTGGCTTTGTACGTTAAATAGGTGCGGAAACTCGCCCATGATGCTTCGGCAATCGATTTTGCCAGCTTGTGATTCTTGAGCATGTGGCTCACTTGAAGGTCTTCAAGGCAGATCGTTTGATTTTCACGAATCAGCTTCGTTGACAGCTTTTGTAGAAAGTCTTTGCGACAGTTCTCGATCTTCTCGTGAATGCGAGCGACTTTCCATTTGGCTTTACGCCAGTTTGAACCGCCTTTTGTGCGGCGAGATAAACGTCTTTGCCAGAACGCCAACTGCTTCTCATATTTGCGAAGAAACTTTGGATTAACGAAGCTTTGTCCATCGCTGCATACGGCAAATGTCTTAATGCCAAGGTCAATACCTATGCTCGTATCCGTTTGCGGTAAGGGTTCAATTTCCACTTCACAGACAATTGAAACAAAATATTTACCTGACGCATTGAGGCGAATCGTAGCCGAAACAATACGTCCTTCTAGGGATCTTGAATGTGCAAAACGAACACGACCAAGTTTCGGCAATTTGAGAAAGTTACCCTCTACGGCAATATTGCCATTGGTATACTTAGTCGTGTAGCTTTGAACCGGATTTTTGCGACTCTTAAAACGCGGTGCATCATTTTGCTTCTTAAATAAGCGATCAAAGCTGTCTGCCAGATTTCGAACAGCCGATTGCAACGCAATGCTATCTACATCCTTGAGCCAATCAAAACTTTCCTTCAAGGAAGGGATCTTTGTTACACAGGTGTTATAAGAAAGTCCCTTACCAGTGGTTGTGTACGCGTTGTTCCATTCTCCAAGAAAATGATTAAAAACAAAACGGCAAGAGCCAAACGTTTTTCGAAGGAGGCTTTCTTGCTCTAGTGTCGGGTAAATCCGATAACGATAGGCTTTATGAGTAGGCAAGATGAAGCCTCCTTTCAAATGAAATCTATCATTATTATAGCACATATGTTCTCTTTCGATACACAAAACCGCCGATTCATCTCATCACTAAAGTAACGAGTGTTCTCGGCTGTTCATAAATAAATCACAGGAGCCGATGAATTCATCGGCTTTTTGTTTATTGGATCTAATTAAATCAATTGGATCCAATTAAAACGAATTCATATAATTCCACATATTCCTTATATTGACACCAAAGAGACCTGTATGGTACTTTTAGATTAGAAAACTCTTGGAACTCTTCCAGTTTTCAAAATCTATCATGAAAGCGCTTCATAATTAAGTGCTATCATATTTTTGGATCTTTATTAGAAGGAGGCAACTGGTTTGGATTTAAACTTACGTGTTATTAAGGCAGCGATTGAACAATTTGATATCAAAGGGATTCATTTTACGATGGATGATTTATCCGGCATTCTGGGTGTTAGCAAAAGAACAATTTATGAACAGATCGGTAATAAAGAGGCTATTATTCAATTGGTCATTGAAGAAGCTTTCTCTAGTATTAAGCAACAAGAAAAGAAGATTGTCTCTGATGATAACTTAGATGTGGTTGAGAAATTGAAGCGAGTCATTACGATTATGCCAGCTTTATCAGGTATTCTCGACTATCGGCGTATTTATGAAATCCAGAAGTATTATCCGAAGCTATATCAGCTTATTGAAGAGCATTTACACGAGGATTGGCAAGTAACGCTATCACTACTTGAAGAAGGGATCGAACAAGGACGGATTAAGTCTATTAACCTGTTCGTTTTTAAAGAAATGATATTCGCTACAATGGATCGGTTGCTTAGAAATCAGTTCTTGCTAGAGCATAATCTAACGTATGATGAGGCTTTGCAGGAAGCGATGGCGATACTCTTCGATGGAATCTTGTGTAAGGAAATTGCATAGAAGCACGAAATACAAAAGAAAGGGTGAACTCAGTGCGCTCGATAGAGCATTTTAACTTTGGATGGAAGTACATAGCTAATTTTGCCGATGAATATATTGAAATAAATTTGGATGATTCGAGATTTGAAGAGGTGATGATCCCCCATACCAATATCGAACTACCCTATAACAACTTTGATGAAAAGCTATTTCAGTTCGTTAGCTGTTATCGTAGAACATTTCAAATTCAGGCTAAAGATCAGGATAAGCGAGCGATTCTACATTTTGATGGGGTGATGACATCCGCGGAGGTGTTTATCAATGGTACATTCGTATGCGAGCATAGGGGAGGGTATACGCCATTCCATTGTGATATCACTTCTTATGTAAAAATCGGTACGGATAATGTGCTCGTCGTAAAGGTCGATTCCACAGAGCGTGAAGACATTCCGCCATTCGGACATGTAATCGATTATTTAACTTATGGTGGTATTTATCGTGAGGTACGCTTAGAATTTGTGCATGATCTCCATGTTAAGCATATGTTTGTCAAAACAAGAAATGTTCTTACGGACCATACTCAACTAGATATTGATCTCTATTGCTTCAATCAAACGGGTGCTAACAGAGAGATCACACTTGAATTCCAATTATCAATGGGACAACGAATTGTCGAAACATTCTCTCAACTTGTAACGATGGATGGTGTGCAGGAACAGCTTGTGAATATCCAAAAGTCAGTTAAGGATATCTTATTGTGGGATAGCAGTAACCCTCATCTCTATCACTTATTAGTTGTGGTTAAGCAAGGAGAACTGAGGCTTGATGAGTACAAAGTTCGATTTGGGTTTCGTGAAGTCAGCTTTCGACCAGATGGGTTCTATCTGAATGGTAATCGAATCAAATTACTTGGACTTAATCGTCATCAGGCGTTTCCATATGTCGGCTATGCAATGCCCGCTAGCGCACAAATTAAGGATGCAGAGATTTTGAAGAATGAATTAGGTGTCAACATGGTCAGGCTATCGCACTATCCGCAGTCTAAGCATTTCTTGGATCGGTGTGACGAGCTTGGCTTATTTGTTTTCAGCGAAATCCCAGGTTGGCAGCATATTGGCGATGAAGGCTGGCAGCAGGTTGCTGTGCAATTTGTAGAAGAGATGATCAAGAAAGAATGGAATCATCCTAGTGTAATTATTTGGGGGGTCCGCATTAATGAGTCGCAGGACAATGACGCCTTCTATCAAGAAACGAACCGGGTAGCCAAAGCTCTCGATGATACCAGACCAACAGGTGGTGTTCGTAATTTTGATGGTAGCCATCTATTTGAGGATGTGTATACCTATAATGACTTTATTCATCGTGGACACAATCGAGCCTTATATACACCTAAAGAAATTACGAAGAAAGCTGTGCCTTACATGGTCACTGAGCATAATGGTCATATGTTTCCTACTAAGAAGTTCGATCATGAAGCGAAGCGGGTAGAACATGCGCTGAGACATTTGCGTGTAGTTGACAGTATGTATCAAGATCCTGGAATAGCTGGAGCCATCGGCTGGTGCATGACAGATTACAATACGCATCGGGATTTTGGCAGTGGTGACCGGATTTGTTATCACGGTGTGATGGATATGTTCCGTATTCCGAAGTATGCAGCTGCTGTATATGCTTCACAAGGTGGCGTAAAGACACCTGTATTAGAAGTGCTATCAGGCATGAACATTGGTGAGCGAGAAGCTGCTGAGCTTGAAGAAGTCTATGTATTTACGAACTGTGATTATTTGAAGCTATATAAGAATGGAGAGTTTCTTGGAGCCTATTCACCAAGCAAAGAGACTTATCAAAGTGTTCCTAATCCACCCATTATTATCACTGATTTTATTGGTGATTTAATCGCGAAGAATGAAGCCTTTACTCCACAAGACACCCTTATGGTGAAAAGAATCTTATTCGCAATTATCAAGTATGGTGATAAACAATTGCCCTTGATCTATAAGCTCCAAATGGGCTGGCTCATGTTCAAATATAAAATGTCCTATGAAAAAGCAGTTTCGCTGTATACAACCTATGTCGCGAATTGGGGAGCCAAGTCTTTGAGCTATGAGTTTGAAGGCTATAAAGATGATCAACTTGTTGCCACAACTATGAAGGGTCCAGCAAGCTCCAAGGGCTTGGTCGTACTACCAGACAGTTTGAAGCTAATTGAAGCCGAGACCTATGATGTATGCCGGATTGTCATTAGGCATGTAGATGAATATGATCATGTACTGCCTTTTTCGAATGAGGTAATCATGCTAGAGGTAGAAGGTGCAGGGGCAATTATTGGTCCGAAGCAAGTCGCATTAATAGGAGGCTCAATAGCCTTCTGGGTTAAATCGATTGGCAAAGCAGGGGACATCAAAGTGATCATTCGCTCAAATCGCTTTACTGAGCAAGTTGTAGCTCTCAAGGTTGATAAGGTAATTGTGTAGAAGAGTTTAGTAAATGGAGAGGTGATAGTTATGAATGGGAAAGCTGATAAAGGAACGATAAGTTTACGGTTTAAATGGTTTTATGGAATTAGCGCTTACGGTAATGGTTTGATAGGGGGTATTATTTCCTCTTACATTATGTTTTTTTTAAGCGATCATGTGTTAGTTCCTATTGCATTCATTGGTGCTTTATTCTTTTTTGCTAAGCTATTAGATACCTTCACAACTCCACTGATAGGCATTATGATTGATCGTACTCAAACCCGTTTTGGAAAAATCAAGCCTTGGATTGCAATTGGCGCGATTTTTATGGCAATAAGTGCGATATTCCTTTTTCAAAATCCAGGCTTAACAGGAACAAGTCAACTTATCTATGTATCCGTTTTTTATGTGATGTGGGGGACAAGTGGAGCTATATTCTATACGGCAACGGGCTCTGTTTTCCCGACACTTACCAGAAATGCGGATGAAAGAAAAAAACTTGTCATCATCCCAGCTATCGGTACTGCACTTGGTGACTTTACCACCGTAGGTGCGGTATTTCCGCTGATTGCAATTGTTGCTGCAACACAAGCAGAAGGCTTTGCAAGACTAGCTATGATTTTTGCCGCGATATTCCTGATTGCTAATACATTCTTTCTTCGTAATTATAAAGAGCAAGCTACGATTCAATCCACAGAGAAGCTCAAATTCAAAGATATTGCCAGGGCAATCGGAAAAAATGATCAACTGCTTGTCATTCTTATCGTAAATTTCTTCTTAAATGTCGGGATTTTTATTACAATGGGTACGGCATTATACTTCTTTAAATACAATTTAGGAAATGAAGATTTATTTGCTACCTTTGGTATAACAGTAGGTCTTTCACAAGTCTTCATGATGACTATGTTTCCTAGAATTATGCGAAGACTTTCGAAGAAAACCGCTTTTCAGCTAGCTGCAGCAACGTTAATTATTGGGTATTTGATTTTATTTTTATCAAGAGATATTGTAAGTACATTCGTTCCAATTGTTTATTTCGGTGGAATCTTATTATATTTGGCACTTGGGATTACAACAACGTTAATGCCAATTTTCTACGCGGATATTATTGATTATGGCGAATGGAAGACAGGAGAGCGGAGCAATAGCACGATTGTTTCTATAGCTGGACTTATAGGTAAGTTTAGTGATGCAACGAAGGAACTCATTATTGGAATTGTGCTTACTTTTATTGGTTTTGCACCAAATATGGTGCAATCGAGCTTTACATTGACCGGAATTGTTTCCTTAATGACTTTTATACCGATGGTTGTTGTCATCATCTGTTTAATTGTATTTACCATTTTCTATAAGCTGAATGATGGATTTTATAATCAAATTGTTGTCGATCTTGAAAATAAGAAATAAGCGAAGCTTGTGCAGAATTGGAGTTATACATCATGCTTACAAATCAAAGATTTACGATTGGCGAAATGGCTAGAATGCATCGTATTCCAGAATCCACCTTACGCTATTATGATGAGAAAGGGATTTTTCATCCAGCGATCGTTGATCCACAGACGCAATATCGTTACTATACGATTGATCAGTTCTCTATGCTTGATACGATTAAATTTTTGCGAAACTTAGACATTCCTTTGAAGCAAATAAAACAGTACATGGAGGAGCGTACCCCGACTAACGCACTTGAATTACTTGAGAGGCAGAAGGAATTAATGGCTCAGAAGCAAAAGGAACTCTCGTATATGATTATGAAAATGGACAACAACATCCGTGTCATTAATCAAGCGCTGCAAGGTAAAAAGGATGTAGTTGTCTTTAAGCAGATTCCGAAGCGAATGATTACTTCGGCAGCTATTGACCCCGGGATAACCGATGAAATGTTCGATTATTATATTAATACCTTACAGAACAATTTGCATTTACATGATGTGAGCCTGTTCGTCGGTACAATTGGGGTAACGATAACTAGAGAAGCCTTGCTCAGAAGAGATTTTCAAGCGTGTAACAGTGTTTTTATCCTTATTCATACTGATACTACTACTAATAAGGTTCAGGCTGAGACAGCTGAAGTAATAGAAGAAGGATTGTTTGCAAGTGCGAACCATTATGGACCGTATGAACACACTAAGGAAACGTATGAATTGTTATTAGAAGAAATGAAGCGGCATGGTTATGAAGTAGCTGGTGATTCGATAGAGCTAGGTTTAATTGATTACTCCATGACGAGTAATGCGGAAGATTATATTACAGAAATACAAATCCCTGTCATAAAAAGGTAATGAAATCTCCTTTTTTTATTTGCTTGACCTTAAAGCTGCTTTAAGGTTTAAACTGTGATGAGCAGCAAGTGATAAAGGAGATTGTCATCATGAGTGAAGTAACCGTACATCAAGATCTTCGAACCAAAAGTATCAATAAACTATTCGTAGGCTATTTAATTCCAGCCGTACTAGGCATGGTGTTAATGTCGATCAATATTATTATTGATGGGATTATGGTTAGCCGCGGAGTTGGACCCAATGGGCTAGCAGGCGTCAATGTCGCATTACCAGCCTTCTCTATTATTTTCTCCATATCCTTATGGATAGGGATGGGCGGCGCAACCTTATATTCGATTGCACTAGGTGAGAATAAACTGGACCTGGCGAGATCTATTTTCTCACAGTCCATGACCCTAGCCGTTATAATCGTGGGGATTCTAATGTTGTTATGTTTATGGCAGCTAGAGGAGCTTGCTTATTTATTCGGGGCTAATGAAGTAATCTTACCGTATACACTAGAATATTTAGAAGTTCTGCTTACCTTCGGTATTATTTATGTGCTGGAGAACGTGCTGAGTATTTTCATCCGTAATGATGGTAATCCACGATTAGCCATGATCGGGCTTATATCAACAGCACTTCTTAACATTGTGTTCAACTATATTTTCATCTTTATATATGGATGGGGAGTGCGAGGATCTGCGTTAGCGACTATTTTGTCAGCAGCGATAGGCTTTATTATATTGTTATGTCATTTTTTGCGTAAAAAAAGTGTGCTTAAATGGACGAAGCTTCATTTTGACTGGTCGATAATCAAAGATATTCTTGTGATTGGTTTTCCAAGCTTTGTGACAGAAATGTCTGTAGCAATTGTGACGATTGGATATAATGTTGCATTTATTAAGTATGCAGGTGAAACGGGCGTAGCTGCTTTTGCGATCATCAACAGTATTCATTCTATGACGTTATTAATCTTCTTCGGAGTAGGTTCGGCATTGCAGCCAATCGCTAGCTTCAATTATGGGGCGGAGCTCTATGACAGATTAAAAAAAGCGTTGAGAATCGCTGTAATAACAGCACTCATCTTCGGAATAGCTGCTGTAGCGATCGGAATATTGTTTGCGGAATACATCGTTATGTTATTTGATGTAACTACGAAGGAGCTACTAACGCTTACGATTAGTGGAATCGGGATTTTCTTTATTCAATATATTTTCCTAGGATTTAATATTGTGTATGCGGAATATTATCAATCTATTAGACAAACAACTAGATCCACAATTATTATTCTAAGCCGCGGACTCATATTAGTATTCCCACTATTATGGATCTTACCGTCTTGGTTCGGCGTCAATGGAATTTGGTTCGTACCACTAGTTGCCGAAGCTATTACAGCTATCGGTATTCTAATTACGAATCGTCGTGTCAAACCAGGATTATTATTGCAAAAAGCTTGATGAAGAGCTGCTCCTCTTGTAATGCAATTCATCTTCTATATGCTAGTTAAATATCAATAAAAAATCAATAAAAACAAGAACCGCCGAGCAATCGTGTCTCAGCGGTTCTTGTTTTTATCATTAAGGAAGGAGCAAATTAAATCTAAAAAGCATATTCTCTTTATTTGCTGCCTACGACCCCGTAGATCTATAATGCCTGACACCAATGTGCCAGACAAGTAAGCAAGGTACAATGAACAGGAAACCAGCGAGTGGAGCAAATGCGTATAGGATATTGTCCGCTTCAGGTTTATCTAGAATAAACATCAAGGGTAGATAGTTTACACAACCAAACGGAATGACGAAGGTAAAGAAGCGGGTTACCCATTTATGATAAATGTTAAGTGGGTATTGGGACATTTCTCTTCCGCCATCTGTGAAAATATTGACGACTTCAAGGCCCTGAATGGTCCAGTAGCTAAGGCTTGCAGCAAGAATGAAGATACCCGTGAAAATGAATACACCGCTCCCGACCATTAAGAGTAGAGTGATCATCTTAAGGATAGACCATTCAATTGGTAGGCTGACTAACGCCCAGGTTAGAATGGTCAGGCTCGTAAGTAAGCGACCAAAACGGCTGAATTCGAACTTCCAGCCAAGTACTTGAACGACTGTACTCCGAGGTCGAACGAGTAAACGATCAAAATCACCGTTCACAACAAGACTTGAGAATACATCAAATCCACGTGCGAAGCACTCACTAATAGCGAAAGCCATATGAATGACCGCAAAGCTTAGCGCTACCTCATAAAAATCCCAACCCTTAATCTGTCCGAAGCGTTCAAATAAGAAGTACAGGCCAGCAAATACAGTGAATGGAATGAAAAATTGGCCTAACATTAGAAGATAAAAGGATGTTCGATACTGCATTTGTGATTTGAATTGAATGAGCAGATATTTACCATACAGTCTCATAACCATTAACCTCCCTGTACAACGACTCTTCGAAGCGCTTTCGTCATTAGGAATTTACCTAATCCAATAAGCACAACGAGCCATATGAGTTGAATCGTAATTCCCATTAAAGCTTCTTCACTCGGAATATGTCCTGTATAGACGCGAAATGGAAAATCTGCAGTCCATCTGAATGGTAGTATACTGAGGATATTTTGCAGCCAAATCGGCATGAGAGGAATCGGAATGGTCATACCTGCGCAGAATTCACCGAACACCCCAAATAGGAGTAATGAGCCCATAGGTGACATCGTAACGAACACTGAGATGTACAGGAGCATGGAAATAGAAACTAGAATAAATAATCCTAGCAAGAGAGTTATAGCAAATAGAACGAATGTCGTAATATCAGTTGGAAGTGCAAAACGATATGGCTCTGGTAAAAAGAAGGCTACGATAAGAATCGGAAAACTTCGAAGTAAGGCGCTTGCGATACGCTGAGCAAGCAGCTTGGCGTACCATAAACCATAGATGTCACTTGGTCTGCACAGCTCGTAAGCAATATTACCCGTTGTGATTAATTGAAATAACTCATTATCTCTGAACCATAACATGACGAAGGAAAGGAAGGATTGCTGAAGCCAAATATAGGTTACTAGTTGAGATAGAGAGATGGGTGCATGATCTAAGGACTGCGTATAGAAAGCCTCGTAGATCATGATAATCATAAAGCCCCAGAAGAATTGGGTAGCCACGCCAGCCATAGCAGCAGCACGATATTGTAGACCTGTACTCATGCGAAGCTTGAATATCGATAGATAAGCTCTCATGATATTTGGTACTCTTTATATAATTGAATGATAATGTCTTCGATTGGCTGGGCATCGATCGTAACATCGAGGAGCTCGACTTGATTTGACAATCTAGTAAGTACTTCGGATATTCTGATTTGTCCAGTGTCAACCTGCAGTACGGCCCGTTCTGAAGACCATGAGGTGATCGAAACACCAGGGATGTACAATGGTTTATGATGATTCTCAAGGTAATCAATTGCAATTGTTTTATGTGATCCAAATTGATTTCGCAGCGTTTGAAGATTACCGTCATAAAGTAAGCTGCCCTTACCGATCATAATGATTCGCTGAGCTAAGGCTTCGATATCATTCATATCGTGTGTCGTTAGAATAACAGTTACGCCCTTCTCCTTATTAATGGTCCGTACGAAATCTCGAACTGCTATTTTGGATACGGCATCAAGACCAATGGTTGGTTCGTCGAGAAACAGAATTTTGGGACTATGCAAGAGAGAGGCGGCTATTTCTGATCGCATGCGTTGTCCGAGGCTAAGCTGACGGACAGGTGTGTGAATGATTTCTTGGAGATCTAGTGTTTCGATTAATAAACTTAGCGTTTTGCGATATTCATTCTGAGGGACATTGTAAATATCACGCAGCAGCTCGAATGAGTCAATGACTGGCACATCCCACCACAGCTGAGAACGTTGTCCGAATACAACTCCGATATGCTTCACGTACTCGGTTCGGTTGTTCCAAGGCGTGTATCCCATAACGGTACATTCACCTTGATCTGGCACGAGGATCCCACTCATCACCTTAATGGTTGTGGATTTACCAGCACCGTTCGGACCAATATAGCCGACGATTTCACCTGGCTCAATTGAGAAGGAAATATCTCGAAGTGCTTCTACTTGCGTAAACGCTGGGCGAATGAGCGCTTTAACCGCATTTGTAAATCCTGAGGACCTTTTCGCCACTTTAAAAGATTTGCTTATACCACTGAGCTTAATCACAAATGGTTTCCTCCAATTCAGTTTTGATAGACAGGAGGATAATATTACCATTGGGTGATAGGCATGTCAACAAGAAATGATAGTGCATTTCCCATGATCAATAAATCAGCATGTGGTAATAACAATATCTTAATCACATTACAAAGATGCAAGCATCTAATAAAAGTTGGTTAGTGCTCGAGCATACTCTTGATTCCAGTAGTTATCTCCAGTCGTTGCTTCCATCCAATTATTCTTAACGACAACTTTATATAATTGCTGTATGTTGAAATTATGTTCTTCTAGAAGGTGATGTAGTGGTTTCACACTCATATTTACTTGATCACCCCTTCATATAAAATTGATAATTCAATATTATTATACTTTAATAATTTCGGAATTAAAGCGTTGTATTCTATGTGAAACTCGCTATAATGATAGAATATAAGAATACAAAATAAAGGTTTGAATTAGGATCTTCAGGGTAGGGTGAAATTCCCAATCGGCGGTAAAGTACTGTAAAGTGCAAGCCCGCGACTCTCTTATGGACGTATGCAGTAATGCTGCTTATTCATTAGAGACTGACTTGGTGTAACTCCAAGGCCGACGGTATAGTCCGGATGGAAGAAGATCGCAAACAAGCTTTTTATACAGAGTTATGCATAAAACAGCTCAGATGCGCTAATAGTCATGAAATAATCCACAAGATGGATTATTAGGTATGTCTTCTTCAATTTAATAAGATCCTATATTCAACAACCTCGGAGGTTATTGGATATGGTGAAAACAACGCAATCAACTTTACAAATGGATAACGGGAATCGTGTAAGTAAAAGCGGCATTTGGTTTGTTATGTTTGCTGCTGCCTTATGGGGACTTGGCCCTTTATTCCGGATTATGGCCCTCGATTATATCACATCAACTCAAATTGTATTTATTGAGCACTTGTTACTACTTGTGTATTCAGTTCCAGTGTTATGGCTGCATCGCAAAGAATTAAAAGGTTGTAACTTACGAGATGTTGGAGCGCTGCTGTTCTTGTCTTGGGGCGGTTCTGTAATCGCAACAATTATGTTCACGGAAGCATTCGCAGTCGGGAATATGAATGCTGTACTTCTCTTGCAGAAACTACAGCCGGTGTTTGCAATCATATTAGCTAGGTTCATCCTCAAAGAATTGCTTCCCAAAGGTTTCTTATGGTTCATTCTACTTGCGATTGCAGGTACATATTTGCTTACCTTCGGTTGGAGCATCCCAATAGGAAATGTAAATGACGTATTGGGTACGAGTAGCTTACTTGCCTTAGGTGCCGCCTTCTTATGGGGTGGATCGACAGTGATGGGTAGATTACTCTTAAATAAAATGTCGTATGGGACGGTAACGTCACTGCGCTTCTTGTTAGCTGTTCCACTTCTCAGTACCTTAATACTGGTGGAAGCACCAAGCTGGAGTGTCCCATCATCCGCATGGGGAACGATCACAATCAATATTATGCTCCAAGCATTTATTCCAGGGTTACTTAGTATCATTCTATACTATCGTGGTTTATCGACGACCAAAGCATCTTACGCGACATTTGCAGAACTATCGTTCCCGATGGTGGGGGTAATAGTGAACTGGTTTGCATTTGGTCAGCTTATTACGGTAGCTCAAATATTCGGTTTCATTCTGATTTGGGTCGCATTGTATTTCATCTCAAGGCAGAACTAAGGACCTTTCACGAATCATTAATTTCATAAATAACCATATGCCGTGTATAATCGATTAGGATATATACGGCTTTCTTCTTGATCGAAGACATCGTTCTAAGGTATACTTTTCATGCTAAATAAAGAAGACTAAGGAGTAATACTATGGATAAAATTCTAATTTTCGGGCATAAAAATCCTGACACAGATTCCATCTGTTCTGCTATGGCGTATGCTAATTTAAAAACGAGCTTAGGTTTCAATGTTGAGCCTATCCGTTTAGGTACGGTTAATGGTGAAACACAGTATGCACTTAACTATTTCGGAGTAGATGCACCGCGCCTTACTGAAACAGTAGCGAATGAAGCTAAAGGTGTGATTTTGGTCGATCACAATGAGCGCCAACAAAGTGCTTCTGACATCGATCAGGTTCAAATCCTAGAAGTAATTGATCATCACAGAATAGCTAATTTTGAAACAAGTGCACCTTTGTACTACCGTGCAGAGCCAGTTGGTTGTACGGCGACGATTCTTAATAAGTTGTATAAGGAGAATGGGGTAACGGTTCCTAAAACAATCGCGGGCTTAATGCTATCTGCCATTATCTCAGACTCGCTTTTATTTAAATCGCCAACCTGCACAGAGCAGGATGTTGCTGCAGCACGCGAATTAGCAGAAATCGCTGGCGTATCTGCTGATGAGTATGGACTGAACATGCTTAAAGCAGGTGCTGATTTAAGTGATAAAACGATAGCTCAGCTCATCTCTCTTGACGCGAAGGAATTCCAAATGGGCACAGCTAAGGTTGAAATTGCTCAAGTAAACGCAGTTGATATTAATGATGTTCTCTCTCAACAAGCAGAGTTAGAAGCAGCTATCGCCCAAATTATTGCGGATAAAGGCCTAGATCTATTCGTATTCGTTGTGACGGATATTCTGAATAACGATTCTGTTGCTTTAGTACTTGGACCGGTAAATCATGCTGTTGAGAAAGCATATAATGTTTCACTCGTTGACAACAAAGCGGTTCTTAAAGGTGTTGTATCACGTAAATCACAAATCGTTCCCGTATTAACGGATATTTTTAACACATTGTAAATGAATCAAAATATCTATTTAGATCAGTTATGAAATTGATTCAAATGTCATTTAAATTGAAGGATGCCTTTCGCAGGGCATCCTTTTTTTGATGTTTGTACATCAATGATTACTGCAAAGAGGCATACATCACATCACTACAATGTTTAGTTCATGATTTGAATGTGCTACAATGTTAACAATCACATATATAAGCGAGGCTAGTTAACTATGAATGAAAAGATGGATCGCATACGATCACTAGAAATACTCGGTGTATCGGAGAATGCTTCAGATGAAGAAATTGAGCGTAGATATTCACTTTTACTCAAAAAGTATCGTGCTATGGAGAAGAAGCTTCAAGAAGACCCTGCATTTGTTTCAGATGAACCAATGGTTACGATTGACGAGCTTAATGAAGCTTATCGTATCATAAAGGGAATTGAGAAAGTGGAGATGGCCCCTGTTAAGGTGGGCTGGAATAAAGAATGGTTTGCTCATTTCTTTCATTACTATAAGGTTCATGTTATTGTCGGCATTGTGATTCTAGCAATCATTGGGTTCTCGATAAAAGGTGCGGTTGATCGTCAACAAATTAGAGCTCAGGAAGCATTATTGCCTAAGCCAGACCTAGAAGTACTATTCGTTGGTAACTATGCTTCCAATGAAATACCGAAGATTGAAGAAATATTATTGAAGCAATTCCCTGAATGGAAACGAATTAAAGTAGATATTATTTATCGTCCCCTAGAAGGTCAGGTTGATCCTGCATATATACAAAAAAGTATGCTTGATCTCATGACTAAGAAGGGCGATGTTTATATTATGGACAAGATGAATTATGACCAACTTATCGAGCAAGAATTGTTCGAAGATCCAAGTACAATAACCGGTAAAGAAGATTTATCCAAGAGTCCATTGTGGACAGACATACCGATGATGGGATCAAAAGATAAGTTAGTTAGTATATCCAAGGAAGTTCAGCACAAAGAAAACGCGATTGAGTTTATTGAGAAGCTACAGCCAAGTAAATAGTCTCCGTTCATATACAGAATAACAAGCTTGCCCAGATATTGTTGAGGGGTAAGCTTGTTTTATTTTTATATAAGAAAGTATTAGTTTCTTCTTGTTGCATACAAAAAAACGTTCCCTATAACGCGGCTCAGACAGAGCATTTACAGAAAACGTTTTATTAGTTTTGGTTTCTTGACCAACTCTTTACGGCTAAAACAACGAAAGCCCTACCTCTCAATCGTTCTTACGGTTCCTAGACCGTGCCAGTTCTGAATTTAGCTAACATAAAATCGATACTACTTTGGGATTTGATCGTTTTTATTACCAAGAGAGTAAATGAATCGCGGGTTAACACCGGATTAGGATAACTTACAATAGAGGAAAGAATAAAGGGGAGATGCCTTACTAAGTGATTCATGATCACTTTGGGAAACGCGCCTTCCAAGAGACGGCGAGATCCGTTTCCTCTTACTGGGGTGTTATGTGGATTCATTTTGAAAACCTAATTAATAATTATACATGATAAACACTGAAAAGTAAAGAGGTATCTTGTAATTTTCATTACTAGGGATTGATTATTTTCCAATCCCTAGTAGTAATGATAATATTCCTGCAGCAATTAATGGACCAACAGCTACGCCGCGGAATAAGGCAACTCCGATCAAGGTGCCAATCAATAATCCGGAAATAATAGTTGGCTCGCTGGACATGAGTGATACTCCACGTCCGCCCAAATAAGACACGAGTACACCTACACCAATTGCAAGCAGTGATTTCCAATGAACGAATGATTGGAGTACGCTTTGTAATGATATTTTACCGCTTGCAATCGGGGTCATGACACCAATTGTTAGAATTACGATACCCACTGTTACACCATATTTTTCGAACCAAGGAAATGCTTGCTGAAAATTGGTTACTCGCATAAACAATAAGATAATCATTGCAATGGATACGGTCATATTGTTACTGACAACACCTAATCCTGCAAAAAGTAATAGAAGTAGTGCACTTGCATCAACATTAGACAACATTTGGTTTGCTCCTTGTGTATGTGTTAGGTCTACTTGATATTAAGTATGCACATGAATTGAATAGTTGAAAATGAAATTTGTTATTATTATGCTATAATTTATGTATCTCATAACGAAAGAGGAGACGAAGGAATTGCAAAGTATCGACAGAACAATAGTCAAACAGGCCCTTCAAACTTATGAAAATCAGAAGGCGTTCATACATGCAGAGGTAATACCAGGAGGATTTCTGAGGAATATCTCTGTTCACATTATTCAAACCTACATAGCGGGTGTTGGTCCTTACCGGATTGCTCTACGTATGGAAGATGAGGGCTGGATTCGAATGGAAGGTCTGACGGACTTTGAAATTGATGGTCAAGGCAGACTACTGCTTGCGGGACATGATGATCAAGGGCGGATCATGACAGTACTTGAGCTAAGCTTATCTCCATTTCTTTTTGGGAAAGGGGAATAGATGATGGGAAATCGTAAAATATTGCTCGTTCTTGCCCATCCCGATGATGAGTCATTTATTTGTGGGGGGACACTCGCGAAGTATGCCGCAGAAGGTGCTGATATCACACTTATATGCGCAACAAAGGGCGAGATGGGGCGCCGAGTAGGCATTCCTCCAAGTGTGACAAGGGAAACGATGTATAAGGTCAGAGAACAAGAGCTAGAGGAAGCTTGTCGTGCTGTTGTAATATCGGAGCTTCGTTATATGGGATTGATCGACAAAATGGTTGAATTTGCAGACGAGGAATCCATGATCGAACGAATTGCGGTTATCATGAAAGAATTGCGACCAGATGTTGTGTTAACCTTCCATGAGAAGTATGGTGGGCATCCCGATCATTGTGCGATTGGCAAGTATTGTACGGCAGCGTATAAGCGTGTGAACAAGTTGCCGCATATATCGGGTAAGCAGCCTTACTTATATTTTATTTCGTATGGGAATACGCTGAAGAACAATGCGGAGAAATTTGGGCTTAAGCCGAATCAGATTACGTCAATTGATATAAGTGGTTATCTGAAGCAGAAGCTTATGGCATATCGTGCACATCGTTCCCAATCGGAGATTGAGAAGTGGGTATGGTTGTCTGATGACGAGGCTGTACGGAAGCTTGGAAATGTTGAATATTTTATGCAGGGTGATGGCATAGTCAGGAATAACTCGCATGATTTGTTCATGTAGTTGAATAATCATATATTAGAATGAAGAGTGATTGTTAATGAGCAATCACTCTTCACTTTTTGTATGGAACATCGTTTTGTAAGCAGGATTCGAAATATTCATTAAAGAATTAATTGTTATCTGAATTGAATCAATTTCATATTTATTCATGAAGGTGGTGAATATGTGGCTTATTGCTTAAGTGTCGACGGAGGAGGAACGAAGCTTGCATGTGTCCTGTTTGACGAGCAATATAATCTTTTGGCCTACGGCCAAGGACGAGCCATCAATTACGTAAAACATGAGGATATAGTGGGGACTATACGCTCCTGTATAGGGGAATGTCTAGCCAATCACAATGTGAAAGAATTAGCATGTGTGTATATTTCGATGCCAGCATCAGCTGAGCTTTTCACTGAGTTATTGCGTGAGAGAGTTACAGTTCATAACATAATTTATTTGAACGAAGGATTGATGAGTTTACTAGCTGGTTTGCAGTGTAAGCAAGGAATTGTTGCACTTGCAGGTACTGGATCAGGCTTATTTCATGTGAATGGCGATGATTGGAGCCATGTTGGTGGATGGGGTAATTTGCTTGGCGATGAAGGAAGTGCTTGTTACATTGGGCGGGAAGGTATCGGTGCTGTATTACAGGAATACGAGCTTCGAGGAGTAAAAACAGCAATTCGAGATCGACTGGAGCGGGAATGGAACTGTCACAATAAACAAGAGTTATTAGACTATGTTTATCATTCCGATAAACCACGTTCGACGATTGCCTCCGCTTCTATCCTAGTTGCTCAAGAGGCCGCTCTTGGTGATGAAAGAGCCATTCATATATTTGAACAAGCTGGAAGGGAAATGGCGTTACAAGCGAAAGTGTTCCTTGATCGTCTATCTGCGGCCGATTCAGTGCATATCATGCTTGCTGGTAGCGTATGGCGAGGCTGCGAGCAGATGTACAATACATTTAAGCAAGAAATCTATTCTTTTCATCCAGGGGCTAGTGTTCGTATTCCATTGTTTGAACCTGTACTTGGTGGGGTTGTTGCAAATTTCTTGGATACAAGAGAGAAGGCCGACAATGAATTTAGGGCCCATTTATCTCAGCAATATGCCAGATATTTATACCAAACGGATTGGGAGAGAAGGTAGAGCATGTTATCAGAACAATATTTTGCAGAAATTCATCGTATCTTAGAAACTGTCCAGCGAACACAGCTTGAGGCTATTCAACGGACTGCGGAAATCATCGTCAATACTACAGCGCAGCAAAATAATGTGTATGTGTTCGGCAGTAGTCATGCGGGTATCTTAGCTCAGGAGGTTTTCTACCGGACAGGCGGTCTAGTAACGATTAATCCGATCCTAGCTCCTGCTCTAACACTTGATGTTCGCCCAGTAACATTGACCTCGAGTGTAGAACGGCTTGAAGGATACGGAAGTATGATAGTTGATAGTTCTAATATCAAATCGGGTGATCTATTCATTATTCATTCGGTTTCAGGTAGGAATAGTGTGCCTGTAGAAGCAGCTATCAGAGCTAGACAGCTCGGCGCAACCGTTGTTGCTTTGACGAATGTTGAATATTCAAGCTCGGTAACTTCGAGGCACCCTTCTGGTAAACGATTATTTGAAGTATGTGACATCGTAATCGATAATTGTGGATGTTATGGGGATTCAGCCGTTACAGCCCCTGGATTTGCCGAGAAGTTTGCCCCAACGTCAACTGTGATTGGCGCAGCGATCTTGAATGCTATCGTCGCTTCTGCTGTAGAGATATTTATAGAGCGAGGAATTGAACCTCCGGTTTTTGTTAGTGCGAATCTAGATGGTGGAGATGATTATAATCGCATCATGCTAGATAAATATAGGGATCAAATCAAATACATGTAGAGTGGGGTATGGATTATGCTAATGGATCGTTATTTTGACCGAATAAATGAATTGCAGGAAGCCATCCGAACGACGCAAAGAGAAGCTATTGTAGAAGCGGGAACAGCGATCGCTGAGGCTGCAGCACAAGGAAATGCAGTCCATTTATTCGATACGGGACATATTGTTGATCATGAACTGATTACACGAGGCGGGGGACTTATGCTGCTTAAGCCACTTCGCTATAACTTGAATGTAGAGAACCCTGTTCGTTCGAGGGACATGAAGGATAGGAATAAGTCGATGGAAGGAATAGGCGAATATGTACTCAGAGCGTCTAATGTACTTCCGGGTGATGTGTTAATTATGGGCTCAGTATCTGGCAAAACAGCTGAAGTTGTTGATCTGGCGATCGCAGCTAAAGCATATGGTGTAACCGTCATTGTGTTAACATCCCTTAATTATTCCACACATGTAGAGTCGCAGCATTCCTCCGGTAAACGTTTATTTGAAGTAGGGGATATCGTACTTGATAATTGTGCTCCACTTGGTGATGCCATGATGGAAGTTGAGGGACTCGAGCCTCGAATCATTCCAGCATCAGGAATATCTGCCGCTTATATTATGTGGGCTGTTACAGCTGAAGCGATCGAGCGCTTAATGGCGAAGGGGATTAAACCATCCGTATTCAAAAGCTACAATAACACAGATGGATGGGAATACAATGGAAAACAAAACAAGATTTATGAGGAAACTGGCTGTTAGAATGAAATTCAGATTATTGCGAAATAACTATTGCCAACTCAATATATTTGGTGTAAGGTAAAGTCAATTGCATAAGAACCGCCGGGGGCTTGAGTGAATCAGGCTGAGATTGTAGCTATCGACCGCTACTGACCGTTAATCTGAACTGGATAATGCCAGCGTAGAGAACTTGTTGAAAAAGGGCCCTTTTCAACCGTCTGAGTACGCATCCAGACGGTTTTTTTGTATGAAATTACAGGATAAGGGAGAGATTCTAATGATACAGCAAGCGAAACGAATTAGAGCTTTAAAATTCTCAGATATTCTTATTACAGTAATGGTGGCTTTAGTCTTTGGTCTTATTTATAAGTTCTGGGGAAGTGTGTATGGTGTCGTATCACCGTTATTCTTCCAAGCAGATGAAATAACCTATGGTATGTGGTTTATTGCGGGTCCAATTGCGTTCTTATTGATTCGTAAACCTGGTGTTGCACTTCTTGCCGAAGTAGCAGCAGGTAGTGTATCTGCGTTAATTGGCTCCGAATGGGGAATTCAGACATTTGTTTATGGTTTGGTTCAAGGATTAGGTTGTGAGTTAGTATTTGCTCTATTTCTGTATCGTAATTGGAGCATTATCGTTGCTGGTTTAGCTGGCGTCATGTCAGCTGCTGGATCGTTCGTTGTTGATATCTATTACGGATATGTTGACTATGAAGCTTGGGTTCTTGTTATTAAATATGGATTGCGTGCAATTAGCTCGTTCGTTATCGCAGGTATGTTTGCCTATTATTTAGTACGTGCATTAGAAGCTACAGGTGTGACGAAGTTAATTCGCCCCGTTTCCAAATCAGAATATGATTCGTTAGACCGATAAAGCAGATGAACAATCATAGCGCAGCAGTTAAAGTATCGAATTTACGCTTAAAGTTCCCAGGAGAGCAGTCCTTGATGATCAAGGACCTCTCCTTAACTATTCCTCAAGGTCAAAAAGTTCTATTGCTAGGACCTAGTGGTTGTGGAAAGTCAACCTTGCTTCAAGTACTGAGTGGTATTATACCGCATTCCATAGAGATTCCCTTGAAATATGATGAAATTCAGCTACCAGAATCATGGGGGTTTGTTTTCCAAGATCCAGATACGCAGTTCTGTATGCCTTTTGTTGATGAAGAATTAGCCTTCGTTCTTGAGAACTTATCTATTCCGAGAGCGGGAATGGAGCTCTATATTCAGAATGCACTTGCGAGTGTAGGTTTAATGCTTGAAGATCTTCATACGCCTATAGATACCCTTTCGCAAGGGATGAAGCAGCGGCTTGCCTTAGCTTCTGTCTTGTTACTTGAACCAGAGGTCCTGTTCTTAGATGAGCCCTCTGCATTGCTAGACCCTGAGGGAACGGTTGATATTTGGGACACTGTTAAATCAATTGCAGCATCCAAGACGATTATTATCGTCGAGCACAAAATCGATCAAATCGTTGATTTAGTGGATCGAGTGGTGTTGTTTAACAAGGATGGTCAGATTATTGCGGATGATACACCTAAGGAAGTTTTTGATAAATACAAGCATGAGTTAATTGAATTTGGCATCTGGTACCCTTCAGTTTGGGATGATTATATAAGATCAAGTGTTTACCACAGTCTGCAAGAGAAGTTATTTCAGGAACGAACGGAAAAGAGAATTGGACTAGAACAAATGCCAGTCATCTCTTTGCAACATTTCTCAGGACTTCATGGAGATGTACAGAAGGTTCATATTCGAGAAGCTGATATTTATCCTGGTGAATGGATTGCGGTCATCGGTAGCAATGGAGCAGGTAAAAGTACGCTGTTACTTTCTCTGATGCAGTTACTTCGTACGGAAGGTACCTATCGCTTATTGGGTGAATTAATAGAACAAAAAACGAAGCGCAAACGGAGGCAAGCCATACCTAAACAGCTCTCTTTTGTATTCCAAAATCCTGAGATGCAGTTTATTACGAACTCTGTTTATGAAGAGGTAGCTTATTCTAGGCAATTCCGGGAGCAGCCTGGACAAATTGAGCTTGAGGTTAGGAAACTTTTAGTTAAGTTTGGCTTGAATGATTTGGAGGAACGGCATCCCTATCAACTCTCAATGGGTCAAAAGCGCCGGCTTAGTATTGCATCTGCCATGATTCAAGAGCAGCAAATTCTTTTATTAGATGAACCTACCTTCGGACAAGATGCTCGTAATACATTTGTGATGCTCGAAATGATAGAAGATCTAAGAGCACAGGGGATTACGATTATTATGGTGACGCATGACAATGAAATCATGAAGCATTTTGCAACAAAGATCTGGACAATTGATGAGGGACAATTAGTGGATATTAGGCCATCTGAGAGGGGGGAGAGTAATGGGATTCTTCACACCTCAGAAGCAAACGTGGTTGTATCATGTTAATCCTGCTTTTAAATTCTTTCTATTTGTCTTCTTGCTATGTATTGCATTAATCAATCGAAATTTTGATTTTGCATTAAATCAGCTGATCGCTTATATGCTCTTACTTGTTCTTTTTAGCGGATATTCCTGGTACAAAGTCCTGCTCTTTTTAATCCCATTCGTTTTTGTCTTTATTTCAACCGCTTCTACTATGATTTTATTTGGTAAGGGAGAGCATATGTGGTGGACATGGGGGCTCATACGTATTTCGGAAGAGAGCTTCTATCGTGGACTGCTGTTAGGACTTAAAACCTGTAGCTTTGGTGCGCTTGGTATGGTATTTGCCTTAACTTCAAGACCCATTCTATTCTTCTATGCCCTTATGCAGCAATTTCGTTTGCCACCTAAATACGCCTATAGCTTTATAGCATCGATGCGCTTATTGCCTGTCGTTGTGGATGAGTTCCATACGCGTTCTAATGCACTTCGAATTCGAGGCACACGCTACACAAAAGGATCAAAGGGCTTGTATGAGCGCCTAAGTTTGTACGCTATACCTCTTCTTGCACAAAGTATTCGCAGAGCTCAGCGCGTCGCTGTTGCTATGGAAGCTAAACGATTTCAGATGAGTTCAAGTAGATCCAGAACGTATTACTACAAGATGTCGTATTCTAAATATGATGTTATTTTCGTTTTCTTAACTTTATCGTTATTAGGAGCTGCATACACCTTAAGTACTTATTCAATTTATTAGATATGGAAAATATTATATAAAGCTGAATACAATTTGGTGTATGATACGTATAAGTTAATAAGACAATCCGATAAGGCGGTGATTATATGGAAATGTGGATCGTCTGGCTCGTCATCGGTATTCTACTTATTGTAGCTGAAATGTTAACTTTATCGTTTTACATGTTGTGGATTGGGATTGGTGCTCTTGTAGCTGGTGCTGTAGCCTTTTTTATGCCAGATGCGTATTTGCTGCAGGTTGTAATCGGAGGGCTTGTGATTATTGGATTAACCATATTTACAAGACCATTGACTCGCAACATAAGGCATTCCAAAGGATTTAAAGATGCAGTAGATGAGCTAGAAGGGAAACAAGGCGAAGTGGTGCGTGAGATTGATAACGGTTCTCTAGGTATTGTGAAAATCGGGAATGAAGCTTGGAGTGCAATGTCCGATGGGCCGATTGCCGAAGGAGAAAAGGTCATTGTTGTCAAACGAAGAAGCACGATCGTTGAAGTAAAAAGAATAGAAGGGATGTAGAGCTATGGAAGTCTGGATTATCGCTCTTATTGTTATTGTATTTGTGGTTGTGTTTGCTGCACTGACAGTCAAAATTGTGCCGCAACAAAGAGTTGGTGTAGTTGAACGACTAGGGAAATTCAATCGATTATTACACCCAGGACTTAACATTGTTATTCCTATTATTGATCAGGTTCGTAAATATCATGATCTAAGGATTCAACAAGCAAATGTACCTCCACAGACGGTTATTACCAAAGATAATGTTCAAGTGCAGATTGATACGATTATTTTCTATCAAGTTGTAGGTCCTGAACAAGCGACTTATGGAATTTCTGATTATGTATATGGGGTACGTAACATTTCGACTGCAACTATGCGCCAAATTATTGGTAAGCTTGAATTAGATGAAACCTTGTCTGGACGTGAGAAGATTTCGGCCGAAATCCGTATTGCTCTGGATGAAGCTACTGAAAAATGGGGCGTTCGGATCGAGCGGGTAGAGGTTATTGATATTAAACCACCGATCGATATTCAAGATTCCATGGATAAACAAATGAAAGCAGAACGTAGCAAGCGTGCAATCGTTCTTGAAGCGGAAGCAGCTAAGCAAGATATGATTCTGCGTGCTGAAGGGGATAAACAAAGTAAAATCCTTAAAGCTGAAGGTGATAAGGAAGCGCGTATTCGTGAAGCAGAAGGTTTGAAGCAAGCGCAAGAGCTGGAAGCGCAAGGTCGCTCTAAAGCGATTCAAGCGATTGCGGAAGCCGAAAGAATTCGCATTGAGCAATTGCGGGCTGCTGGATTAGATGAGCAGGTGCTTGCCTATAAGTCCTTCGAAGCGCTCATGGAGGTTGCTAAGGGACCAGCTAATAAAGTGTTCATCCCAACTAGTGCGGTTGAGACACTTGGTAGTATTGGTGCAATTGGTGAAATGTTTAAAGTAAAAGAAAATAATTAGTATTTTAAATAAATTCTAATAATTGTGAGGTGTACGAAATCGTACACCTTTTCTTGAAAAAATGTATCATTTTATATACAGCTCAGACTTTATTGATTATGATTGAAGCTGTCTACTATCTATATTCTACATTATATTAAGACTACAGGAGGATATTTTAGATGAAAAGAAGTTTATCAGCATTACTCATGGCAGTTGTTATGTTCATAACATTCAGTATACCTGTCTATGCCAACGAAACTCAGCCGTTAGCTACAAGAGGGGAAATTGTTAATACCTTGATAGCAGCAGCTGATGACTACAACACTGTAGTTAACAAAGAAGCTATTATTAAGGGTTATGTAAACGGCGAATTGAAAGAGAATGAACCGGTCAAAAGAATTGAAGCTCTAGTGATGGTAAGCAGAGCATTTGGTGAATTGCCAAAGCCTGTGGGGAACGACCTACGGATGGGAACATTCGGTGTTGAGTTTAAGGATGTACCAGCTTGGGCTAAAGAAGATATTGCCAATCTGACAGCTGCAGGCGTACTAGCGGGTAACCCTGATGGTTTATTAGGTGTAAATGACAATATCACGATCAATGAACTTAAACCGATTATTGCAAGAGTGTGGGCGCTTAAAGGGTCCAATCTAAAAGACGATTTCTATGAAACAGTAAATAAGAAATGGTTAAATACATCTACAATTCCTGCAGGAGAAATGATGGCTGGCGGATTTACGGATATATCCCATTCGAATGATGAGAAAATAGCAAAAATGTTGAACGAGTTAACAGGCAAACAGTTTGCAGAGGGAACAAAAGAACAGAAACTTGCAGATTTTTATACCGCGGCACTTGACACAGAAAATAGAAATAATCATGGAATCGAGCCAATCAAGAAATATTTAACTGCGATCGATCAAGCTAAGACCCTTGATGAGCTTGTACAAGCAGATCTAACCCTTGAGAAAGAAATAGGTGTAAGCACGCTATTCCATTTTGCGATCATGGGCGATGCAAAGAACAGCAATGAAAATGCTTTGTATTATACAGGATTAAGTGCAGGGCTTGATAAGAACAGTTATGTAACAGAAGATGCGAAAGCGAAAGAATCATACATACAATACATAACCAAACTTCTTGTGCTGGCAGGTGAAGAAGAGTCAGCAGCTAAAGCTCATGCGGAGAAGGTTTATGAGATGGAGAAAAGCCTGACTTCTGTGTCACTTGATCCTCATGAACAAGGTGACGTTAAGAAGTTTTATAACCCGTATACGATTGAACAATTCAATGATTTATTTAAAGAAGTAGATATGAAACATGTCATGCAGACAATGAAAATTTCCAATGCCGATAAAGTGATAGTATTCGATGTTAAGTTAGCACAGAAAGGTGCAGAATACTTGACCGAAAACAATCTGGAATTGCTTAAAGCTTACTCTAAGGTTTGGACACTTATGTCCACAGGTGGTTTGTTGTCTGATGATTTCAGAGATGCTAGTGACGAGTTTGCTACAGGAATGTTTGGTATTACAGGGGAAAAAACAGATAAGGAAATTGCATTAATGACAACAATGGCCACAATGAGTGGTTATCTGGAACAAATGTATGCAGAGAAATATTTTTCGGCTGAAGCAAAGAAAGATGTAGAGAAGATGGTAGAACAATTCATTGCTACGTATGAAGAAAGAATTAAAGCACTTGATTGGATGTCTGAAACAACTAAGGCAAAGGCAATCAAGAAGCTGGATACAATGAGAGTTAAGATCGGATATCCTGATAAGTGGGATAAGACGTTAGATAAAGTAGCCATCAAGACTTACGACGAAGGTGGATCACTATTTTCTAATTCATTTGCTATCACTGTCGCTTATACGAATGAAACGAAAGCAAAGCTTGGAAAACCGGTTGATAAGGATAAGTGGAGTACAAGTGTTTATACGGTGAATGCTTTCTACAATCCGCTTAATAATGAGATTACGTTCCCTGCTGGTATTCTCCAAGCGCCATTCTATGACATTAGTGCTAAACCTGAAGCTAATCTTGGTGCTATCGGAATGGTTATCGCACATGAGATTAGTCATGCATTTGATAACAACGGTTCTGCTTATGACGAGAAAGGTAATGCGAATAATTGGTGGACAGAGGAAGATCATAAGAAATTTGCAGAAAAATGCCAAGCTGTTATTGATTTCTATAATGGAATCGAGATCATTCCAGGTGCAACAAATAGTGGTGAGCTTACACTAAGTGAGAATGTGGCAGATCTAGGCGGTATGGCAACTTCTTTACAAGTATTATCTACAATGAGCAATCCAGATTATAAAGTTTACTTTGAGAACTATGCAAATATTTGGAAAAGCACCATGTCGAAGGAAATTGTCAACTATTTAAGTGCGAATGATGTTCATTCAGCCAATAAAATCAGAGTAAACAGAACGGTTGTGAACTTCCCAGAATTCTTTAAAACATATGATATTAAACATGGGGATGGCATGTATGTAGCACCTGAGGAACGCGTATCCATTTGGTAGGATGAGAAGCAGGTAATATGAGAAATAGGTAATAGACAAAACGTACTTTTTTCAAGTTTGAATGAGATGAGAATCTGTTCAACTTGAATAAGTACGTTTAATTTTTTTCATACTAAGGATTATTCGAATTTAGGAGTGTGCGTGTGCAAAAGAACTGTTTTATCGTTATCCTTTCTATTAGCTTGCTTCTACTCAGTGGTAGGGTTCAAGCCACTGAACCATTTCCTGTCCACAGTACGTCCATTTGGATTGATCCACAACGCAATAAGCTTAGTTTAGTAGTAGATGATGCCGTACTACGTCAATATCCTGTTGCTCTTGGTAAATTGAAAACACCAACTCCTGTTGGGGAATGGAAGGTTGTTAATAAATTTGAAAACTGGGGATCCGGGTTTGGTACGCGCTGGATTGGTCTTGATGTTCCTTGGGGCATATATGGGATTCATGGAACGAACGAACCTAGTTCAATTGGTCTAGATGCGAGTCATGGATGTGTAAGGATGTTAAATCGGCATGTTGAACAATTATTTACACTTGTAGAGCTTGGGACTCCAGTTTATATACTAGGGCATGCTCTAGGTGAAATGCATGAAGAACCACGGAATTTGGCCGTTGGGGATACTGGATCAGATGTTATGCTTATTCAAAGTAGGCTGCGAAGTGGAGGGTATTATAAAGGAGAATGTAATGGTAAATTTACACCGTCTACTAAACAAGCGATTGAACAATTCGAACGAGAATATCACTTGTCTGTAGACGGCGTAATGAATCAACAGGACTATATTAAGTTAGGTTTATTAGAATAGCGAACGTTATTTCTTCAAGCTATCCCATGTTTTCTGGAATTCATCAAGCATTTGTTCCTTGGTCATTTGTTTACCTACATAAGCTTGCATAGCATCACCGAATTTTTTACTTGTAGCTTCTCCGCCAGGGAATTTGAACCAGTTCCATGAAAGTGTCTTGTCACTGTTAGAATATTTGATAATATCTGCAGCTAATGGGCCTACAACTTTCTCATCAACTGGGATCGTTTTGAAGGCAGGGATGAATTTGAATTCGTTCGTAATGTATTTCTTACCAACTTCGGATGTAACGAGCCAGTTCAAGAATTGCTTAGCTTCTTCTTTAACTGCAGAATTCTTGTTAATTACCCAGTTGTTTGGTACACCGACCTGTAATTTATCAGATGCTGCAGCATCATCGGAGATCGGCATTGGCAAGAATCCAATTTTGATATCCGGATTTGTTTTGGAAATTTGAACCTGTGTCCAGTTACCTTGTTGTGTCATAGCGGCTTTGCCAGTTGCAAAATCAGTAACCTGTGTATTGTAATCCGTTTGAAGCGGGTTTTTGTTACCATATTTGATTGTTAAATCGAATAATTTGACCCAATTATCAAAGACTTGATTTCCTGGAATCTTGGCAGTACCTGCATATAGATCCGCAATGAATTTATTTGGATCAGGTTGGTTAGAGAATGGCGTATTTACTAAATGATTTCCTAGTACCCACCACTCGCCATAGCCATTAACAAAAGGAGTAATACCTTTGTCTTGTAGCTTCTTTGCGGCTTCTTCAAGCTGAGTTAGTGTTTTGGGAAGCTCGGTAATACCCGCTTGTGCAAATAAGTCCTTGTTGTAAATAAAGCCATATCCTTCGAGTCCAAGAGGCATACCATATACCTTGCCATCTTTAGTCATTGGTGCACCAGATCCACCTGCCAAATCTTTAATCCAAGGCTGATCGGATAAATCCTCAAGCTGGTCAATCCACTGATCTAGATCTGCATAACCCCCATTGTTAAAAATATCTGGTTTACTTCCTGAGTTGAATTTTGCTTTAAGAGCTGCGCCGTAATCTGCACCGCCTCCAACAGTTCCAACCTGAATTTTGACTCCAGTTTCCTTCTCGTACTCCGCGATCAATTTGGCCAATTGCTCTGCAATTTCCACCTTGAATTGGAACATTTGAATCGTAACATTCTTCTTAGGTTCCTTCTTTGGCTCGGCAGTAGCAGTAGCTGCATTTGTACTAGCTGGTGCAGTTGATTCTTTTGTTTCTGTTTTACTTGCACATCCTGCTACAACAATCATGATCATGAGTGAGATTAAGGCAAGGAATGATAATTTTTTCATTTTAGATCCTCCCATTGTGTATGTTTAATTATTCTATATTTGTTAAACTCTATCCTGCGAAGATAGAGAGATAACCATCGTAGAAAGAGAGATAATCATTATCCTTTGACTGAACCTGCTGTGATACCAGCTATGATGTGCTTTTGCAGAATGAGGAAGAATACGACTATGGGGGCGATCCCAAGCGTGAGTCCTGCCATAGCTAAGTCCCATTGCTTGGTATATTGACCAAAGAAGGAATAAGTAGCTAACGGAATAGTTTGAAGACTTGGCTTATGGAGCATCAGTGAAGGAAGTAAATAATCGTTCCAAATCCATAGACTATTCAAGAGTACGATCGTTACAGAGATAGGCTTAAGCAGCGGAAAGATGATCTTCCAGAATAAAGCGAACCAGCCAGTACCGTCGACGACAGCAGATTCTTCAATTTCCTGGGGAATACTTTTGATGAATCCATGATATAGAAATAGGTTAAGTGACACGCCAAATCCAAAGTAGCAAACAACTAGACCAAGGATGCTGTCCATAAGACCAAGTGTGTCAGTTACACGAACAAGAGGAATCATAATGGACTGAAAAGGAATAATCATTGCAGAAATAAACAGAAGAAATAAGATATTGTTCAATCGACCCGGATGTCGAACTAAACGATAGGCGGCCATTGCACTGATGAGTGTAAGTCCGATGTTGCTCAGAATCGTGATAAGGAAGGAATTCAAGAAAACCTTAGGGAATTTAATGATTTCCCATACACGGATGTAATTATCTAAGTAAAGTGCTTTAGGCAGGTTCGCAGTATTCGTGATAAGATCGGAGAACGGTTTAAAGGAATTCGTTAATACAAAATAGAATGGGACTAGAAAAATAAGAGCGATCAGAATTGTCATGATTTCTAGTAAGAGCTTTCTCCATGAATAGCTGTAGGAATCGGTCACTATAGCTCAACCTCCTTCTTCTTCGTAATTCTGACCTGGATGATGCTGATCAGCGCAACGACTAGGAAGAAAATGAGTGATTTAGCAGTTCCAAGACCATATCTGTTGTTACGGAATGCTTCTTGATAGATGTTAAGTGCCACAGATTCTGTTGAATTATAAGGCCCACCTTTGGTTAAGGATAGGTTGAGATCGAACATTTTGAACGCCCAAGAGATGGTCAGGAATAGACAGATCGTAAAGGCAGGCATAATCATCGGAATAATAATTTTGCGAAGAACAGCGACTTTCCCGGCTCCATCAATTCTTGCAGCTTCGATCAAGTCGCGTGGAACATTACCTAGCGCAGCTATATAGATAATCATCAGATAACCAGATCCTTGCCATACAGCCACAATGACGATTCCCCAAAAGGCTGTGCTCGAATCACCTAACCACGGTAGATTGAAGAAGCCCCAGTCTGTCATATTGCCAATAGAAGCGAACCCTTTGACGAAAATAAATTGCCAGATAAAGCCGAGTAATAGTCCGCCAATAACGTTAGGCATAAAGAAAATGGTGCGCAGTGCATTTCTGGTTTTGAACGCTTGCATCAAGAGAAGGGCAAGGCCGAATCCGACTAGATTGGTAATAATGATTTCAGCAACTGAAAAGCGAATCGTAAACCAAAAAGCATTGCGGAAATCCTTATCCTCGAATAGGATCGTCTTGAAATTCTCTAGTCCGATGAAAGATACATTCCCACTAACTCCGTTCCACTCTGTGAAGGCATAATACAAATTCATGAAAAAAGGAACGAGCACGATCGCTATAAAAAATAGTAGCGCAGGTCCGACAAACACCCACTGCTGCATGAATTTGTTTCTTGTTCTCATATCTCACATCCCTTTCTTAAGAAATGGCTTTCTGTTCATGTTTGAGTTAATTGTAAGTGGTAGCAATAGAGCCGAACACCGACTAATCTGCTATAAAGGTGTAAAATTTTGCTGTTATTTAACGGAATTGTGATTACAATAGATCCAAGGAGCGTTAGGTAAGAAGGGGGAGGTTGTTATTCTACGAGGTAGTTTACGCAACAAATTAATTGCGTTTGTGATCATTGCTACAATTCTACCGATGACTACATTTATGCTAGTTTCACATTTATTTACGAAGGATAAGCTGTCTGAGAAAGCCATTAAGGATAGCTCAAACTTAATTTATCAGGGGAAAGAAAATATATTAAATTATGTCGAGCGAATACATCAAACGATCAATATTATTTACAACAATGATCATTTAATGGATATTTTGAAAAATAGACCCCATGATTATTTTGATGATACGAGGCTCTTCTCAACGGAACAAGAAATAATCCGGAACATTTATTCCATTGGATACGCAATGGCAGATATGAGACAAGTATACTTATATCTCGAACAAGTAGATCGTTCTTATCTAACAACCGATGATCGACTGTTTCGATCGAATAAAGATGTTAAACCTTATCGTCCCGCACTAGCTGCAGGTGAGAGCAAGGTGCTTCCGCCTCATGTGATGAATGATTATGGCAAGAACATGTTCTCGTACAGTGACTCACAAGTATACACCTTTGTTCAATCACTCTATGATGTTGCATCCAAAACACATCTCGGTTCCTTATCCATCGATGTTAGACTTGATTCTATTCGATTGATCTGTGAGCAGCTATATACGAAAAATGAAGAACAGTTCTATGTGATAGATGACCAAGAGATGGCCCTATACTCATCAGAGCCTGCTGACATGGGGAAGAAGTTAGAAGAGCCGTGGTATGTGCAATTACAAGAAGAAAGAAATCTAAACAGCAGTGGTTCATTCCGTCTTAAGAATTCTGATTTTTCCGGTATTTTTATTTATGATACAGTCGAGACTCCTTATTCGAATTGGACAATCGTCAAGCGAATCCCTGATTCGTTCTTATTCCAGCATGAAAGACAAGTGACCCAAATTAATCTCTATATTGGCATTGCATTTGTCATGGTAGCTATTATTGGAGCTGTGTATATCTCGATTAAGCTGACATCACCCATTGGTCAACTAATCAGTTATATCAATCAAATTGAACGTGGAAATATGGAAGTTGATATTAAAGTAGTCGGTAATGATGAATTAAGCAGCTTAGCCCGAAGGTTTAAATCCATGATGCGAACCATTAATGAGCTGTTTATGCGTGAATATAAGCTAGAGCTAGCGAATAAAACGAATGAGCTCAAAGCACTGCAAGCTCAAGTGAATCCCCATTTTCTAAATAACTCGTTGCAATCAATCGGTTCGTTAGCGCTGCAACAAGGCAATACCCAAGTGTATTCGCTCATTTCATCTTTAGGTAAAATGATGCGCTACGGTATGAACATGAATGAAACTATTGTTCCGCTCAAAGAGGAGATGGATTATGTCTCAACTTATTTAAAACTCCAGAAGCTGCGCTTTCGTGAACAGTTCGATCAGGATATTGCGTGTGATAAGGCTATGGAATCCGTTCTGGTTCCGAAGATGATTATCCAGCCTCTCGTTGAAAACTATTTTAAGCATGGATTCACAGGTGTAGAAGGAGCGAATGTGATTCGGATTCGTTGTTATGAGGATGTACAGCAATCGCTGTTAATCATTGAGGTGACGGATAACGGTTTCGGAATTGATGAGCAAGAGCTAGATACTTTACGTAGTCAATTAAGTGATAGTCCAGCAGAAATGACTGAACCATCTGGTCATATTGGACTTGTGAATGTATATTCTCGGTTGAAGCTATATTACGGAACTAGAGCAACAATGGTTGTTGAACGAGTAGAACCACAAGGCTTTAAAGTTGTATTATTCATTCCGATTTTTTAATCCGAATAAAGGAGAAGTCTTTCGTGAAAATATTAATTACTGATGATGAACCACATGTGATAGAAACTATTCGTATGCTGATCCCATGGGAAGAGTATGGAATTGATCAGGTATTGCAAGCAAGTGGCGGCAAAGAAGCTATCCACATGATAATGAACGAGAAACCGCAGATTGTATTTACCGATATTAAGATGCCTGGCATGAGTGGCATTGAATTATTGCAGTGGATTCATCAGCATGCTGTTCAGACCAAGGTTATTGTCGTTAGTGGCTATGATGATTATCAATTCATGCGAAGTGCACTCCAATATGGTGGTTTTGATTATATTTTGAAGCCAATTGATCCAGATGAACTGATTCAGATTTTTGGTAATGCGGTCAGTTCATGGAATCAAGAAGAGAGTCAACGTTCTGAGACTAAAGAAATTCATAAGAAAGCCAATCAACTAAAGCCCGTCCTTGCGGATAAACTACTGTCGCAATTGATTGTTGATCCAGAGGAGTATACGAGTGCTATTAGAATGTTAGAAACCGAATATCAACTAGGTTCTGATCTGAAAGAATGTAGAGTAGCTGTTATCAGCTGGGATATCATTGATATGAGACTACGCGATAAATTCATCAATGCGATGGAATTACTACGCTTTGCAGTGACCAACATATGTAATGAGTTTGTACAGAAGGAACAGATGGGGATCGCATTTCAGAATTGGCATCATCATCATGATACGGTGCTATTGTTCTTTAATCGGCTTGATGAGGTGCCTGAGGTTGTTCATCAAATTCAAAAGGGATTATACACAGCGCTTAGAGGTCATTTTTACATGGGAATTGGAGGGATTCATAGCTTTCCTCAAGATATGAGTCAGGCCTATGAGGAGGCACAGGAGGCCTTGAAACTGCGTAATTTACTCCAACGCGAACCCTATATCCATGTGCTTCAGGAGCATTTGAATACCCCCTATAGTCACCCTTTGTCTAATTATGAGGATGAGTTATTTCTAGCCATGCAGAAGGAGTCTCCCTCTTCTATACGGGAGATATTGATGAATTGGCTAAGTAAGGTCGATTCTCTAGGGGAATTGAATATGAATCAGCTTGAAATGTGGTGGCAGGAGTTTGTTAATATGCAGTCCAAATGGTTGAAACAAACCGGTATAAGCAAGGGGATGCCTAAATTAAGTAAGCCGAATGATCTTTCATTTGAAATGCCTTTGAATGAATGGGAGGAAGTTAAGATCATCAGGTGGATTCCAAGGATGGAATCTATACTGATGGATACGGGACAGCTTGTGAACAGTGGGAAACCAAACAATCTCATGGATGAAATTGAACAGTACATACGGATCAATTATTGCAATGAAATTAAACTGCATCTACTCGCGGAGATGTTCCACCTCAGTCCAAGCCATCTCTCACGGTCATTCAAGCAACAATTCAGCGAGAATATAACGGATTACATTACACGACTGAGGATTGGTAAAGCCAAGCTATTATTAACGAATCCAGCTCTCAAAATTAGTGCTATTGCCAGTCAAGTCGGTTATCAGGATGAGAAGTATTTTAGCAAAGCATTTAAACAGGCTGAAGGCATGTCACCTAAGGATTTTCGCTCAAATTATAAGAAATAACAAATCGATATCATGGGAGATCAACTTACGAAATCAGTTTCGTAAGTTGTGACTCGAGTACGGTCAAATCGTATAGTCAAGAATAATATGGTAATAATTGGCCGATCCTGGCCTGTGGAAATACGATCGTTTCATTACCATTAATGATTCTAGATACATTCATCCAAAAGTATATCGTAGATGGTGCATTATCAGGAGCGGTTAAGGCTTAACAGTACATGATTCTCTTATAATAAGCTCTGGTTCTATCATCACAGATGTTGATTCCATTTGTTTATTCATCAGATCAAACAACATCAATGCAGCTAATTTACCGATTTTCTCTTTATCTTGCCTGATCGTTGATAGTGGCGGCGAGGTATATTTACATGCATCAATTCCATCGCAACCAATAATTGCAACATCTTGTGGGACTTCGTATTGATGCTCGCGTAAAGCTCTCATCGCCCCAATAGCTATTAAGTCAGAGGCCGCAAAAATAGCTCTAGGCAAGGTTTCGCTCTGCGCAATCATCTTCTTCATTGATTCATATCCGGTATGTTCATAAAAGTCCGAACCATAAACAAACCAATTCTCATGAACGGGTAAACCAAAATCAGATAAGGATTGTCTAAAAGAAGTTTCACGTAAATTTGCAATTTCCGATGCACGGGAGCTGCCAACATAACCAATTTCGCGATAACCTTGTAGGTAGAAATGTTCGACTACTTTACTAGCGATTTTGGTATTATCCGTCATTATATACCCGGAATTTTGGCCTGATAGTATGATGTCAATACCGATACAAGGTATATCACTTCGATCTAAATCGTAAATACAAGGCTCAATTTCATCCCCTGCAACTACAATACAGCCATCCACTTGAAAATATTTGCACCGCGCATAATAATCCTCACCTGAATTATGGAACTTCTCATTGGAAAAGAATAGCAAGTCATATCCAAGTAAGCCAATCCTCTTCTTGAATGAGTTCATGACATCGACAAAGAACACATGATTAAAGTCAATGTTGAGCTTACCGGCAAAAACGACACCTATTAAATTGGATTTTTTGGTTGCAAGTGTTTTAGCGGAATACGATGGGCGATAATCATGCTCTTGCATGATTTTGAGTACCTTTTGTTTGGTTTCCTCGCTCACATCTTCATAATTATTAATGATTTTGGATACGGTTGAGACCGATACGCCCGCAAGTTGAGCGATTGATTTAATCGTCATTTTCATATACTTCCTCCATATATAGAGCGGAAACGAAACTGATTTCGGAACTTGTTTCAATTACTCTGTAAAACCAATATAACTTTACATAATAATTTCGTCAATATATATAGAAACTCGAACAAATTCTGTGCATTTTAGATGGGGGTAAATGGATATTATAACAATTTCTATAACAGAAGGGTTGCAATACTGTTGTAATGCTTGAGGGGTAACTATCAAAAGGTAAAAAAGGTTAGTGAAAAAAAGTACTTTACAAAAGGAAAAAGTTAGGCAATAATATGTTTAGCGAAACCGCTTTCGTTATTTCGATTATTACATACGCTGGATTTAGGGATACGAAGGGTTGTTCCGCAAATACCATTTTGCAATCGTACTAGGGGGTAACTAATTTGTTAAAAAAATTGACGACAGTAGCACTTGCTTCAACAATGGTTGTTTCACTTGCAGCATGTAGCAGTAGCTTAGACAAGGATCAAGCAGCTTCACCGGCTCCAGGAAATAAGCAAGTAATTAAACTTTTACACTGGAAGCAAGGTAACGTAAATGGCGTGATTGAAGAAATCAACAAAGATTTCGAAGCTAAGTATCCTGAATATAAGATTGAATATGTAACAACTGGACCTAACGAGGAATATAAACAAGCTCAAAGATCAAGAATTACTGCTAATGATGTGGATATCTTCCCTGACTTGTCAGGTATGAGACTTTCACCAAAAGACTGGACTCCTGGAGCTAAAGTGCCTGACTGGCAACAATGGATCGAATCAGGATTGATCGCTGATTTATCTGGCGAAGCATTCGTGAAAAATTATAATGCAGACGATATTGCTCAAGCGGGTACTTTTAAAGATAAAGTATATGCAATTCCGGCTGGAAAAGTTGGATTAGGTGGAATTTTCTATAACAAAGGAATTTTCGCTAAATATAATCTGGAAGTTCCTAAGACTTGGGATGAATTCATCAATGTGTGTGAAACTTTGAAGAAGAATGGTGTAACTCCACTTGGTATGGCAGGTAAAGATGTATGGCCGCTTAAATTGCCAGCATTCAGCTTACAAGCTCAAATCCTTGCTGGTGGAGATCAAGATAAGTGGATCGAAGGCGTTTGGAAGGGTACGAACAAATTTAATGATCCAGATGCAATTGAAGTTCTAGATAAAATGAAAACGATCCAAGATAAATATACAATTGAAGGATTTATGGGAATTGACTACGGTACATTGCCTTCCTATTTTGCAACAGAGAAAGTTGCTATGATGCCGAATGGTACATGGGAAGCACCAACTGTTGCTACTGCAAATCCTAATCTGAAGTTCGGATACTTCCCTCTTCCAGGAACTGAGAATGTAGAAAAGAATAGTGCTCTAGTTGGTAAATATGATATGACTTGGTATGTGGCTGAGAAAGGGAACAAAGAGGGCGCTATTAAATGGCTGGAGTTCTTCTCACAACCAGAGAACTACACGAAATTTGTTAAAGCAGCGGGCTTCTTGCCAACTCAACCTAATATCAAAACAGATAGTGAATTCAATGATAACGAAGTTACTCCGTACATGAAAGAATTCAAACTTGCTTATGAAATTCTTATGATTAACCGTGAGAATGTAGGCGAGCATCTTGCTGCCGAAGGTATTCACACGGAATATTTAGCACCGGGTGGCGAGTTCAAGACCGCTAAAGAATTAGCTGACGTTCAGCAAAAAGAATGGGATGCCGCTAAACCGAAGTGATTTTGGAATCGAAGTAGTTAAGTTTAATAACAAATTAGTCGGGGTCTGAGATACCTATTTCAGACCCCGATCATATGTAACAGGTGAATTGATTAAGCCTGAGATTAGTGAGGTGTGACATGTATCCATTTGGTAAAGGGCCTGCACGATCCATACCATACTTGTTCTTATTAGTGCCCTTAACGCTGTATGTTGTGTTTTATTTCGGACCTTCAATCATGACTGTGATCTATTCGTTCACTGATGTGAAGAATGTTCCTGGCAGTTCAGTAAATTTTGTTGGACTTGATAACTATCGAGATTTGTTCTTCTCTGGTAACTCGGGAGAACGTTGGGCTTCTATTGGTAGAACCCTGTATTTTGTACTATTCGTAACCATTGTTCAGAATGGTGTTGGTTTGTTTGTAGCTGTATTAATTAATCAAAAGCTTAGAGGAGATAAGTTCTATAGAGCGGTTCTCTTCATGCCTGTCGTACTAGGTGTTGCAGTTGTTGCACTTGTATGGACACTTATGTTCGATCCAGTTAGTGGTCCTGTTCAACAGTTTTATAAGTTGTTTGGTTACTCAGACACGTTCTTTGGAAGCTTTAAACATTCCTTTAACTACATTATTTTCGTTCAAATCTGGATGTATATGGGTTATTCCATGCTTATTTTCTTGGCTGGTCTGCAAACCGTACCAAAAGATCTTTACGAAGCAGGTTATATAGATGGAACAACCAAATGGCAGTCATTTAAAAGCATTACGTTCCCATTAATTGCTCCTTCATTTACAGTGAATATCCTATTGTCCATCATTGGTGCAATGCAAACGTTTGATATCATTCTTGCAACGACAGATGGTCAATTTAACACACGTACCATGGCTTATGATGTGTATAAAGAAACATTTAGAGGTAGTCTAGCAATGGGTCTTCCTTCCGCTTTATCAGTCATTCAGTTCTTGTTTATTCTAGTCTTTGTTGTGATTAACATTTACTTATTACGTAGGAGAGAGGTGGAATACTAATGCCTAGTTCGAAGACGGCCAAAACTCTCTCGTACGTGGTTGTATTACTGCTTATTCTTATTTATACAGTACCATTACTAATCGTATTTAACGTTTCTTTTAAGTCGTTCGAAGAATACCTTCGTGCTCCACTAGGGTTCGTACAAGACATTAATTTATCTAACTATGCGGAAGCCTGGAAACAGGGTAACTTCTCGAGTTATTTCTTGAATAGTTTACTTTACACGGGTGTATCAACGGTAGTTACCGTATTAATTTCAGTAGCGGCAGCTTTTCCAGTAGCGCGTGGATATGTTAAATGGGGCGGATTTATCTATCTGTTCTTCATCATGTCTCAATTCTTACCAAATCCTCTCGTATCCCAGTTTAAGCTTATGCTGTGGTTTAGAGAACATGTGCCGTTTATTGGTTATGACTCGAAGGCCGGATATATTCTGTTGAAAACAACAGGTACAGGCGTCGTGTTTATGATGTTCGTAGGTTACATTAAATCCATTGGTAGAGAGCTAGATGAATCTGCAGGTATGGATGGTTGTGGTTATGGTAGATATCTACTTCAAATCATCTTACCACTTATGAAACCAGTAATTGCAACAGGTGTTATTCTAACAGCGATTGGCACATGGAATGACTTTGTTGGCCCGATTATGTATTTATCAACTCCTGATAACTGGCCGATTACTGCAGGTCTTAAAGAATTCCGCGGACAATATGGCAATAACTGGCCATTGTTAGCATGTGGTATCACAATCGTAGCAGCTCCACTTATGGTGCTTTACTTATTCATTCAAAAATATATCGTTGACGGTGCCCTTGCAGGCGCAGTTAAAGGTTAGTCTAGGAGGAACCCTCAATAATGAAGAAACAATATGATTTCGATGGGAACAATCGATTTGTTATCTCTGATTACAATCGATCTAAGCCATTCTCGTCCTTCTTACCCGGTATCACCGGTGTAGATGGAAAACCATTATGGGTACTATATGTCAACAGAGGTCAAGGGATAGCGAGCTTTGGTGTACAGGATAAAGATGGCGCGATTATGGAATTCTATCCAGCTAACAAATCATATCAGCTTGTTCCAACACAGGGTTTCAGAACATTTATTAAGGTAGATAACGAAGTTATTGAACCATTTGCATATCACGGAAAGAACGAAGGTTTTGAGGAGAAAATGTATATCTCTCCTAACCTACTTGAGATTGAGTCCATAAATAAGAAGAAGGGTATTGCAGTCCAAGTTTCTTACTATGCAGTACCTCATGAATCCTTCGCAGGTCTAGTTAGACATGTTATGATCAAGAACCTTACGACTGAAGCTAAACAGGTAGAGGTGCTTGATGGAATGCCTGTCGTACTTCCTTATGGGCTAAAGAATATCGATTATAAAGATATCGGTCATACTCTCAAAAGCTGGATGGATGTTTATAACAGAGAAGCTAATATTCCTTACTACAAGCTACGTGCGAGTACGACGGATTCAGTTGAAGTTTCATCTATTACAGGTGGACATTTCTATCTAAGCTTTACTGTAAACGATGGTAAAGAGCAGTTACTTTCACCGATTGTAGATGTAGAATCTATTTTCGGCCAGAATAGCTCGTTAATTTCGCCTGATGTATTCTATGAAAATACATTAAGCGAAATTATGACGAAGAGACAAATAACAACAAATAAAGTACCATGTGGATTCTCGGGTGTGGAACGAACACTAGCACCTAGCGAACAAACGGATATTTATACGTTAATCGGTCATGTGAGTGATATCGAACAAATAAATAAGCGAGTCGAGGAGCTTACTAGCAGCATCTATATGGATGCGAAGAAAAGAGAAGCTGAAGCTGTTGTTGAACAGTTAACGGATCATGTTGAAACGCAAACTTCTTCCAAATATTTTGATGCCTATGCGAGACAATGTTACTTAGATAATGTACTGCGTGGTGGACAGCCTGAATTCCTCGAAACAGAAGGTGAACCATTCGTATATCATGTCTTTTCACGTAAACATGGGGATTTAGAGCGAGATTATAATTTCTTCTCTACAAATCCAAGTTATTATTCGCAAGGCAATGGTAACTACCGTGATGTGAATCAGAATCGTCGTTCTGATGTTCTCATCCATCCGGAAGTGAAGGATTTTAACGTGAAAATGTTACTCAGCTTGGTTCAAGCGGATGGCTATAATCCACTTGTGATTAAAGGATGTAGCTTTAAAGTTAAGGATGTATCTGCACTTATGAGCTGTGTGTCAGAAGCAGATCAGAAACAAGTTGAGAAGTTCCTTAGTAAAGCATATACACCTGGAGACCTGCTTGCTTTCATTGAGAATCAACAAATCTCCTTGACTATACCGGTAGAAGCATTCTTAACCAAAGCATTAACAGCATCTGATCAATCCTTTGAAGCAAATTTTGGCGAAGGATACTGGATTGATCATTGGACATACAATATGGATTTAGTGGAAAGTTATTTAGCCATTTATCCAGATCAGTTTGAGCAATTGCTGTTTAATAACAAGGATTACTTCTATTTTGATAGCCCGGCAACTGTTCTTTCAAGAGATCAGAAGGTTGTTTTGGCACAGGGAGAAGTAAGACAATTTGGTGCAATAGTTGAAACGGAAGAAAAAGAAAAATTCATTCATGGTCGCAAAGATGCTAAGAACTGGGTAAGACTTGGCAATGGACATGGTGAGATATATAAAACTAATTTGTATGAGAAGCTTGCTTCATTAGCGTTAATCAAGTTTGCTACGATTGATCCAGAAGGTGTCGGCATTGAGATGGAAGCTGGTAAACCAGGCTGGAACGATTCACTTAATGGATTGCCAGGTTTATTCGCTTCAGGATTTAGTGAATTAAGTGAGCTGCAAAGATTGCTTGGTTTCCTATTAGATGCAAAATCAGTTGGTCCTGAAGAGATAGAATGGCCTGTGGAAATTGCTGATTTGTTGATGGACATTAACAAGGTTATGGATGAGCTTGAAAGCTTGCCTAAAGAAACCAATCCAGATTTCTGGTTATGGGATCAGCTTGCAACTGTTCGTGAAACTTTTCGCATGCTAGTAAACTTTGGATTTGATGGCCAAATGAAGCAATTATCTAAGCAGGCTGTCGAGAAGGTACTCCAGAAATGTTTAAACAAAGTCAATGAGGGTATTCAAAAAGCATTCCATATTGGTAATGGACTCTTCCCAACTTACTTCTATTATAAGGCTACAAGCTATGAACCAATCTTAGATGATGCAGGTGTAGCCAAGTATAATGCAAAAGGTCAGCCACTTGTTAAAGTTACAGCCTTTGAACGAGTAGATTTACCTAGATTCCTTGAAGGACCTACGAAAGCGATGAAAACGATCGCAGACAAAGCTAAACGTCATGAACTGTATACGAAGATTAAACAGTCCGATCTATATGATCAAAAGCTCAAAATGTATAAAGTGAACACTTCTTTAGAAAATGAACCTCATGAGATCGGAAGAGCTAGAGCTTTCACTCCTGGATGGTTAGAGAATGAATCTGTATTCTTGCATATGGAATATAAGTATTTACTCGAACTGCTTAAGGGTGAGTTGTATGATGAATTCTTTGAAACGATGAAAGAAGCGATGGTGCCATTCCTTGATCCAGAAACGTATGGACGTAGTTCGATCGAGAATAGTTCATTTATTGCAAGCAGCGCGAATCCAGATCCGAATACACATGGCGTAGGTTTTGTTGCTCGATTAAGTGGTTCAACTGCTGAATTCTTATCGATGTGGAATATCATGATGTGGGGTAAACAGCCTTTTGTTATGGAGGATGGAGAGCTCTGTCTGAAACTTAAGCCGATTATTCCTGCCTGGTTATTCGATCAAGCAGATCAGGTGAAAGCGAAGTTCCTAGGTAGCTGTGATGTTACTTATCATAATCCTAATCGTAAGAATACCTACGATTTAACATCTCAAGTTGACAAACTAGAACTAACATTAGGTTCTGGTGAAGTCCAAAAGATTGAAGGCAATACGATTAAGCAACCACTCGCTACACTTGTTCGAAAAAGACAAGTTAAATCTATAGATGTATATATGAGCTAGACTTAGGAAGGAATGATACATGAATGCAAGCTAATCAAAATAAACAACTCGGATGGAAGTTTGTTGGTGATCAAGGTGAATTCGTCTTAGATCAACCACAACATACCAGTTATTTATATCTTCCACTTGCTAACGATGCAGGGATGATGTCCGCTATCACACCTGATCTACATGGAGATATGAAAACCAGTAATTATACATTCTTAATGCCGCCAGTTTCTGCAGAGGATCTGCATAATTCCAAGGCATCACGTAATTTCTGGGTATATATTGAGGGCAAAGGCGCATGGTCAGCATCAGGAGTTTCAGCTAAACAAACAGCTCAACAATTTGATGGTCATGAGGATCAAGTTAAACTAGCAGCAGGCTTCCTATGGCATAAGGTTACAAGGGAAAGTCAGGTCTATGGACTTAAGTCTGAAATAGTGAGCTTCGTGCCAACGGATTCCGAACAAGTTGAACTTATGAAAGTAACCATTACGAATACTAGTGAAGAACCTATTCGTATCACACCAACTGCAGCAATTCCTTTATATGGACGAGCTGCTGATGAGATTCGAGATCATCGTCATGTAACTTCACTATTACATCGTATCTATACGTCAACGTATGGTATTGAATTACAGCCTTCCTTGTCTTTTGACGAGCGCGGTCATCGGATTAATAAGGTTAGTTATAATGTGCTTGGTTCTGAAGGTAATGGAACTAAACCTGTTGGCTTCTTCCCTATATCAGAAACATACGTAGGTGAAGGTGGAAGCTTGGACTGGCCTGAATCAATCGTGAAGAATCTAGCTCCTTCTACCGTAGCAGGAGAAGCATTAGAAGGTTATGAAGCAGTCGGTGCGATTCGCTTTGAAGATGCTCAGCTAGTACCTGGTGAGTCGAGAACTTATATCGTTGCGATGAGTATTGCCGAAGATCGTATTGATACAGAGCAGCTTGTTGCGAAATATGTATCCTCTGATAAATTCGATCAACATCTAGAGACAAGTAAAGCGTTCTGGGAGAACAAACTAGATAAAGTGATCCTACATTCGGGGGATAAGAATTTTGACTACTGGATGAAATGGGTTACTTTACAACCGATTCTTAGAAGAATGTATGGTTGTTCCTTCATGCCGCATCACGATTACGGTAGAGGTGGACGTGGCTGGAGAGACTTGTGGCAGGATTGCCTAGGACTACTCATGATGGAACCGGCAGAGGTGAGAAGCTTACTACTTAACAACTTTGCAGGTGTACGTATCGATGGTAGTAACGCAACGATCATTGGGAATAAGCCTGGTGAATTCCTAGCAGATCGTAATAATATTCCTCGTGTATGGATGGATCATGGTGCTTGGCCATTCTTAACGACTTTATTCTATCTTAACCAAAGTGGTGACCTTGATTTCCTATTGCAAGAGCAAAGTTACTTTAAGGATATCCATATTAAGCGTTGTAAAGATAAAGATGCATCGTGGACGGCTGAAGATGGCTTCAAGCTAAAAACAGATGATGGCGAAGTATATCAAGGAACGATTCTTGAACATTTACTTCTTCAAAATCTTGTACCATTCTTCCATGTTGGTGAGCATAATAACATCAAACTTGAGGGTGCAGATTGGAATGATGGTCTAGACTTAGGCTCAGTTAAAGGTGAAAGTGTCGCATTTACCGCGTTCTATGCAAGTAATTTGCTTGAGATCAGTAAATTGCTCCTTCAAATGAAGCGGAAAATGAACTTACAGCGAATAGAACTGACTGAAGGCATTACGATTCTGTTTGATTCGTTAACGAATTCGATCAATTACGATTCTGTTAGCGAAAAACAAGCTTTACTAGATCGTTACTATAATACTTGCACGGGAACAATTACTTCCAATAAAGCTAGTCTAGATATCGATCAAGTTGCTGCGGATCTAGAGAAGAAAGCTAATTGGATCATGGAACATTTAAGAAGCCAAGAATGGATTAAGAATAGCGAAGGCTATGAATGGTTCAATGGCTATTATAATAATGATGGTGAGGCTGTCGAGGGCGATCATGAGAGTGGCGTTCGCATGACTTTAACAGGTCAAGTATTCACGATTATGGGTGGAGCGGCGACTGATTCTCAAGTGAAGCAAGTTTCTACTGCTGTTGACAAGTACTTGAAAGACCCTGAAATTGGATATCGTTTGAATTCTAATTTTGGTGGTATTCAGCAGAACCTAGGCCGTGCGTTCGGCTTTGCCTTTGGGCATAAGGAAAACGGTGCTATGTTCAGTCATATGACTGTTATGTACGGCAACGCACTCTACAAGCGTGGATTTGTAAAAGAAGGTCATGATGTATTGTCATCGATCTACAAGCTATGCGCTAATTTTGATCGTAGCCGGATTTATCCAGGTGTTCCCGAATACATCAATGCACAGGGCCGAGGCATGTATCACTACTTAACGGGCTCAGCTAGTTGGTTACTTCTATCATTAGTTACAGAAGTGTTTGGTGTGAAAGGGCTCCTTGGAGATTTAACGCTCGAGCCTAAGCTTGTACAAGAGCAATACGAAGATAATCACGAAGCTTCAATCGTTGCTTTATTCGCAGACAGAAAGCTTATAGTCAACTACGTGAATAAGAATTTGACACCATATGGACAATACGAAGTTCAATCCGTTTCCATTAACGGTGAATCAATTCCAGTTCAGATGTTGGATCAAGCAGTTGTAATTGACAGAGCACGTATTCTGGGATTACCGGAAGATAAAGTGAATGAAATTGAAGTAATATACAAGTAACATTAATAACCCCCTAGTTGTTCATTCACTAGGGGTTCTCTTGAAAGGATTGGCGAATATGGGAATTACTTTATCCAATAATCATCTACAAGTTGATATTGCTAATGTGGGTGATTACCAAGGCACTCGTTTTGATCGAACGGGGTTTATTACACAAGTTCATATGAAGCAAGGTAATCATACATTTTGTATTGCTGAACACCGTACACCTAACTTACGTACAGGTGGTGGTGGATTATGTAATGAGTTTGGTATCTTTGAAGCGATCGGCTATGAGGAGGCTAAGATTGGAGATTATTTTCCGAAACTTGGCGTTGGATTATTACAGAAACAGGATGAGTTAGCGTATGAATTTCACAAAGCATATCCTGTCATTCCATTCGATGTAGAACAATCATTGACGGAGGATAGTGTACAGTATGTCATTCAGCCCAATGCATGCAGAGACTATGCAGTGAAACTCGTGAAATCAATCGGGTTACATGATTCAGCCATTCAAATTGATTACTCCTTACACAATGTTGGCAATAAGCCCATCACTACACATGAGTACATCCATAATTTCATTGGACTTGATCAGAACCTTATTGGGCCAGATTATAAATTAAAATTCAACTTTCCGATTCATATTGATCAGATGGAGAGTGAATATACGCCAAGTGTGCTGCGTATATCAGAGAATGAGATTCATTGGAATGAAGTGCCAAAGCAAGAGTTCTATTGTCAATTATCAGGTTATTCAGCAGCAGGAGCTACGCAGTGGGATTTGATTCATGAGCCAAGTGGCCTCGGTATGAGGGAAATCAGTGCATTTCCTGTCTCAAAAATAGCGCTTTGGGGAGCTTCGCATGTTGCTTCACCTGAGATGTTCATTCATATTCACGTTGAACCTGGGGATACACAGAAATGGTCACGGAGATATGAATTTTACCAAAAGTAATGGAAAATTGAAGTGAATTTACTTGCGACTAGAATATCAAATAAAGCCGAATGCTCCGCATACGCGAGAACATTCGGCTTTATTTGTGTTAGTAATTGCTAAAATCCAAATGGTTAGCAGATCGTAGCGGAGAGAACGGAATTGTCCTGAAGAAGCGAAGCGTTCGCCTACAAGTTTTCCGAAGGAAAACTACTTCGTAAGCGTATGCTTTGCCACCGGATTTCTACCGCTCTAAGCGGAATAAGATCAAGAAATCTGGTGGCAACAGCGATCGTATGGACAATCCGTTTACGCAGCGGTCATCTGTCGGCTGTTCTAATTATATTTCTATACGACTAAGCCACGATACACCTTTGGTTGTAAGCAATCGATATAGTAACACATTTATGATAATAAATAAAACGAGTAAGCCTATAAACATGGTAAATAGATCAAACTTGAAATAGAAAGCAGCAAAACCAACTAAAACTGCAACAATTAAGTTGAGAATCATACTTAAAATTGAATTCATATTCTGCTTTACTGCTTTCTGTTCATTATCCCAGTTTAGTTTAGGAGATAGCACATCGATTAGTGTACCGGAGATGCTTCCGAACAATACCGCAGGTATGCCTAGAATAAGTAATAAGAAGGCAAGTGTCACGGGTAAATGAACAAGGAAGATCGCGACAAGTAAAACTAGCACTATACTTATCATGGATAGCAAGGAACCAGATAATGCTTTCGCCAATAGAACTTTGGCATAAGGGACTGGTAAGTATTTAATTACGTATAGATTAGTACCTTCACGGGAAACTGAAGTGGGTGCTGCTGGATTTGACCCTGATAGAAATAGGAAAACTGCAAATCCTAATCCAAGCACAATTCCTGCAGTGCTGTTATCATTCAACATCTGACCAATCTCATTCATATCACCGATTTTATCCATTGAAGTGATGAAGGGAATGCAAATGATAATTGGCCATAAGAAACACATAAGAACGCAGTTTAGGAAGTAAACAGGTGTTCGGAATAAAAGCTTGAGTTCCTTGAATAATAACGCTTTTAAAGTAGAGCTTTGGTTGGTTTGCTTATCTAATTGTTGATCCGTCACGCGCTCACGTTTCGACGATGATTCTGATATTCCCATTACACCCTTGAAGTATAATCGCTCTCCGAGTAAGTTGAATACGAAATAGGCGAGAGCCGATAAGGCAAGAAAACCGAGTAGACCAATCAACCCACGCAGTGATGCTGCATCAATCAAGGCAATAGCACTAAGCTTCGCACTTGGAAACATCTTCGTAATTGTACCCAGCAATCCATTGTTCCCACTTAATAAGAGGTCTTGAAGCTGTTCAGGGCTCATTGATTTGGAGAATTTCTGTATATAAATATTGATACTGAGTGCGAATACAATCGCAATAATTCCACCAAACATACGATAACGATCTTTGTTCTTGGCAATATTAGTGAACCGCATAACGATCATTGCTATTAATGAACTAATGACGAGTGGTAGAATAGGTAAAGTGATAAAGATGAGTAGTGCGTATACATAATACATGAAGCCTGCACCACTTTTAACACCGTACGTAATTAGGATCGGCATCAGAAGGAATAGCTCTGTTAAATACTCATAGAGAATCGTAACGATGAATTTACCAGATAGAATCTGAGATGGCCTAAGTGGTAATGGGAGCAGATGGTCAATATCTTGCGAGAAATAGAACACATTAATGACATAGAATATCCCGAATATGAATATCACAAGACTTGTAGCTGTTAAACCGAGTCCAAGAATAACACCTTCTTGATTAACCTGTGCAAGGCTATCGTATAGAAAAGAAATAAATACACTAATCGCCGATATCACGGGTATGAATGCTACAGCTAATAGAATGATGTATAGGACATTTTTGGGTATCTTCGTCTTATTCTTTTTATTCTGAAACAATTTACCGCTGCCATTTCGTAATAATGCTTTTGCAAGCAGAAGGGTTTTATTCATTGAGCGTCATCTCCAGGAAGATTTTTTCCATCGATTCGTTCGTTTTAAAATGCTCCTGCATTTCTTTGAATGTTCCACAGAATTGAATGACCCCTTTATTAATAATGGCTATGCGGTCACATAATTTCTCAGCTACTTCTAGAACATGTGTAGAGAAGAAGACACTTTTGCCTTGACTCACATGCTCGCGCATCATTTCTTTGAGTGTATAAGACGATTTGGGATCAAGACCAGTTAAGGGTTCATCCAAAATCCAAACAGCGGGATTATGTACAAGAACGCCCATTATGACAATTTTTTGGCGCATTCCATGTGAGTAGCTCTGGATTGGATCAGACAATGCATGCTGCATTTCAAATCGCTTCGCAAGTGATTCGATCCGCTCTTTGCGATCTGTTTTATTCACATCGTACATGTCTGCCATGAAATTCAAATATTCAAGCCCCTTGAGTCTCAAGAATAGATCGGGACTATCAGGTACGTATCCGAATTGCTTCTTAGCTTCTAACGGATTTTGTAGCATATCAACTCCATTGACTGTTATAGATCCCTGATCTGGAGTGATTATACCCGTAATCATCTTGATTGTTGTTGTTTTACCAGCTCCGTTCGGACCAAGGAATCCGAATATTTCACCTTTTGGAATGTTTAGGTTAAGGTTTGAAACAGCCTGTACGGTACCTCCATAGCTCTTGGATATGCTTGACAAATTAATCATATATATCCCCTCCTGTATGTTATTATAACAGACATATCAGTTTCGCCAATTCCAAAATTCGAAATTGCTTTAGATACATCTAATTTGACAACTAAATAAAATAAACGATACATTTAGAATAAACACCTCAGTTTTTGCTATTTTTGTAAAGGGAGGTCTTATCATTCCATGCATCTTAAATCAGTTCAATATCAATTAGCAGATAAAGAGCTATCAGACTATTATCCGTTTCGGTTATCATTAATTCAATCTTTGGATACGATTAGCTTTACAAATCCTGTAACTTTCTTCGTAGGTGAGAATGGAACAGGTAAATCAACGGTTCTAGAAGCCATTGCAGCAGCCGCTAATGCGACTACAATCGGGGCTGATTCCATCGCGACAGATCCTAGCTTGTCTGCTGCGAGAGAGCTTGCTCAGCACCTGCGTCTTGGCTGGAAGCTCAAGAAGCAACGTGGATTTTTCTTGCGATCTGAGGACTTTTTTAACTTCGTCAAGCGAATGGCTGATTTGAGAGCCGAGATGGTGCAGAGTGCAGCTGAAGCTGCGGAAATTTACAAGAATCGTTCTGCTTACACACGTGCTCGTGCCATGTCTCCCTTCACAGGCTCAATCAGTGCAATGGATGCCAGATATGGAGAAAATTTAGATGCCTACTCTCATGGTGAAAGCTTCCTTAAAGTGTTCTCTGCACGTATTGTCCCAGGCGGCTTGTATTTACTTGATGAGCCAGAGGCTGCACTGTCGCCAATGCGTCAGCTCTCACTCATATCTCTAATGAAAGAAATGGTTGAGCAAGACGCTCAGTTCATTATAGCAACCCATTCACCTGTTTTACTTGCTTATCCAGGTGCATCTATTCTTAGCTTTGATGAAATACCGATCGCACAAGTAGACTATGAAGAACTTGAGCATATCACGTTTATGAAGGCATTTCTAAATAGGCCTGAACAATATTTACGACATTTGTGAGAGTTTACGACATAAATAAAAGGGATGTTCCAGCTCAATGGAACATCCCTTATTATTTGTGAATTCGTTTTTCTTTCATAGGTACATGGTTACTATCACAACTAGATTGACAGTTTTTGTTTAATTCACAGCTTGCACACTTACCCTTTTTACTTTTGCGAATAAAGCTGGTCAAAGTCCAAGTAGCATAACCAAATACCAGAACACCGATCAGAATGTTGATTGCGAGTCCCATGATCCGCACTACCTTTCCCCTAATGGATTAATTAAACCTAATTAAACCTAATTAAACCTAATTAAACCCAAGTAAGTGCCCAACGGTAATAATAATAAGCGAAATCAGATAAGCAACTATGAGCGCATATACGATAGAGAATAGTGTCCAGCGCCAAGAGTTCGTTTCTTTACGTATAACGCCGACCGTTGCTAAGCAAGGAACATATAAGAGAATGAAAGCCATAAAGCTATAAGCTTGAAGCGGTGTGAAGTAATTAGCAATCATGCCTTGTAAGGTATCCATATCAGGAGCAATATAAATGATGTTCATCGTCGATACCACAACTTCTTTGGCTAAGAAGCCCGTGATAAGAGCGGCACCAGCCTGCCAGTTTCCGAACCCAAGGGGATCGAGCAGGGGAGCAATCACACCACCAATCATTGCTAGAAAGCTATCATTCATGTTGACATTCCAGCCGCCTGGTCCTGAATAACCAAGTAACCAGATCACCACAGAGCCACCAAATATAAAGGTTCCAGCTTTACGAATAAAGCCTTTGCCCTTCTCCCATGTGCTTCGAGATAAGGTTCTCCACTGTGGGATACGGTAGGGAGGTAGCTCTACAACGAACATGGATTCTTTTTGTTTAAGTATAGTAGAGCTGAATAGCTTTGCCAGTAATAAAGCAACAACTATTCCTAGGAAATATAGAGATAGAGCAACAAGCGCTTGATTGTCGTCGAAGAACGTTCCAATAAATAAGCTATATACCGATAGTCTTGCTGAACAAGACATTAATGGAGATAGGAGGATGGTTAGCATTCGTTCCTTAGGTTGTTCAATTGAACGAGCTGCCATAATTCCAGGCACATTGCAGCCAAAGCCGATAATCATGGGTATGAAAGCTTTACCATTGAGTCCGATAGCTTCCATCAATTTATCCATAACTGTAGCAATTCTGGCCATATAACCTGAGTCTTCAATGAAAGAAATAATCAGGAATAGCATAAATATTTGTGGAATGAATACAAGCACGCCGCCAACCCCAGCAAGTGCACCATCAAGCAGAACGGATTTAATAAACTCTGCTACTCCTAGTGCGTCTAAACCAGTACTTAACCAGTCTTTCAGGATGCCAGAAATGAAACCATCGAGAAGGTCAGAGAGTGGAGAACCAATCCATTCAAACGTCAGCTTGAAGGTCAAATACATGAATAAGACGAAAATAGGAAGTCCAAGGTAACGATTCGTAACAATTCGATCAATTTTCTCAGATAAACCAATTGTATTGGAATGCGTATGAGTCACGCATTGCCTCAAAATAGAAGCAATAAATATCCCGCGCTGTTGTCTGATAAACTGCGGTAACAATCGTACATTATGTTGAATAGCTACAGCTTGTTCCGCTTCCTCACGAAGTGAGACAAGTTTCTGTTCATCTATATATGAAGCTAATTTGGTTGCAATTGCACTATTACCTTCAAAGAACTGCAAAGCCATCCATCTTGGAGAATGGCTGGTTGAGGGTAAAAGCTCGATTAACTTAGAAATATAGTCTTCTAACACTTCACCATATGGAATCTGAAGCGGCATGTTCTCCGTAGTAGATTCTTCTGTTAAAGATTCAAGGAGCCTATCGCAGCCCTTGCCTGTACGAGCAATTACCGGTATAACAGGGGAACGCAGGAGAGAGCTAAGCTGTGTAGTGTCAAACTTAATCCCGCGTTGCTCGGCAACGTCAACCATATTGAGTGCAAGGCGAAGTGGTTTCCCAAATTCAAGTAATTGGATTGTCAAGTGTAAGTTACGCTCTAGTTGAGACGCATCCACTACATTGATAATTGATGTGAAGTCCTCTTCCATAAAGTAATTGGAAGTAACAGCTTCATCCTTGGATAAGGGATTTAATGAGTATACGCCGGGTAGGTCAGTTAATTGCCCTTTTTTATTTGTAAGAAGTCCAACCTTCTTCTCAACTGTCACACCAGTCCAATTGCCTACATAAGCATATGAATCCGTTAGCATATTAAAAAGCGAGGTTTTGCCAGTATTCGGATTACCGATGATCGCAAAATTTAGCATAAAGCTTCGACTCTGATCCCGTTAGCTTCTTTACGACGAATAGCAATCCACTGTCCATCAACCTCAATCGTACAAGGTCCACCGAAAGGTAAGGCTTTCTTAAGTGATACGATCGAGCCTTCCATAATTCCCATATCAATTAAACGTCTGCGTACAATTTCCGTAACAGCTGTCGTATCGATAATTCGAAATGATTTTCCAATTATTATATCAGTTAGTTTCAATAAGCTCACCCTTTGTGTAGTGATAATGGTTATCATTAACTACATTATATGATAATTACTCTCAATTTTAAAGTGATAAATCTCACATTTAAAGTTATACAAAAATTGCAAAATATCAAAAGAGGATGCCTATATTTATTAAACATGGTACAATAGAAGGATGCATTTTTTATTGAACGAACAGGAGATCTAGACACATGACAACTAAAAAATTTTTTACCCATCCACTAGGTATTCTAATCTCTGCGGTAGTTGCGACCTTCCTATGGGGAAGCGCAATTCCTCTAATTAAAATCTCATATGCAGAGTTATCTATTGGATCAGATGAAGTCTATAAGCAACTGCTATTCGCTGGATATCGGTTTGTGGGTGCAGGATTGCTAATCATGGTACTTATGAAAATCTTTCGCAAGAAAATAAGCTACCAAAAAGGATCATGGCGAGGGATTGCGAAAATTGCTTTGTTCCAAACCTTTTTGCAATATGTCGTTTTCTATATCGCTTTGAGTTACTCAACTGGTATTCAAGGAGCTATTATCTCTGGAACGACTTCTTTCTTCCAGATTGCTGTTGCTCATTTTATGTACAAGAATGATCATTTCAGTATACGTAAAATTATCGGCTTGGTTCTTGGATTTACAGCTGTGATTGTTGTGAATCTAGGTAAAGGCGAATTTGACTTCAATCTAGATCTTGGTGTTTGGCTACTACTTGCTGCAGCATTCTTCGGTGCTTTTGGGAATGTGTTATCTAAGAATGAATCTCAGCGTATGGAGCTTATGTATATGACATCCTATCAGATGTTGATCGGTGGAATAGGGCTTTTTGCAATTGGTGCATCGCAAGAAGGGCTCATGCCTTTCGTCATTAATTTAAAAGCGCTAGGTATGCTTTTATTCCTAATGTTTATTTCAGCTACTACATTCGTACTTTGGAATAATGTAATGAAGTACAACAAGGTCGGCAAAGTATCGATGTATTTATTCCTAATTCCTGTCTCTGGCGTTTTGTTATCTTCTCTCCTGCTTGGAGAACAAATTAGTATGCTTGTCATTCTGGCACTTGTACTTGTCGCTACAGGCATTGTCATTGTGAACCGAGAAGGGGCGAGTAAAGCCAGCAAGCTGCAAGCAACTACAAGTATAGATAATGCTATTGTAAAATAAACAAATGCCTCATGCTTCGATATCAGAAGCATGAGGCATTATTTATTAGATAAGATACGCTTTATTATTGGATTAATTTATCAAACATATTGATCATACTTTTAATTTCTTCTTCTGATAGTTTACCAAAGAATGTCTCGATAATATTTTTGCGCTGATTTCTAAGCTCGTTAAGTATGGATATCCCTTGCTCTGTAATATCTAAATAGACTATTCTACGATCTGTTAGATCTCTTCGTCTTTGAGCATAGCCCGCATGTATGAGCTTATCTGAAATACCTGTAATCGCTCCGGAAGTTAACCCAACTTCATCGGCTATACCTGAAACGGTTTGAGAACCTTTGCTGAGTAATTCTAGAACATGATACTGCGTTCTAGAAATTTTGTATTCAACAAAATTCTTTGTCCATTCGTTTGATAATGATTTCAGTACACGATTGAATACACTTTCTAGTTGTAGCATATCTTCGCGGATAGGCACTGTCAAAACTCCCTTTTACATAACATCATAATATAAAATATGCGCTATTAGTCCATCTTAAAGTATACGGTTTCTATAAGTATGAGTCAAATAATAAACGCTTCAAAGCCAAATCATTCGGGTGGCTTTGAAGCGTTGTAGGTTGATCATACTATAATTATTGTGTACTAACTGCTACTGATCCATCTACTTGCATTATATTGGATTTTACAATAGCTGTTTTTTGGGAATCAATCACTTTGAGCTGAATATCAAATGTATCTTGATCTATCCCACTATCAGGAAGCGAAGCTGAGAGTATCCCTTTATCCCATCTTGTTGCTAACGCCTTGCCATTTAGCTCAATTGTAGCAGTAGGCGCTAGATTTTGCCCACGCACAACAATTCGCGTTTCTCCATTTTGCTTTTCAAGCTTAGCAGAATCAATGACCATTTCTCCATGACCAAGTACAAATTTGTTTTTCCCAAATTGATTCTTGAAATCATTATAGCTATATTGTTCGCCAAACATAGAGTCATACTGTAATAGTTGATAGTCGAGTAAATCCTCCGCTTTGAGATTCATTTGAGCATACATGCTTTGCGGTGGAATTACAGGATGCTTCTGCATGAAATTATATAAGTAATCCGTAAATGGTGTTCCTTCTTTTTGTGCCATATTAAGGACATAAGGTCCTAAGAAAGAAGGTGATACGAACAGTTGCTCACGTTGCTCTGGTAAATAATTATCCCATATCACAAATGGTGTAGAATACATTTTTTTCGTAAAATCAGGGTCACCATCATTCAAGAATTTTGCTTCGCGGTACATTTTCATATTATTGCCCATGGATGGCAAATGATCTCCGAAGAATAGAATAATAGTAGGTTCACCTTTACGTTCATAGTGCTCAGTGAGTGACTTGAGCATATTATCAGCTTTACGCATACCGCCAGCATAGGATTCAAGCATATCTATGGATTCCTGAGATAATCCGCTGCCCTTAACCGTAATGGTAGGTGTACCAAATTTATTTTTGGGATAAGGTGAATGATTCTCCATTGTATTGGCAAATACCATGTCAGGCCCAGGACTTAAATCAGTCTCTGAAATGATCGTCTCTGCAACCGCACGATCAGAGTAGTAATTACCTGTGTTCTCGGGTTCGAAGAACTCCTGCGAAATAAACTTCTCGAAGCCGAAGTTACGGTATACATTCCGTGAATTGAAAAACCAGTTATGGAATGGATTAATAGCTGTTGTTGCATAGCCTTGTCTCGATAGAATACTAGCTAATGAATCCACAGGATGGTTCACATACTGAATATAGGCTAGTGATCCTTGTGGAAGAAACCGTGTCGAGTTGCCTGATAAAACTTCAAACTCTACGTTAGCAGTTCCGCCGCCAAACTGTGGTGAAAACATCTCGCCATGTGTATATTTGCTTTGTAATGTACGTAAAAAAGGCATTGGATCTTCAGAGAACTGAACGTTCTCCATCTTAGTAGCATCAAATAACGATTCACTTAGAATAACGATGACGTTAGGATTAACATCTGGATTAATATTCGTTCTTCTCTCTACATCCTTCGTTATACTGGCTATCGTTGATTCACTGTAGTTATCTGGTTCCTTGATAAAGACTAGATCCAGATTCATCAATGATGTTAAGGCGAAGCCATTCCATTGATAATTCTCCGCTTGATTCCAAGGAATTTGTGTAATGCCCATTGCAGATTTTATTTTAATTGGCTTATCTGTATATACCGTAAATAGAATAGCGATAGAAATAACAGCTAGCACTACTTTCTCTTTCCAATTAAAACGTGCTTTGAAGCCTTTTACGAAATTCATCCACAGTCCACATACGATCCCAAATACAGCAGCTCCACCAACTAGCTTCCAAGGTATGAGGTCATTGAAATTCGTAGCAATATCGGCTGTTTCAGCGGTTAAGACGATATCCCATGGGAGAAGGGGCACACCAAGCATCTTGAATTTAACACCTGATATGATTCCTAAGATGATCACAATTCCGGTTGTTATCCAGAATGCGATTTGCGTACGACCAACTAGTGCGACGAAAATTAAGAAGAGCCCCAAAATAATAAGGTAATTCAAGAAGAATTCATTAGGATGTTGATAAATAAATTTTACGGTCTGACTAATACTGTCTCTGTTAAGGAATTCTAGCAGGACAACGAGTGGAATTGGCCAAAGTAAAATATGAACTTTAAGCAGAGCATATTTGGCAACCTTTAGCGCATGTTGGCTCCATTTCTCCATTTTAATAACTTCTCCTAATCTACTAAACTTAGTGTTTAATCCATGTAAAATCTGTGTAAAATTATTGTAAAATAAGAATGAACCAAGCTATTATATCACGCAATAATCACGTTATAAAATATTATTTTATTGGAAGGATGTTAATAAACAAAAACAGAAAAAATCCAGCTTATAGAAGCGGGATTTTGAAGTGGAAAATATGGGAATTTCGGGGGAGATTCGTTTATCGCGGGTACGATGACCATCCAAAGTAGTCACCGCATTTGAGTTCAATTAGGGCAAAACAACTTTTGCTATTTGCAAAGGGAATGCTGATGAATTAATCGAGGGTAAACTAAGATAAAATTTATATTCTACAAATTTCCATAGGACAATTCTCACAACGACAGATCTCTTGTAGTCGGCCTAAATCTTTAATTACGATGGAGTCGTTGTTGTAATCAATGATGTCTTGCTTCCGTAGGTCATTGAGCAATCGATTTACGCTTTCTCTTGTAGCACCGATCATATTCGAAAGCTCAGTGTGTGTAAGCTTTTTCATGATCGTGATTACTCCGTCTTCTCTTTTGCCATAAGAATTAGACAATCGAATCAGGGTTGAGCATAAAGCACCTGGCTTACCGTACATCATTAAATCACGGAGTTTTGTTTCGGTAACCCGTTGATTGACAGCCATCCATTTCATGAAATCAATTGCTAAATCGTTGCTTTCAACAATTAGATGTTCTAAATCTTTTTGTGTTAAAATAAATACAACGCAATCTTCAATGGATTTGGCACAGAAGCTGTGAATAGTTGTCTGAAAAGGATATAACTGACCAAACATGTCACCCTGCTGATACATGTGTAAGATAAGTTCTTTTCCTTCATCAGATGATTTCGTGATTTTAAAACGACCGGATTTGATTAAGTATAGTTTATCTGCCGGTTCGCCTTCCCAAAACAAGTGACTTCCAGCCTTAACACGTTGCTCTGACATTTTTTCCACCATACTACTTAGGTTACGGTCTGAAAATGATGTCGTATTGGAAGTGGCGTTTTTCCTTAGCTGTACAATACGTTTCAACATCATTACTCCCTTACTTTTTATTTGGAGTGAAAAGGAATCATAACTTCTAACTCAAATACTTATCCATCGTATAATATGAACAGTATAGCAGATTCTGTATCAGAACAAGTATAATTTTACTGTGATATTTTTTATTATAAAAAAAATAAACGTCTGTGACAAATATCATAGTGATATTTTTCACAAAGGTCTAGTATTGGGTATGTGATAGGAGTTATTCTTATATAATAAACGGATGCTTACAGAGGTTCATAAACTGCTTTTACTTGGCATAGCTTTGAGCATAGCTTTGAGCTCCGTACAAATTTTGGGAGGTGTTCTTCAATGGCAGCAGAAGAAAAGAAACTTAACAAATTAGCCGGTGAGGAAGGTTGGCGCGGATTTCGCAAAGGAAAATGGATGAAGCAAATCGATGTACGTGATTTTATTGAACATAATATTACTCCGTACCATGGTGATGACAACTTTTTGGTTGGTCCTACTCAAGATACCAAAGATTTATGGGATATTGTTTCGGAGTTGTCTCGTAAAGAACGTGAGAATGGTGGCGTTCTAGATGTAGATGTAAACACCGTTTCAACTATTGTGTCACATGCTCCAGGTTATTTAGACAAGAGCAAAGAAAAAGTAGTTGGTGTTCAAACGGATGCTCCATTCAAACGCTCCTTGCAACCTTTTGGCGGCATACGGATGGTCATTGATGCATGCAAAGCTTACGGTTTTGTAGTACCACAAGAGGTTATTGATATATTCACAAATATTCGCAAAACACATAACCAAGGTGTTTTTGATGCATACACAGATGATATGAGAACGGCTCGTAAAGCTGGTATTATTACTGGTTTACCAGATGCTTACGGACGAGGAAGAATTATTGGAGACTATCGCCGTGTTGCGTTGTACGGTGTGGATAAACTAATTGCTGAGAGAAAAGCTGATTTGAAGTTTGCTGAACGTGATGGCGTGATGAGTGAAGAAGTAATTCGTCAGCGTGAAGAAATGTCCGAACAAATCCGTGCCTTGCAAGAATTGAAAGCAATGGCTCTAGCGCATGGAATAGATATTTCAGTTCCAGCTAAAAACGCACAAGAAGCGTTCCAAGGAGTGTATTTCGGTTATTTAGCCGCTATTAAAGAGCAGAATGGTGCTGCAATGAGTCTTGGACGTGTATCCTCATTCTTGGATATTTATGTTCAACGTGATTTAGCTGATGGCACTCTTACAGAATCTGCAGCACAAGAAATTGTGGATCATTTCATTATGAAGCTTCGTATTGTTAAATTCTTACGTACACCTGATTATAATGAATTGTTCTCTGGTGACCCAACTTGGGTAACTGAGTCCATTGGTGGTATGTCAGTTACTGGTGAAACTCGTGTAACTAAGAACAGCTTCCGTTTCTTGCATACACTATATAATCTTGGACCTGCACCAGAACCGAACTTAACAGTACTTTGGTCTGAGAAACTTCCAGAAGGATTCAAACGTTTCTGTTCCAAAGTATCCATCGAAACAAGCTCCATTCAATATGAGAGCGATGATTTGATGCTTCCGATCTATGGTGATGACTACGGTATTGCATGCTGCGTATCCGCAATGCGCATTGGTAAGCAAATGCAATTCTTCGGTGCTCGTGCAAACTTACCTAAAGCACTTCTATACTCCATTAATGGCGGTAGAGATGAGAAGCTTGGTATTCAAGTAGGTCCTGAACTTATTCCTAATACTTCTGAAGTACTTGATTACAACGAAGTTATCAAGAAGTATGATATCATGTTAGATTGGCTTGCTAAGTTGTATGTGAATACACTCAATGTCATTCACTTCATGCATGATAAATATTCCTACGAGCGTATTGAGTTTGCCTTGCATGACCGCGAAATCGTTCGCACAATGGCAACTGGTATTGCCGGATTATCTGTTGCCGCGGACTCCTTAAGTGCAATCAAATACGCGAAGGTTCGTCCGATCCGTGATGAGAACGGAATCGCAGTTGATTTTGAAATCGAAGGCGAATATCCGATGTATGGTAATAATGACGACCGCGTAGATGATATTGCAATCGAGCTTGTAGAGAAATTCATGAATATGGTTCGTAAACATAAAACATACCGTGATGCAATCCCGACTATGTCCGTGTTGACGATTACTTCTAATGTGGTATATGGTAAGAAAACTGGTACAACACCTGATGGACGTAAAAAAGGCGAACCATTTGCACCTGGTGCAAACCCAATGCATGGTCGTGACAAGAAGGGTGCTCTTGCATCACTTACTTCAGTTGCTAAATTACCATATGAGCATTCCTTAGATGGTATTTCCAATACGTTCTCGATCGTTCCAAAAGCATTAGGTAAAGATCTTGATACTCGTGTGACTAATCTAGTGTCGATGCTTGACGGATATTTGAATGGTGGCGGACATCACTTGAATGTTAACGTGTTCGATCGTGAGCAATTAATGGATGCAATGGAACACCCAGAGAATTATCCTCAACTTACGATTCGTGTATCAGGTTATGCTGTTAATTTCATTAAACTAACTAGAGAACAGCAAATGGATGTAATTAACCGTACTTTCCACGGTCAAATGTAAGTTAGAGATTATCTCTTTCCGAGTCCATCGCTGCTGATTTGAGGGGAGACATACAACATGAACGGTCGCATACACTCCATTGAAACATTCGGTACGGTGGACGGTCCGGGAATTCGATTTATCTTATTCATGCAAGGCTGCGCTCTTCAGTGCCAGTATTGCCATAATCCTGATACTTGGACAACACATGATGGCAAAGCAGTAACAGTCGATGAGATTGTGAACGAAATTGAACCATATTTGTCCTACTATCGGAGTTCTGGCGGCGGTATAACCGTTTCTGGTGGAGAACCAACGTTGCAAGCCCCATTTGTTGCTGAGCTTTTTAAAACACTCAAAGAGCGTTTTAACTTGCATACAACACTGGATTCATCTGGTTTCTGTGAAGTAGATAAGATTTCTTATTTAATGGATGTGACGGATTTAGTCTTACTAGATCTTAAGATCATTGATCGGGATAAGCATATTGCATTAACAAGTCAGCCTAATGATCGTATTCTGAATACAGCAAGATGGCTTTCTGATCACGGTAAACCGATGTGGGTTCGACATGTGCTAGTGCCAGGGTTAACGGATTCTGAAGAAGATTTACGCAAGCTTGGTCACATGCTGGGAACACTCAAAACAGTTGAGAAGTTCGAAATCTTACCCTATCATCAAATGGGAATTTATAAATGGGAAGCACTTGGTAAGGAATATCCATTAGAGGGTGTATCCTCTCCAACAGCAGAAGATGTAGCACGTGCATATGAAATTATAGAGAAGGCAAGAAAAGAAGTGTAAGTATTTCTCTATTTCATCACAGAAACGGTATTACTGTCTTATAAAGACGGTAATACCGTTTCTTTATGATTTATGGTTCTCCCATCATCATCTCACCCCCTTGAACATATAATGGTACAAAGCTGTCTGGGGGGATATAGGAATGATCGTGATGGGGGCTCAATTAGCATTAGGCATACTGGTATTTGCTGTTTTAATTATTGGGGTTATGTATTTTCTTTGGCAAGTGGTGCACAAGGATTCTATAAATATGGACTTAGACTTTCACTGGGACATTAAAGTGACACGTGAACAGATCGAATATACTAGTCATTCTTAAGATAAGTATCTAAATACAGATCCGACATCATACAGATATGGACATAGAACTAGGCGACACAATTCGTCTAGTTTTTTTCATGAGTGGAAGGAATAGGAAGCTTAGGGGAGAATAGAAATGGAAGTAAACTCTAACTTTTCAGGGGGCTTGTTCATGGTAAAAGCAAATGTATATCTTACGAAAAGAACGATTCCAACTTATGAACTTCTAGAGGATGACATAAACCCAATTTTAGACAAACACTTAAATCCTTATCCATATACCATGCAGAATCATCGAAGTAAGCAATTAACAAATAAAGAATATGACGTAGTTGTTCTAGAAAATGAATATCTAGAAATCACAGTATTACCCTCACTTGGTGGACGGATTTATAGTGCTGTAGATAAGAGGAGAAATCAAGATTTTCTCTATCGGAATCAAGTGATTAAACCAAGAATGATCGGTACACGCGGAGCCTGGTTCTCAGGAGGAATGGAGTTTAACTTTCCGATTTCACATTCCCCAACTACAATGGATCGCGTAAATTATAGCTATCACGAACATGCAGATGGAAGCGCTTCAATTATTTTTGGGCATATTGAACAGCTTTCTTATATGAACTGGAAGGTCGAACTGAAATTGTATCCCGGTAAAGCTTATATGGAGCAGAATGTTTCATTAGCTAATCCCACATCAACTGAAAATCGGTTTTACTTTTGGACCAATACAGCAATTGAATACGATCAAAGCGTGAAGCTGATTTATCCATTTGACTGGTGTATTAATCATATGGATACGTCTTATTTGCAGTGGCCAATGTTTCGCGAAGTTGATTGTCGTCAAGCAGGTGAGATTCCATATGCTTATGAAACATTTGGGAAGCTGCTTGAACATGGCTTTTTTGGCTCGTATCACGAGAATAAGGATTACGGTGTTGTGCATGTTGCGAATCCAAAGAAAGTAAAGGGTGCGAAGTTCTTCTCTTGGGGCAATGACGATAATGCAGTTGCTTGGAATCGCTCTCTAACGGATGATGATTCACAATATATTGAAATTCAAAGTGGACCCTTCGAGACTCAGATGGTTTATAAGTTTCTCAAGCCACACCAGTCGATGACATGGACGGAATACTGGTATCCTATAGCGGGTACAGGTGGATTTGATTATGCTGTGAAAGAAGCAGCAGTTAAAGTATCCCAATTACCGAATCAGATTGAGTTTTGCTTTGCGGCAACTGAGGAATTAGGAAATTGTAAGGTTGTGTTTATTCGTAATGGTTCAGATGAAGAACAGACCGTCTATTTATCGCCTGATCAGATAGCCACAGTTGCGTTTCAAGCAGCGGGAGCAGAGCAAGTGATAGGCGAATTCGGAGCTAACCTTCATACATATCCGTATGTATTAAAACTATTTAGCGGGAATCGATTGATTATGCAGATGGAAGCGGGAACTCCGAAAGATGCTTTTTATCCAGATACAATCCGCTTTGAAGATTCTCGGGTTGTTAGAACAGCCGCTGAAGAAGCAGTTGAACTTCTGAATACTGCGATTTTTAAAGAATCACTTGGACTAATAGGTGAAGCAATTGATTTGTATGAACAGAATTTACAAGAGGTTAAAACCTGTGAAACATCGTTAACCCGGCTTGGAGCCCTCTACGTCAAAACTATGCAACCACAGCATGCCATTGTCTACTTGGAACGTTCACTCCGTCACCATAATCGTAATGGAGAAGCTAGATACCACTTAGCTTGTGCTTACAAGCAGATGGGGGATCTAGTAAAAGCTAGGCAATTGATGTTAGATATAGCTGCGGATAGTTCGATATATTCTGCATCCATAATTGAGTTAGCTAAGCTAAATATAAAGCTTGGGCGTATGTGGGAGGCTAGATCATTGCTAGAATCAGCCCCTCTTAAGTCTTACGCAGCACAATGTCTACTGTCTGCAGCGAGTCGTCAACTAGGTGACATAGAGTCTGCGATTCAAGCTATGAGGGATGCACTTGACTCCTATGAGTGGGTAAAAGCAGAGAAATATTTGCTGCATAATTCAGAGGAGAACCTCAGAAATTTACTCCATTTCACGAGTGGTTATGAACAAGCGTTACTTCCAATAGCTCTAGAGTATTTTGACATAGGTCTATATGTAGACACAAACAAATTATTACAACTCATCAAACGACCGACCTTCAAAAGTAAGCTAATCGAGTTAGCAATTACAATTAAACAGAATAAATATGATAGTAAGCTTCTTGATGATACTCTTCAGACCTCACTAGATCATATGTTTATTAATGAGCCTGTACTCATTCAACTTCTCATGGAACTTCAAGGGCAGGATCGATATGGCGTTACAGATTACTTACTCGGCATATATTATTATACAGTTTCAAGAGTGGAAGATGCGCTCACAAGTCTACTTGCAGCTTATGACAAAGGCTTGCGACATACTAGCTTATTATATAGTCTTGGCTACATGCTGAATAAGCATCAATCAGATGCTATGTTAGCTGAAATTTATCTTGTTGAAGATTTAGCGATTAATCCACATCAGAACGAGAAAAGTCTTGTTTTACTGGATACTATTTATGCAGAGAACGGTGAACATGAGAAGCGTACCAAGACTGTCGAATTAATGCTACAGGCAAATAACAAGTCACTTGTTTTGTTAGCATTAGTAGATGCACTACATCAACTAGGAAGATGGGAAGAGGCTTTATCCATCCTGGAGCAGGAGGAATTCGAGAACTGGGAGGGAAGGGAAGATAGTGGTCCTAGTTACCGAGCGGTAGTATTAGCGTTAGCTCATCAATCGCTTGAACAAGGTAACTTAGCCTTGACTGAGCAGTGGTTAAGTCGAGTGATGCAATACCCGACAGGTCTTAATTATGGGGATTCGATTCGAACACCACTCGCTGATGTATTTTATTTTCATGGGTTACTTGAACAGGCACTAGGAAATACCGAGACAGCCATTTTATTTTATCGACAAGGTGCGGAGGAATTACTGAATCCAGATTTGCTTCACACAGCGAGTAGTAGGGAATATGCATCAAAATGCAAGCTACAGCTTCACAACCATTATTCTGAAGAAAGAAGGTAATATGTATGGTAATGGAAATGGAAATGCCCGTCCAGACCGAATATCCTTATTCAGAAGAAGATTTTGAGCGTTCTCTGCTTACGCCAAGCTACCGAGTTGATTTGCGTAATGCTGCGAATCAGAACCTGGATCGATTTATTTCTCCAGGTGCCGTTCGTGATTGGTCGTTACTCAGCTGGAAGCAAGTAGGGAGACCATATCGCGTCGAGAATATGGCGGAGGAGCGGGTGAAGTGGGAAGATGAACATGGACGTAATATGCCAGTACACAAGTCATGGGAGATGTTCAATCGATCCTTTCACGAATGGTTTGTCAAAGATGTACCAAGTGAAAAGACAGAAGCTCGTCAGAATATGTTTAAGCAATTGTCACGATTTAAGCTTCATGAAATTCGGACTGCATTCAAGAGTGTAGTCATGCTGAATTTATGGAATTATGCGCATCGTGTGAAGGATGGGATATGGGACCCACGAGGGAAGCGTGCCTTGTTCGAAGGGCTTGAAGTGAGCAAACCTCGTATTCTATTTCTTGGGGCAGCAGAAGGATACGAAGCGATGCAGCTATACTCCATGTTTCCTGGTGGTGAAGTGGTCATGGTGGATTATGATGATTATTGCCGTACAGATCGATTCACCCAGTTTCCCGAGACGTATCCATTCTTAGGGCATAATCCAATGACAGGACAATCTAGAGTATGGTATAAGGATCAGATGAAAATTACGTATATTGTAGATGATATTCGGAATCTACCATTTGGTAAGGAGTTCGATATTGTTCTGAGTGTAGGTCTCCTAGAGCATTTCTCCGATGAAGTGAAACCAGAAGTAATGCAATGGCATCGTAAGTTCCTTAAACCAAACGGTTATGTTGTCATGACAACACCACGTAACCAGCTTCAATCACGGATATATTATAAAGTTATGGAAGATGTTATGAATCATACTTATCGAGAGTTGATGGATATACGTCAGATGGGACTTTATGTTTACGAGAATGGCTTTGATATTCTAAGACATGGTTTTATTAAAGTGCATAACGGAATTATAGCAAGACCGAGATAAACATTAATAATAAAACAAGCTACCACATATGATCCCGTGGTAGCTTGTTTACGTAAGTGAATAAGAACGATTAAGTTTAATTGATCAATTCAACGCTTACTTGGTCAAGCAGTCTATTTAAATCATCCACATCAACGATCCCAGCACGTAGCTGCAATGCGTTAGCAGTACCGCACGCGGCTCCAAGTTGTAAAGCAGTTAGTGCTGTCTCGCCACGCTCAAGCGCTGTTACAAGGCCTGCTACCATGGCATCACCGCTGCCTACAGGATTGATTGCTTCAATAGTAGGTGGTGTCACACGATAAAGCTTACCATCCCAGCCAGCAAGTGCGCCCTTTGATCCTAGTGAAACTACAACAGCGTGAATTCCACGTTTCATTAACTCACGAACTGCTGAAATAGTTTCAGCTTCCGAGGTTGGCGTATGACCTAATAATTTGCCTATTTCATGTTCATTAGGCTTGATTAAATAAGGCATCGCTTTAACGCCCTCTACAAGTGCGTCTCCAGATGAATCTAATACCGCCTTCGCTCCATTCTCTTGTACAATGCTGACAAGCTGCCTATAAGTATCCGCAGGACAACCACGTGGCAAGGAACCAGATAATACAACTATGGATGAATGCTTAGCTAGATCAGCAACTTTAAGCTTGATAGCCGCAAAAAGTTCTGAAGAAATAACAGGTCCTGCTTCAAGCAATTCAGTCTGATCTTCTTGACTATTAGGATCAAGAATCGTCAAGCATAAACGGGATTCGCCTTCAGCAGTCACAAAATCATGAGGAATGTTTTGTGAAGATAAACAATCTATAATTGCTCTTCCTTGCATACCAGCTACAAAGCCAGTACTAGTCACTTTACCACCAATCAAGGAGATGACTCGCGCTACATTAATCCCTTTGCCTCCAGCATCGAATACCATCTGCTCAACACGGAATAAGCCTGATTTATGAAAGTCGGGAATAATGCAAGTCTTGTCTATGGCTGCATTTAAAGTAACCGTTGTAATCATTCAATATTCCCCTCTATCCGTTAGATTTATAGAAGCTCCTTGGCACGTCCAGCACAGCCTGAAAGGATCATTTTCTTTTGAGCTAAAGCTTTAACAGCTTGTTTAGCCGGTACCATATATTTACGAGGGTCATTTTCGTTAGGGTTCTCATTGAAAATAGCTTTAATTGCATCAGAGAATGCAATTCTTAGTTCTGTAGCGACATTAAACTTAGCCATACCTAGCGCAACACAGCGTTTTACTTGCTCATCAGGAATACCAGAACCGCCATGAAGAACGAGTGGAACTGAAACTTCTTTGGAGATTTGTTCTAATCTATCGAATGCGATCTTAGGCTCTCCAACATAAATGCCGTGTGCAGTACCGATTGCAGGAGCTAGTGTATGAACACCTGTAAGCGAAACGAACTCAGCGCATTCTGACGGAACTGCTAATCTTGCATCTTCTTCACTAACGGAAATGTCATCCTCTACACCGCCAACTTTACCTAATTCAGCTTCTACATTGACGCCAGCAGCAGTAGCAATTTTGACAACTTCCTTCGTGATCGCGACATTCTCTTCGAAATTACGCATCGATGCATCAATCATAACAGAAGTATATCCCTCACGGATACAACGAATGAGTACGTCATAATCAGTACAATGATCAAGGTGAAGTGCAATTGGAATAGTTGCATTCTTAGCTGCAACTCTAGCAGCAGCAACGATATATTCAGGTCCCAAATGTTTAACGGTACCTACGGTTGTTTGTAGAATAAGAGGTGATTGCAATTCTTCCGCAGCTTCGACAACAGCTTGTAGCATTTCGAGTGTATGCACATTAAACGCTGTAATACCATAACCATTAGCTCTTGCTGTTTGCATCATTGAAGTAGAACTGATTAAATGTCCCATGTTGTTGAATCCCCTTTTGTAATAAGTTTGGATGAATAAGTAGTTGAAAGATTAAATTGTAAAATGATTGAAACAATCAATAAAATGATTTATAATTTCATTATCTTGATTATATGGCTGATTTCATAACATGTCAAACAACTTTCAGTAATTAATTTTTCCTTCATAATATGGCCAAGAGTTGCGTGCAGTGTTGGAGCTTGATTACAATGTAGTTGTGTATCCATGGGATTGTTATATGATATTTACAAAGATACAATTTTACATAATGATTAACATGTACATGAAGGTATAGGCTAGTTGATGGTACAAATTCGAGTGTGACGGAGTGACTATAGATGGCTGAAGAAACAGCGTCCAAGGGTGAAGTAAGACGCGGACAGATTATGCTACTACTTAAACAGCAAGGGAAAATCAGTATCACCGAATTAATTGAGAAATTTGATTGCTCTGAGGCGACAATTAGACGGGATCTTGATCTGCTTGATAAAAGAGGCGAATTGATTCGAACGATTGGTGGAGCATTATATGAAGGCATCTCTAATGCTCGAGAGATCCCATTCTCCGAAAAGAGACAGCGATTGTGGCTAGAGAAAGAAGCGATTGCTCGTAAGGCGATGGAGTTCATCCAAGAAGGCGATAACATATGTCTGTCGGGAGGAACGACAACTTATTTGATCGCGAAGGAACTCAAATCTCGTAGTGGGATCACCGTTGTGACCAATGCTGTTAATATCGCTATGGAGCTTGCTGATAGTGTGGGGATTCAGGTCGTAGTCATAGGTGGTGTCATGCGAGCTAAGAATTTCGAGCTTTGTGGACCACTTGCAGAGAAAACGATTGAGTATTTGAACATTGGCAAAATGTTTCTTGGAATTGATGGTTTCACAGTTGAGCAAGGAATTACGACCTATTCTGAACAGGAAGCTCAAACTGCCCGCATGCTCATGAATAGAGCTCAGCAAACGATTGGTGTCTTTGATCATACGAAGGTAGGTAAATCTTCGTTGTTCTCGATTGCACCTCTGACAGAGCTTTATGCTTGTATAACGGATAAGCCCTGTGATGAAGAGATCACCAATTATTTACGAGATAAAGAAATTGCGATCGTCACAGCAAATTAAATCTAGCTTCAATGAATATAAGACCGCCTGAACATCCTTGGATGATAGGTGGTCTTCATGTATTGGGAATAGAAAAGGATGGTAATATAAGAGATTTGAAGTATAATTCGATTATAGCAGTTGATTTCTAGATCAATAGAAGCCAGCATGGAATGTCCAATGCTTGGCTTTTTCTTAGTGAATAAGAAAGTATAAGTTTTACACTTATACTTTCTAGTATTCACTTTAAGAAACACATCCGTCCTATTAGGACGGCGAAGCCGCTTCTTCTTATACTTAGGAGTGATGATGTATGTTATTACGAAATAAGTCTTTTGTATTGATGATGATTGGAGAGATTATTGGCGGGATTGGCATGTGGCTAGGTATCATAGCGAACTTGCAATTCATGCAAAGTCTGATTGAATCGGATTTTATTAAATCTCTTATTCTAATGACAGGTATATTTGCATCTGTATTATTCTTACCTACGATCGGTAAGATAGTTGATCGCTATGATAAGAAGACGATTCTAATCGCAGCGAATATCCTTCGTAGTTTATCACCGCTACTGATGTTTCCAGCGTTAATGGATGATTCGATCCCTTGGATGATCGTATCACTTATTTTCCTACAGGTATCTAACGCAACTTATTTCCCTGCGGTTCGCACTACCTTGCCAACGCTGATTGATCGAGAGAATTTACTTATTGCTAATACGTTTCATATGAATGCAATTACGATTTCACGTATTGCGGGTACTGCAATTGCTGGGACGATGGTGACACTCATGAGTTTAACAACCATCTATTCCGTTTCATTCGCAGTTTATATCATATTAGTTGTTCTATTCTTGTTCGTACATATCCCCAAAATTGAAACAGTCACTAAAAAAACAAAAGAAAAACTTCGATTTACCGAAGTCTTCTCTGTCATTAAACAAGATCGCCCTATCTTGTTAGGTATTATTAATTCCTGTGTCATTAGCTTCTTCTTAGGCGGGATGAATTTGTTCATACTTTCGCTAAGTAAGATTCAGGATGCACCTGATTTAATGGGCTATATGTATGCGATGGAAGGAACCTGCATACTCATTGCTGGATTGTTTGTAAGACGAGTGATTGGTAAATCAAATATTATTTTAGCATCTTCATTCCTATTGTTTGTTGTAGCTATTGCACAATTCGTCATGTCGTTCGTTGATTTCAGGTGGTCAGTTCTAGCGGGCTTTGGTATTTTTGGTTGCATGGTAGCTTTCTTTTTCCCAATGGTGACTACTATATTTCAGAACCGAGTTCCTGTTCAAATGCAAGGTCGATTTTTTGCATTTAAGGAAATCGTCGATCGTATTCTAATGCAAGTTGCTCTGCTGACGACTGGAGCATGTCTTGATTTATTTGGGGCATCTATTTACATTATCATCATTGGTTGTTTGACTGTGCTAACAGCACTTATTACATTAAGCCAAACCCTTAAATATAAGCTCGATGTAAGGCAGTATGTTGAACGTAGTCATGAGCCAGCATGAGCTAGCATGAGGCGCATGACGCATCACAAACAACACAAGGCATTACAAGGCTTCACTCAGTTAAGCCATCATACTTCAGTGATATTAGCTTGGATATGGGTACGAACTGAACATAATCAGTCAGATCGGGTAACTTACTCTTAAGTGCAGCTGCGGTTGTTTTACCACCTGTACCAACATGTCCGATTGCAATACAGTAATTGCGAGTTTGTAGACGCTGATGAATAAGTAAAATTTGTTTTGTCACATGGGACAACGTGTGCTGGTCATCTAAGAACATCTCATTCTCGATGCAAGGTACACCAACTTCCTGAGCAGTCTGGCAAGCGATGCTATGATAATTGGTGTGACTATCCACAAAAAACAATTTATGCTTCTTGCACTGTTCTAAAACAATTCGCATAACCCTTGCATCTGCTGTTACTTTGGAGCCCATATGATTATTGATTCCTATAGCATGTGGAATATTATTAATTGCGGCGTCTACACGCTTGCGAATTTCATCATCAGATAATTGCGTCGTAATTACACCGGGTCCAAGCCAATTGCTGCGATTCCCATTCATAGGTTCCATTGGTAAATGTATGATAACCTCTTTGCCTGCAAGATGAGCAGCCTCAGCATCAGCTTTGGAAGTCGGGAGAAAGGGCATAACAGCAACTGTGAGCGGATAGGGTAGACCGATGATTTCTTCTGTACCCTTCATGTTGTTGCCGAAATCATCGATAATGATGGATGCCATTTTGCTTTTATCGGGGATTTGATTTTGCTGAATATGAGCTTGACTTGTTGCTGAAGTAATTGTAAAGGCGAGCATGATCGCCATAATACCGATTTGTAACATAAATAAAACACCTCCTCAGAGATAACGTTCTCTGTTTAATATGGAGGTGTTATTTAAATAGTATACATACAATTGTATTAAACTGAACGTAAGGCTTGAAGTAGGGCACTTGGTGGCTGTGCACCGCGCACTGCATACTTGTTATTAAGAATATAGAATGGAACTTGAGTTACTCCGATCTGGAACGCTTGACGGACATCTTCATCAATTTCTTTAAGGCGAACATCAGGCCCTACGAATTCCGAAATATACTCACGATCAACTCCTACCTTCGCAGCAATATCAAGGAGCACTTCACGATCCCCAATGTCTAAGCCTTCAGCAAAATAAGCGTGATCAATTGCTTCAACAACTTCAAGTCTTAATCGTTCAGGTGCAAGTCTGATTACTTGGTGGGACATTAGCGTGTTGGGCATTTTGGTTACTTTGCTAAAATCAAACTTTAAGTCTACGGATTCACCAGCTTTCGTAACGTTATCTAGAGCTGCCTGCATCTGTTCAGGGCTTCCCATTTTGGATTCCATGAGCGGATTAAAGGAAACACCTTCAAATGGAATAGTAGGATCGAGAAAAAATGAACGCATACGGAATTCAACAGGCTGGCCCAATTCTTTAACTGCCATTCGCATACTTTGAATCCCGATACGACACCATGGACATACCGTATCATGGAAAATGTCAATTGTTATTGCTTTCATTGTAAGAGCAGCTCCCTTCTATACCAATCAATTCATAAGTTCTATTGGTATAGTATAAACGACATTGATTGGAAAAAGCGAGTCATTAGATGGTTTGAGTAGTTAGATAGGGTTGGCTCGCTTCCAACCGCGAAATTTAGCTTCGATCCGTGTACCAAGTGAGAAAATGGCGTCTTCATTCCCAACAGCACTCATGATTTGAATGGCAACAGGCAGTCCTTCTTCTTCACCGATCGGAATAACAAGCGAAGGCAAGCCCCATGTATTCGCATAAGCGATAAATGGCATATATTGAAGGTACATTTTGCGAATGGAGAACAATTCTTTATATACTTCACCATGTAGCTTAGCAGGAGTATGATAGACGGGAAGAATAATTAATCTATTCTGTAAATACTCACGAATCTTACGATCACCGCTTTGAATTTGTTCATTCAGCTTGATTAATTGCTTAGCAGAAGGTTTAAATGTACGCGCGCCTACTAAAGCCCATGTGAGATATTGATGCCATTCACTATTACCTGATATTTTCTCTTGTAGAAAATGGGTAAGAGGCTTAATGGGGCGGCTTCCCGTTGCAGCCTCAATTACATTCGGTGCACCATCAATCGACATAATTAACTGCCATAGTAGAGCAGATTGCCCATACATTGGGGGCTGTTCGTCGACAACCTGGTTATTTTCACTTAATTCTAATCGTAAATCTTCAAGTAGAAGCTTGGTTTGTGAAGAAGCGGGATATTTGAGTTGATCGATTGGCATCACAATATCAAAATCGTATAGATTTCGTCTAATGGGCTGTGCTAAACCAACAATTTCATTAATCAACCGTGCATCCTGAACAGTTTTAGCCATAGCCCCCACACCGAACATGCGCTGCTGTAGAGGATGTGTGAAAGGTGGGTAAGCTCCATCATCCTTCACTTGATAAGCACCACTCTTGAATCCAATAACCCCATTAAAATGGGCTGGGAACCTGATTGAACCTCCAATATCAGCACCAATTCCAACTGTAGCACCACCTGCCGCGATTAATGCAGCCTCACCGCCACTTGAACCACCTACCGTACGATTTAAATCCCATGGGTTATTCGTACGTCCGAATAGCTTGTTATCGGTTTCCTGACAAAAGCAAAGTGTCGGTGTATTCGTTTTACCTAGAATGATAGCGCCTTCATTCTTAAGTAGTGAAACTACTGCGGCATCGTGATCAATCACCATATCCTTACGGTGAGTCAGTCCTCCAGTTGTCTTCATTCCTTCGACGTCAAATGCTTCTTTCATACTGATTGGAACTCCAAATAAACGTCCTTTAATTGGATTGCTTGAACTCTGCTCAGCAGCTAGCTGCTCGTCACAATATCTTGCTTCCGCTCTAGCTAATTCGAATCGATCCTCTACTAAACAATTAACACTTGGATTAATTCGATTAAGGTGTTCAATATACGCTTCAGTAACTTCTAAGGATGAGATGGCTCCCTGCCTGATTTGATCAGCTAAAGTAGTGGCATCAAGATCAAGAATAGACATGTTCCTACCTCCTTATTTAGACATCCAATTACTAAAATGGTAAGTGAATACAGGTTGAGAGTCAACAAGGATTATCAAGGATAGGTGAGAAGGCATTGTTGGAAGGTAATTTTATGAAAGATCATGTATAATGAAGGGAGTTAAGCTTTAAGTTGATGGAGGTAAATACCTGTGAACGCAGAACAAATCATTCAGCTGATGTCTGAACAGGGGTTACGTATAACGGAGCAGCGACGCACATTAGCAGACCTCTTCGCAGGTACGGAAGGATATTTAACGCCCAAAGACGTTTATGAACATATGACAAGGCGCTACTCCGGACTTAGTTTTGATACCGTTTATCGTAATTTGCGGATTTTGCATGAGATGGATGTACTAGAGCAGTTTGTATTCGAAGACGGAATTAAATTCCGCGCACACTGTCAAGAAGCTCATCATCACCATCATGTGATCTGCTTGCATTGTGGTAACACGCTGCCTTTCGTTTTCTGCCCAATGGATGGAATATCAGGGATTCCGAAGGGTTTCACTGTTGTTAGACATAAATTTGAAGTGTATGGCTACTGTGAGGAATGCGGTTCATGAAAAAAGTACTTCTAGCAGGTGTTCGATTTTATCGTAAATATATTTCCCCACTTAAAGGACCAACCTGTAGGTTCTATCCGACATGCTCTCAATATGCGCTTGATGCACTAGAGGAGCATGGTGCATTTAAAGGGACAGTGCTCACGGCTGTTCGGATTGCCAAGTGTCAACCTTTTCACAAAGGTGGTATTGATTATGTCCCGCCGAATAAGAAGCGCCAGCAACATACCCATGATGTCCATACAGAAGAAGAACGTTAATATGAATTGGAGTACTTGAGTAGTTAGGGTTGTAAACACTGACTTCAAGTGCTCTTTTTTATTGCCTGGGTAGGCGCAACTCTTACATAAGAGATTATTTCGAGAATAGATCTTTATAAGCTTTACGCGCAGGACCATAAATATCCGGAACATCAAGACCGGCTTGACGCATAAGGATAGACAACTGTCCTCGGTGATGAATCTCATGTTTAATTAGAATATCTAAGACTTGTGCAACAGGCCATATCATTTCGTAAATATGACGTGTCTCTAGTAAAGTATCGTTCGTCCACTCTGCTAGGATTGCATCACGTATGATTGAACTTGTAACTCTATAGGACTCGGCAATTTCATTAGCTGTAGCGGGTACTAATTTACGGTCTCCTGGAGACGGGATAAGTAGACCTGCTTTCGATAATATCGTGTACATACTCGTTACAACATGCCAGGCGATTTCTCCTAACGTTCGGTCTAGAGGTGATACTTCTTGACTAAGCGATTCATCCCTCAATGCATCAAGGACGCTCTGTGTTATTCGTGATTCCTCTTTGAGCTCAGCGATATACGATTCAATCGTACGAGTCATCTATTATGCCTCCTTCTAGTAAGGACTTCGGAAAATTTCCTAATTCTGAGTTCTCAATCTTGAGTTCTCTATCTTGAGTTCTCTATCTTGAGTTCTCTATCTTGAGTTCTCTATCCTTACCTATTTTCAATATATCCCTGAAAATCTCCTGCAATAATAGGATTTACATTCCACTATTTATTGCATGAATTAATGTGCTTTGTGATGTGCTCACCTTGACAGAGCTGCTGTAAATCCTATATATTTTGAGGTATAGAGTATGAATAAGCTTAGTTTCGATGAATGGATAAGTACAAGCAGATGCCTATGTCCAGAGAGCCGGGGAAGGTGAAAGCCGGTATAGGAGTAAACTTGGAATATGGTCCAGGAGAACATGTCTTCAAGCTATCTTGCGACATGTAAGGATTCAATTGAGCCTTGCAGGTGGACAGAAGTAAGGGGATGTCGCGTTCCGGCGTTAATGGAGTGAGTCAGTAGATGACTTACCAAGCCTTGACTTCGCAAGAAGCAAGGGAATCTGGGTGGTACCACGTGAGTAACAGCTCTCGTCCCAATGTGGACGGGGGCTTTTGTGCGTCTAAACGGGGCAGAATGATTCTAGACTTACGGTTAACATTTACTTTGATACAGGTGTTTATAATCAAAGTTAGGTGTTTACGTTAGGCATTTACCACCCAAATGGTTACAAGGTTCACTAAATTACTAGGAGGTCAATAAAACATGTCAGACAAGAAAACTTTTTACATTACAACGCCAATTTACTATCCAAGTGATAAGCTGCATATCGGTCATGCGTATTCGACAGTAACGGGTGATGTAATGGCAAGATATAAGCGTCTACGTGGTTTTGATGTTATGTATTTAACGGGTACGGATGAGCATGGCCAAAAAATCGAACGCGCTGCCAAAGATAAAGGTGTTTCTCCACAAGAGTTCGTTGATGGCGTAGTTGCCGGAATTAAAGAGCTGTGGAAGAAGATGGACATCTCGAATGATGATTTTATTCGGACTACAGAAGAGCGTCATAAAGCTTCCGTACAACAAATTTTCGCTAAGCTGCTTGAGCAAGGTGATATTTACCTGGGTACATACGAAGGCTGGTATTGTACACCGTGTGAATCATTCTTCTTAGAATCCAAATTAGTTGATGGCAACTGCCCAGACTGCGGTCGTCCTGTTGAACGGATGAAAGAAGAAAGCTACTTCTTCAAAATGAGCAAATATGCGGATCGCTTAATGAAATTCTATGATGAGCATCCTGATTTCATCCAACCGGAGTCACGCAAGAATGAAATGATTAATAATTTCATTAAGCCAGGTCTTGAAGATTTAGCTGTATCGCGTAACACGTTTGACTGGGGAATCAAAGTGCCAGGTGATCCTAAGCATGTTATATATGTTTGGATCGATGCGCTCTCGAACTATATTACGGCACTTGGTTATGGTTCAAGCGATGATTCGAAGTATCGTACGTATTGGCCGGCTGATGTCCACCTAATGAGTAAAGAAATCGTGCGTTTCCATACGATTTATTGGCCAATTATGTTGATGGCGCTTGACTTGCCGCTACCTAAGAAGGTATATGCTCACGGCTGGTTACTGATGAAGGATGGCAAAATGTCGAAGTCAAAAGGGAATGTAATCGACCCAGTTACACTTATCGAACGTTTTGGCTTAGATGCGGTTCGTTACTACTTAATGCGTGAAGTGCCGTCCGGTGCAGATGGTCAGTTTACACCAGAAAGCTTCGTTGATCGCATCAATCATGACCTTGCAAACGATCTTGGTAACTTGCTCAATCGGACGATTGTGATGATGGAGAAATATTTTGACGGAGTGGTTCAACCATTTATTGAAGGAGCGACGGAATTCGATGCTTCCTTGATCGAGCTTACGCGTGAGACGGTAGCTAAGTATGAAGAAGCAATGGAGAAAATGGAGTTCTCTAATGCCTTAGCTGCTGTGTGGGCGCTTATCGGCCGCACGAACAAATATATTGACGAGACGCAGCCGTGGGTGCTGGCGAAGGATGAAGGGAATCGAGCTGCGCTTGGCTCCGTCATGTATGTACTGGCTGAGTGTCAACGGATTGTATCCGTGTTGCTACAGCCATTCATGACTCGTACGCCGCAGCTAATGTGGTCGTCGCTGGGTGTTGACAGCGACGCTGCGCTTACCGCGTGGGACAGCGTCCACGCGTTCGGGCTACTACCTACGGGAACAGTCGTCCGCAAAGCGGAGCCGATGTTCCCGCGTCTAGACACCGCCGCTGAAGTCGCGTTCATCGCAGATGCGATGCGCGGAAGTGCGCCAGCGGCGCAAGAGGCAGTTGCAGCCTCTGCGAAGCAGGATGCTGCAAAAGCGCCAGCGCTAGCACCGAAGGAGGAAATCGGCATTGACGATTTCGCTAAGGTGGAGCTGCGCGTAGCGCAAGTGCTGTCCGCTGAGCCCGTTAAGGGAGCGGACAAATTGCTCAAGATGCAGCTCGATCTAGGCTACGAGCAGCGTCAAGTTGTCTCTGGCATTGCGAAGTTCTACAAGCCGGAGGATCTGGTTGGACGTAAAGTAATCTGCGTTACGAATCTTAAGCCTGTTAAGCTTCGTGGTGAAATGTCGCAAGGGATGGTTCTCGCAGCTTCCGAAGGCGATGAATTAACACTTGCCACTGTACCAGATTCGATGCCTAATGGAGCTATTGTTAAGTAACGAGCAATCCTTCAGCGAGTATCTAGTGTCTACCTAGCCTCTTATATGTAAATAGTGTGTATCTAGCCTCCAACATGTATATCGTGTGAAGTTAGTATGTATCTAGCATGTAGTTGTATTGAATATAGTGTTTATCTAGTGTGTAATAAATGCGAATCACTCAAACAAGCTCTAAGTTGATCATGACATGATCAGTTTAGGGCTTGTTTTTTGCTGCCTGGTGCGATCTAGTTTGACCTGCGTACATATTTACTTACAAAATTCGTAAGAAGAAATGAAACCGTTGTATTCTTGTTCTACAAATATGCATTTGTTGATAACGTTAAAGGATATGCCTCACCATTGCCCGAAAGCGATTATTTCACTTCCGTTCTCAATGCCATTACGGGTTCTAAACAATAATCATAGGTGGGTGTTATTCACAATAAGGATAGGTATTATCGGGTATTGCACAAGGATGAGTAGTTTAGTCGATCGTATACTTGAATTCGAACTTGGAGCTCAGATTACTGCGATTGCAAGTCTTGATTTCCCTAAGGTAAAAGAATTATTAGCGGATAGAGGGATCGATTCGTCTTATGTTGAATTGTATTCGGATACTGAGGAAATTCTCGACAAGGAACAATTGGATGGTGTATTGATCTGCACTCGCTGCTCATGGTGGGGGTGACTCCGTGCTTGCTCTTAACTTTATACGCCTCATGCAATGCGGAGCGAAATCCGCTGTACCTCTAGAAGATGGTTTAACAAGTGCTTTATTATGTTTAACAGCTAAGGAGTCTTCAGAATCGCATCGATTTGAAGATCTAAGTTGGTTTAACACCAAATCCGTCTATAAAGACGGTGAAACCGTTTCATCTTGAGGAGGATAAACGTATGAGCACAATGCTTGGTCTAGTGAAAGAGCACAGAGCACCTGGAGCCGTACTTAAGAGTGTGCCGATTCCAGTCTGCGGACCAGATGAAGTATTAGTCAAGGTAAAGGCAACGTCTATTTGTGGAACTGATTTACATATTTATAAATGGGATTCCTGGGCTGAAGGAGCCGTTGTAACACCGAATGTATTCGGCCATGAATTTGCAGGTGTTGCTTGGCAGGTTGGTGAGCAGGTTACGAATGTCAAAGTAGGTGACCCTATTTCTGGTGAAGGGCATATGGTTTGCGGTGTGTGTAAGGCTTGCCGAACAGGCAATGCACATGTCTGTCCACATACACGGAGTTTCGGGATCAGCGCACCTGGCTGTTTTGCAGAATACGCGATTGTGAAGGCAATTAACGTGATTCATAACGCGCCAGAGTTGCCGTTTGAGCTAGCTTGTTTACAAGACCCGCTTGGCAATGCGGTGCAAACTGTGCTCTCAGGCGATATTGTTGGTAAGTCGGTTGTTGTTATTGGAACAGGACCGATTGGACTCATGGCGATTACGGTTGCTAAAGCATCTGGCGCAGGTTTGATCGTTGCGGTGGATGTGAATGAATACAGGCTAGAGCTTGCCAAGCAGCTAGGTGCAGATGCTATCATCAACAGCAATAAGCAATCGATGGTTGAAGAGCTTAGGGCATTAACACAAGGTGAAGGTGTGGAGGTTGTGCTTGAGATGTCAGGTCATCCTACTGCTATCCGTGATGGGTTCGAAGCGGTAGCACACGCTGGGCGTGTATCTCTCCTCGGTATACCTAGTCAGGAAGTACAACTTGATTTATCACGCTATATCATTTTTAAGGGACTCAGAGTAGAAGGTATTACCGGACGGAAGATGTATCAGACCTGGTATCAAATCAAGGGATTAATGGATCAAAGACGAATCGATTTGACACCACTCGTAACTCATAGGTTCAAATTAGAACAGTATGAAGAGGCGTTTGCCCTGATGAGCGCAGGTAAGTGTGGCAAAATTGTTTTTATACATGATTAAATTTACTTGAATCAGAAAAGGAGTGAATTCAGTGGCAGACTGGAATGGGCTAGCTAAGGAGCTTGAAGAGCTCAAAGAAAGAGGGAGATATCGGCCTCTATCCGTTTGGCAAAGTGGTTCAGGAACTTGGATGGTTATAAACGGCAGGCGCGTTCTGCAAATGTCATCCAATAATTATTTGGGACTTACGGATCACCCAAACTTAAAACGTGCAGCAATTGAAGCTACTGAAAAATATGGCGTTGGTAGCGGGTCAGTACGGACGATAACAGGTACACTCGATATTCACGATCAATTAGAGCAGGAGCTTGCTAAATTTAAGCAGACAGAAGCTGTGCTCGCTTTTCAATCTGGATTTACGACAAATCAAGGGGTTCTAGGGTCTATTCTAGGAGAGAATGATGTCGTAATAAGCGATGAATTAAATCACGCTAGTATTATCGACGGTATACGCTTGACTAAAGCAGATCGTCAAATTTATGGACATAAAAATATGAATCAATTAGAAGCGGTTCTTAAGAAAAGTCAGAATTATGAGAAACGACTCGTGGTGACAGACGGTGTATTTAGTATGGATGGGGATATAGCGCCTTTACCAGAGATCGTCGGACTTGCTGAGAAATATGATGCCTTTGTTTATGTTGACGATGCACATGCAAGTGGCGTGCTCGGCAAGAATGGTAAAGGCTCTACTGACCATTTTGGATTGCATGGTAGGGTTCATATTCAAGTCGGTACGTTATCCAAAGCAATTGGTGTTGTTGGCGGGTACATAGCAGGTTCACAGGTGTTGAAGGATTATCTGATTCACAAGGCGAGGCCTTTTCTATTCTCAACCTCATCCCCACCTGCAGTTGCCGCAGCTTGTTTAGCAGCGATCCAGACCTTACAGCAAAGCTCAGAGTTGATCGATCAATTATGGAGCAATGCAACCATGTTTCGTGCAGCACTTCAAGGTTTAGGCTTTGACACAGGTGCTAGTGAAACGCCGATCATTCCGATTATTGTAGGGGAGCCGGCTGAGACTATGAGATTCTCTGATCGCTTACTACAAGAAGGTGTATTTGCACAAGGGATTGTATATCCAACTGTAGCTGCAAATAAAGGTAGGGTTCGGTTAATTGTCACCGCTACGCATACTGAAGATGATCTGAAATTTGCCTTAGATGTCATAGAACGAGCTGGTCGTGAATTTGGTTTAATCTAATTGTGGGAATAATCATAATAATGGGATTGAGCTTTCATTGCGTGGCGATTTTGACAGTCTGATGTACCGCATTCAAGAACATAAATAAGTGGTTTCAATTCTTGTATGATATAAGCTTGAATAATCAAAGCGATTTAGCAAAAAGCTAATTCCTAGGACATTTTACTTTATATGTCTAGTGGGGTTAGTTTTCTTTGTTGTCATTGCATACATATCAATTAAGGGATTGTTTATTCGTAATTGTTACTATTAACGTTGACAGGTAGAATAAAGCCTACTATAATCAAATAGAAATCATTACGATTAAGGAACGCGAAAAAGAAAGGAATTCACCATGCTTAAAAAAATGACTTTACTTACCGCAATTGCAATTCTAACTTTTACCTTATTAACAGGATGCAGTTCTTCCACTTCGGAGGTTCTAGTTAAAGATAAAGTGAATGTCGTAACCTCTTTTTACCCCTTGTATGATTTTACTCGTAAAATTGGCGGGGATCATGTCAATGTTGTTAATCTTGTACCTGCTGGAATAGAACCTCATCACTGGACACCTAAGAGTAGAGATATCAAGGTGGCATCAGATTCTGAACTGTTTGTGTATCAAGGTGTTGGATTTGAAGGCTGGGTAGACGATTTCCTGAAATCATTGCGCAAGGATGCTATAGTGAAACCGATCAAGGTAAGCGAAGGTGCTGAATTAATTCCGATTGGTAGTAATGTAAATGATGAGCATGAGGAACACAGTGCTGATTCTAAGGAAATTAGTGAGGGAGAAAGGGATCCTCATTTATGGCTATCACCTATGAATGCCAAGAAAATGGCAGAGAATATCAAGAATGCATTAATTCAAGTGGATCCGGCTAATCAAGCGGACTATGAAGCGAATTATAGTAAGTTAGCCCAGCAGTTTGACGAGCTTCACGAGACATTTAAGAATGAGATTGGTAAATTGCCTCGAAAAGAAATTGTGGTATCCCATCAAGCATTCGGATATTTATGTCACGAGTATGGCTTAAAACAGTTAGCCATTATGGGAGTATCTGCTGAAGCAGAACCATCCGCGCAAGATATGAAGAAGATTAATGCATTCATACGTGAACATGATGTGAAATATATATTCTTTGAGGATCTTGTCTCAGACAAATTAGCTAAAACCTTTGCCCGCGATGCACAAGTTGAAACGCTAGTGCTGCATACGTTAGAGGGTTTGACAGATGAGCAAATAGCGAGTGGTGAAGACTATTTCTCGATGATGAAATCGAATTTGAAAAATTTGCTGAAAGCTCTACAATAGACTAAGTTGCGAATGCCTTACTACACGAGATTTTAAAGGGAGTTATGTTTCATGATGAGTAGAATACTGGATGGATGTCATAAGTCGGTGGTTTCAATTGAACAACTCTCGTTCTCATACGAAAATAAGAAAGTGATTGATAATCTTAATTTCACTGTTTTAGAGCGAGATTTTGTTGGGCTCGTCGGTACCAATGGTGCAGGTAAAACAACACTGCTCAAAATGCTAGTCGGCTTACTTAAGCCAAAAGAGGGAATGATCCGTCTGTTCGATGTACCTATACACAAATTCCAAGATTGGGATTTAATAGGCTATGTCCCGCAGAAAAATTCATTCAATCCACTATTTCCAGCAACTGTTCGTGAAGTTGTCACATCTGGACTTTATGGTAAAAAAAAGCTATATCGCCGGCTTGATAAAGCGGATATACAAAAATGTGATGATGCGATGAACATGATGCGAATCGAAGATTTAGCTGAACGTAAAATTGGACAATTATCTGGCGGGCAGCAGCAACGAGTGTTTCTGGCTAGAGCGCTGATCAACAACCCGCAGCTACTAATCCTTGACGAGCCAACTGTAGGCATAGATGCTGAGACACAGGAAGACTTCTTTCGAATGATTGAGCATATGCACCGTCATCATCACATTACCTTCCTTATGGTATCGCATGATATGGACATGATGCACTCTTACTTGGGGGATGAACCTACACATCAAAGCGATAAGCTTAAGTTTTTTGTCAGACATACGCATGATCCTGAGGATTGTGGTCAGACAGACTTCATCCATTCAGTCAATAATAGGTAAGGGGAGTCCTTATGGAAATATTCGACATTTTTTCGGAGCCTTTTTTTCAACGCGCTTTAATCGGAGGCATTCTAATCGGAATTACAGCCCCACTTATGGGGGTTTTTCTTGTTTTACGTAGATTGTCCATGATTGGCGATACGCTTGCTCATGTGTCCATCGCGGGTATAGCACTTGGGTTTCTTATCAACGTATATCCGCTCGCAGTAGGATTAATATTTGCTATTCTTGCTTCATTTGCGATTGAATGGCTGCGAAAAGCGTATAAATCATATGCGGAATTATCGATCGCAATCATCATGTCGGGTGGGGTTGCGCTAGCTACGTTCTTGTTTACACTTGGAAAAGGCTTTAATATGAATGTAACGACATTCTTCTTTGGTAACATCTACACACTGGATCAAGCTGATTTATGGATTGTATTTGGTGTATTTGTAGCTGTATTACTGACCGTCCTTACACATTTTAAAGAATTTTTCTTAATGTTCTTCGATGAAGAAGCGGCGAGTGTTAGTGGTTTGCCGGTCCGATTATTCAATATTATCATTACGATACTTACCTCCCTTGTTATTGTTGCTGCAATCAAGATCGTAGGTGCTTTACTTGTATCTGCTTTGCTTACGATTCCAGTTGCTTGTTCACTGCTACTAGCCAGAAGCTTCAAACAATCCGTTTTTATTTCCGTACTGATTTCGGAAATTGCGGTTATTGTAGGGCTCTTTATTGCTGGTGTATGGAATTCAGCGCCAGGTGCAACGATTGTACTCAGTCTTATCGTGATGTTGATTGCGATTCTAATAAAGAAAAGTGTTAAAGTATAAGGACGACATATTTAGGGGGGCTTTAATTGGCATCTGTTAACTTATGGCTTGCGTTATGGGCAGGCTTTGCTTCGTTTATTTCACCCTGCTGCTTACCTTTATACCCGTCTTTCATTTCATATATTACGGGAATATCAGTAGCAGAATTGAAATCGGGTGTTTCTAGTAAAACGGCAAGACGCAGTATGATGTTACATACACTTAGTTTTATTATTGGGTTTTCTATTATTTTTTATAGTATGGGCTTTGCTGCTGGTATGTTATCTGATTTCTTTCGAGGTAACGGTGGATTACTTAGACAAATTGCTGCTATTTTAATTTTTGTTATGGGCTTAATGCTGATTGGTGTTTTCCAGCCTAAATGGTTAATGAAAGAACGTAAGTTTAACATTAAATTTAAGCCTGCTGGCTACCTTGGTTCTCTATTTGTTGGAATAGGGTTTGCAGCAGGCTGGTCTCCTTGTGTGGGTCCAATTTTATCTGCTATCTTGGCACTCAGTGCTTCAGAATCAGGTACATGGTTCGGATTGATCACAGCTTATTCGCTTGGCTTTGCTATTCCGTTCTTTATTTTGTCATTTTTCATAGGTTCAACGAAATGGATTGTACGTTATTCAGCCGCTTTCATGAAGGTTGGAGGCGTAGTAATGATCATTATGGCAATATTACTCTATACAGATCAACTATCGAGAATTACGGCTTGGTTAAATGGAATTACACCTACTTGGCTCCAATTCTAGTACATACCGATTCTAGTGAAATATTCAAAATCGTGCCAAATATTAAATATAATTGTCTTTGTGAAATTAAGTACTAATGAAACTTGCTTTATAGGTAAAGAAAAGTTAAGATACGTTTACTAGTATCGATCATAGGGGAGGATCCTTTTACATGGCTACACCAAGCATGGAGGACTATTTAGAACGTATTTATAAGCTCATTGATGAAAAAGGTTACGCACGTGTTTCCGATATAGCTGAAGGTTTAGAAGTTCATCCTTCTTCGGTTACCAAAATGATTCAGAAACTCGACAAGGATCAGTATTTGATATATGAGAAGTACCGCGGCCTTATAATGACACCCAAAGGAAAGAAGATGGGTAAGCGTTTAATGGAGCGTCATCAGTTACTTGAGAATTTTCTTTCTGTAATTGGCGTACAGGAGGAATTTATTTATGGAGACGTAGAAGGAATCGAGCATCATCTAAGCTCAGATTCTATTACTTGTATTGAGACGTTAGTCGAATATTTTAATCGTGATCCCAAGCGATTGGAAGATTTAAGAAATCTTCGTTCAGAACTGGACAGTGATAATTAGATACTACCAAGAGGTAAGTTAAAGCTCACATAAATTGTGGGCTTTTTTCTGGCATATAAAATTAGAATGATCTTGCTCTTCTGTGCATACATACAAGTGAGTGCTCGGTATGGAAGGAGCGAGAAACGAAGATGCATATTAACGCGGTGTTTGAAGGTGGAGGCGTTAAAGGAATATCGCTAGCTGGGGCTATTAGCGCTGCGCAAGACAACGATATTCAATTTAGTCAAATGGCTGGAACATCTTCCGGCTCGATCGTAGCCGCTTGTCTGGCTGCTGGATACACCGGTGAAGAACTGAAGAAGCTGATCCTAAATACGCCATTTCAATCCTTCCTTAAACGTTGCTGGATCTATGATACGAAAGTGATTGGTCCTGCAATTAGACTGATGATGAAGAAAGGCTTATACGCGGGTGAAGCATTAGAGCACTGGATTGAAACAATCCTTGCAGAGAAAAATATAAGAACATTCGGAGATTTAGCCCCGGGAAAGCTTCGGATTATTGCTTCTGATATATCCCAAGGCAAATTACTTGTTTTACCTGATGATATAGAACAATATGGGATTGATCCAAATAAATTCTCGATTGCCAAAGCGGTTCGAATGAGCTGTTCAATTCCGTTCTTCTTTGATCCTGTTCGTATTCGACCATCAGCCTCTAAGAAAATTAATTTCTCAGCTCAAATTAAAAACCAACATCCTAATCAATCGATTTACATTGTGGATGGAGGACTCCTAAGCAATTTCCCACTATGGTTATTCGATAAACAGAATACCAAGGTGAATTTCTTACCTACAATCGGCTTTCAGCTGGTTGGTAAGAATCAGAAGGCCGTTCACTCGATAACTGACCCTATTTCTATGCTGCAAGCTTTATTTGCGACGATGATGGGAGCTCATGATGAACGATACATTGAGAAGCATAATTTATTTAGAACGGTCAAAATCCCGACACTAGGCGTACAGACAACTGAATTTAACATCACAATAGATAAAAGTATGGAGCTCTTTAATGCGGGGTATGCTGCGGCTGATCAATATTTCAAGAATTGGTCCAAAACATCCTATTTGAACGATTATGAACGTTTTGTGTTACCGAACACATAAAGACCTGTTCCACTAATGGAACAGGTCTTTGTCGTATTAATGATATTTCGGCTTGTCATCATCATTATCATCTATTTTGTTGCCTTGTATGACACGAAAGCGTGTATTCTTCTTCTTCGTGCTTTTTGGACGATTATTCTTTGATCTAGATTCTCTACGCTTATATTTCCAGCTATTCGGAGGGAATTTATACAAAAAGAAGATTGCACCGAATACAAGAATTGGAAGAAGTAGATGACTTATGCTTACAATAAGGCCAATAGCGATTAGGATACCAATGACTATTACTATGATCTTCTGAGGCCAAGAATATCTGTTCATCGCATTATACCTCTGAGCGATTATAGAATCTGATGTCCGATTCACGCATCCGGTTGAATGAAGCAATAGATACTTCAACCATGTCATCGGCTGGTTCTTTGGTTGTTAGCTTCTGAAGCCATAATCCTGGATAGCCGAGGTAACGAAGAATGGGTGTTTCTCTCATTAAATTCGTTACACGAAGTACTTCGTAAGAGACGCCAATTACAACAGGTAATAGAACGATACGTTGAAGCATCCGCTCCCAAATCCCGTCATAAGGGAAGAAGGAATAAATAATGACACCGACGATCACTGTAAAAACAATAAACGATGATCCGCAGCGATAGTGAAGTGTGGAGAACTTCTGGACATTAGCAACTGTTAATTCAACACCAGCCTCATAGGCCGAGATAACCTTATGTTCTGCTCCATGGTATTGGAATAATCTCTTAATCATTGGTGTTAATGAGATGAAATATAAATACCCAACAAGCAAAATAATTTTGATGACACCTTCGATCAGATTGTGACCAATTTGGTTTTCGAATGCATTTGCGAATAAGAAGGATTCGATTGCAGTAGGCACTAATGTTAAGACAAACTTACCGAATAAAAAGGAGAGAACTCCGACTACTGCAACACTGAGAATCATTCCTAAATTAGACATCATTCCAGGCTTTTCTGCCTGCTCTTTCTTTTCTTCTTCATCAGCATAAGCTTCTACAGCAAAATTCAAATGCTGAGCGCCTTTGGCAGCAGATTCTATAAGTGCGACGATACCGCGGACAAATGGAATCTTCTTGAGGGTATTTACCCAACCGATCTCTTTCTTCGGTACTTCTAGGTATTGAATTGAACCATCTTTAACTCGTACAGCCGTCACATGAACTGTTTTACCAGCAAACATGACACCTTCAATGACAGCTTGACCACCATAAATTGAATTGTTTTGCGACATATTATCACCTTCTGAAACTCAAAAATGAGTCCTATTTTTGTCCTATTTTTACATTCTTATTGTAACGGATACCTGGTGAGAATGCTACCAATAGTCTATGGAAAGTTTGTATATACTACAAAGACGAAGTTTTAGGATAAAGGAGAAGTCGAATAATGAATGTGATGCGAACCGCAAGTAAGTCAACAAATCGGTGGCTATTTTCAATCTACACAGGTTTTTATGCTGGGCTCATCTGGGGGGCATTTAAAATTCTTGAATTTTATTTAAAATTTACTGTAATTGTTCCTGGGTTCTTGGTCGAACCGTTCTATAAACACAGTTATCTGACAGAATGGCAAGGAATATTAATCGGATGGGCTAGCTTTATTGTGTTGTCGATTCTTGCTTCATTTATATATGGTGCTTGGTTCTACAAAGTCAAGGGGTCTTGGCTTGGAATTGTATATGGGATTGTGTGGTGGGCCCTTATTTGTTTGTTGATTGGACCACTTACGGGAATGATGAAACCTATTAACCAATATGATTGGAATACGATTATGGCGGAATTGTGCTTATATGTAGTGTGGGGCTTATTTATTGGCTATACAATTGCGCTTGAATTTACGGATGATCGGACACGTGATACACAGTCAAGTACGACGTGAAAGAGACTGAATTTTATCCTAATAAAAGACGATATATACACATTTAGCGTTCATATGGTAAAATATCTACGGATATTGATGCGATATTATCATGTATGATGAGTTTGATGATGATAGGTTTCTCATCTTAGGGGGAGGTTTCCTTGAAACAAGTACTCATACTGAACGGTCCGAATCTGAATATGCTTGGGATTCGTGATCCAGCTGTATATGGTTCTGATACTTTAGAGTCGATTGAGAACAATTTACGAAGAGTAGCTGAGACCATCGGAGTTTCGCTTCAATTTCTACAGTCTAATCATGAAGGCGTGCTAATAGATGCGATTCATGGTGCTTACGGACATGTAGATGGCATCCTGATTAATCCAGGTGCATTTACTCACTATAGCTATGCTATTCGTGATGCTCTTGCTGCAGTGAGTATCCCCACTGTTGAAGTACACTTATCCAATATACATAAACGAGAAGAGTTTCGACATCATTCTGTGACAGCACCGGTAGTCGTTGGACAAATAACGGGATTCGGGGCATACGGTTATGAAATTGGCTTAATGGCGTTATATTATCATATTCTAGCGAAAGACAAGGAGTGATCGTATGCAAGAGAAACGGATTGAACGACTTAGATCTGGAATGCAAGAAGCTGGATTAGCTGCTTTATTCATTACAAATGCTTACAATCGTCAGTATATAACAGGCTTTACGGGTAGCTCTGGTTATGTACTCGTAACTTCTGACGCTGCGTATTTGTTAACTGATTTCCGCTATATGGAGCAAGCAGGTGAGCAAGCTAATCATTTTGAAGTTGTTGAACATGGACCTGGTGTGATGACAACTGTACTTGAACTGCTTCGCAAACATAATGTGAATGCTCTGGGTTTTGAGCAGGCTCATGTAAGCTTTATGACACATGCGTCCTACAAAGCTGATTTAACAGACATCGAGCTTATTCCTACTGCGAACATCATTGAGAACTTACGTATGATTAAGGATGAGCAAGAACTTCAAATTATGCAGGAAGCTGCAGATTTAGCAGATCTTACTTTCACACATATTTTGAATTTTGTAAGACCAGGAATTACCGAGAAGCAAGTTGCACTAGAAATGGAAGTATTTATCCGGCAAAACGGGGGTACCTCAACTTCATTCGATACGATTATTGCATCGGGCGAGCGTTCTGCTCTTCCACATGGTGTTGCTAGCGATCGTGTTATAGGTAATAATGAATTTGTAAAAATGGACTTTGGTGCGTATTATAAAGGATATTGCTCTGATATTACACGTACGATTGTGCTAGGAACACCTTCGGACCGACACAGAGAGATTTATGGGATTGTACTTGAGGCTAATCTGGCTTGTTTAAGTGGACTCAAACCGGGTCTTACAGGTCAACAAGCAGATGCTCTAGCTCGTGATGTTATTGATAAATACGGCTATGGTGCGCAGTTTGGACATAGTACAGGTCATGGATTAGGGATGGAAGTTCATGAAAGTCCTGGACTAAGCAAGAGAGAACTCAGACAACTACAACCAGGTATGGTTGTGACAGTCGAACCTGGAATTTATCTTCCTGGATTTGGTGGGGTTCGTATTGAGGACGATGTTGTTATTAAAGAAGATGGCATTCGCATTTTAACCAAATCAACCAAGGAATTGTTAGTACTTTAGGAGGGAATTCTTAGTGATATCAGTAAATGAATTTAAAACAGGCTTAACGATTGTGGTAGAGGGTGACATATTCACCGTAATAGATTTTCAACACGTAAAACCAGGTAAAGGCGCAGCGTTTGTTCGCTCCAAACTCAAAAATATACGTAACGGTAATACCGTAGAACGTACATTCCGTGCTGGTGAGAACGTTGGCCGCGCACACATCGAGAACCGTGAGATGCAATACTTATATGCTAGTGGACAAGAGCACACATTCATGGATACAGAAACTTATGATCAAATTGCATTAATGCAGGATCAGCTTAAATGGGAGCTTAACTTCCTTAAAGAAAACATGATGATCAACATAATGAGCTACCAAGGTGAGATCCTAGGAATTAACTTACCGAACTCCGTTGAGCTTAAAGTTGTTGAGACTGAACCAGGTGTTAAAGGGAATACAGCTCAAGGTGCAACTAAGAGTGCGAAAATGGAAACAGGCCTTAATGTACAAGTGCCATTGTTCATTAACGAAGGCGATGTTCTAATCATCGATACTCGCGAAGGTAAATATTCTTCACGTGCATAGAACAATAAGCTGGCCGAACCTCCTAGTATCCATTTGATACTGGGAGGTTTTTCTCAATATATAAGAAAGTCTGATAGCTAAATTTATACCGTTGTAATAAGTTCTTTATCACTTTATTTACAATAGATGTGTTATAATCATTAATTAATAAAAAAAGAATATTAGGGAGTGAACAGCTTTGTCTTTGATTGTGATGAAGTTTGGGGGAAGCTCTGTTGGAAATGCTGAGCGTATGAAGCGTGTAGCCAAACGAATTATCGACCGCAAAGCGGAAGGTCATTCTTGCGTAGTTGTTGTATCTGCAATGGGGGATACGACAGATGAACTCATTGATTTATCTAAACAAATTTGTGATGGAACACCACCTGCTAGAGAAATGGATATGTTATTAACAACTGGTGAGCAGGTTTCAGTATCATTGCTTGCAATGGCTATTCATAGTTTAGGTGAGCGTGCTGTTTCTTTTACCGGATGGCAATGTGGTATGGTCACTGAACCTGTACATGGTAAAGCTCGTATAACAGATATTGATCCACATCGTGTACTTAAAGCGATTGCCGATGACAAAATTGTCATCGTTGCAGGTTTCCAGGGTATGTCTGCGGATGGAGAAATTACGACGCTTGGACGTGGTGGTTCGGATACAACAGCAGTTGCATTAGCAGCAGCGATTGAAGCGGACCTATGCGAGATTTATACAGATGTAGATGGAATTTATTCCACTGATCCGCGTATTGTGAAATGTGCTCGCAAATTAAGTGAAATTTCCTACGATGAAATGTTAGAACTCGCGCACTTAGGGGCAGCAGTCTTGCATCCTAGAGCGGTCGAATATGCCAAGAATTATAATGTAGCACTGGTCGTAAGATCTAGCTTTACTCAGAATGAAGGTACATATGTGAAGGAGGTAGCAGGTATGGAACAAGGGATTGTTGTTCGCGGGATAGCTTATGATAAGAATGTAGCGAGAGTGAGTATTCTTGGAGTTCTAGAGAAACCAGGACAATTGGCGAAAGTATTCACTACGCTAGCTGAAGCTCATATAGATGTTGATATTATCGTGCAGAGTGGTGTAATGAATGGTGCTGCTGATTTTTCCTTCAGCTGTTCATTAACAGACCGCGAAAGAGCGGTAAATGTGATCGAAAGTATTAAGAACGAAGTTGGTTTTCGTGAAGTAACATCTGAAGGCGATCTTGTTAAAGTATCCATAGTTGGAGCAGGTATGGTTAGCACACCGGGAGTAGCAGCTAAAATGTTCGAGGTTATTTCCTCTCTCGGAGCTTCAATCAATATGGTTAGTACATCAGAGATCAAAATCTCTTGTGTAATCGATATCAAGTATTTACAAGATGTTGTTAAAGGCTTGCATACTGTATATGACCTTGACACACAAGAACAAGTTTATATCGGTGGTCCAGCAGATCGCAGATAATCTGATGTTATAACTTATCTACCCCAAATAAAGAAAACAAGCTTCATAATGACCATCGTTATTCCAGCGGCCATAAGTGGTCCGACAGGTATACCCCTAAAGAAAATGATGCCAATTATGGAGCCCATTACTAGACCCACAACAAGTTGTGGGTCTATTTTTAATAAATCTAGACCCCTTCCGTTCAGGTAAGAAGCAAGTGCTCCACCAAGAAGTGCAATAATACCTGGCACACTTGTAATAACGGCTGTAAAATCTTTAAATGCTATTCGTCCTGAAGCAAAGGGAACAAGCACACCCATGGTTAGGAACAGCAAACCAAGTTCAAGCCCCCTTCGTTCAATTGAAGGCAGGAAACGTTCGAGCGATATTAGTTTTACAATAAGTAGTATGCAAGCTGCTGTAGTAATGATAGGTGAGCGTCCAATAAGGCCGATGATAATGAGAATAAGGAGCAATATTTCTCCGTTCATATGCATGTCCCTCATATTCGAATTTTGAGTGAATCCAATTCAATAGAGCTTATCTATTGTTTTGGATTCATGTTCATCACTAAGTTTATGAGAGTACAGGCGATTTAGAACGAGGGTCTGTTGTAAATGGAACGATTTGTCCAGCTTGCATAATAGGCACCATTTGCGTTCGATCTAGCTCTGCGCAATACAGGATATCCTCTGTAAAACCTAATTTACCTAGTCTTATACCGGTTTGGGAACGGCTAAGTGCATCCATGATGTTCAATTGTTCTGCATGATAACTCGACAGCATAGCTAAACCGAGATCATTGATGGTTAAAGGTTGTTCATTGATGGTTGCCATTATTTCATCTGTGATATAGCCAGCACATAAGCCATCTTCCCAGGCAAATAACTGTTTTGATCCGGCGCATAGGATGACGATGTCACGTTTGAATAGTAATGCCGTCCTTGCACAAGCTCTGCCGTTGATGAATGCTCCTACAAGTAAGTGTGCAGCTTTATGTGCTTTTTGTAGACAGCGGGTGCCATTAGTGGTTGTGAGAATGATATGCCTACCATTGACATTAGCAAAAGTATACTCAAGTGGAGAGTTGCCAAGATCAAAGCCGGATATTTTGCGGCAATATCGCTCTCCGCCTAGTAAATCTCCTGATTTACTTAATTGAATTGCAGCCCCCACTGTGTCCGCGGTTGCTATGCTTGTTGCTCCATGTTCTAGAGCAGTTATCATGACACTCGTTGCACGTAATGCATCGATGACGATTGCTGTTTTGTGAACGAGCTCATCTGCCTTGATTTCATTAACGCTTGCTACGACGTCGATTCGCATTGTTGGTGTTCCTTGGCTCTTAGCTCATGCATCATAAACAAAGTATCTGAACGAAGTCCTCTGCGCATAGCTTCGAGTGATATAGCTTCATGTGGAGGTATATTTCCTAAATGTACACCTGGGCCTAACTCTTTAATTAAACGTACTTGTTGATCTTTGAGAGGGGCTTCCCACAGTAAAGCTTCGCGGCTCGTGAGTCTATTCAGAATTTGTTCCAAATCCTCATCCTTGCAATTCCCCTGTTCATCAAAAATACCTACACCAGTGCCTGATTCACGTGCTTCGATTGTAACTAACTCTGCTCCTGTATCGATATCTTCTTCAACAGTTGCAAGTAATTCTTCCACTTCGATGCTTGATCCCCAGCATTTCTTCCCATACTCCGTAAATACATGTAGTCCTTCCGTCAAACCTCGTCTAATCAATTGACTCCGAATTTCTCGAGACATTTCAATCGTACCATCTGACACTTCAAGTCCATTGAAGGCAGCAGATAAGATTACCTTCATAAACTCATCAACACGATTTTGTGCAACAGCAAGTTCAAGGAAAGTTCCCCCAGGGTAAACGATGATTCCATGGTTTTGAGCTAATTCTATCTTTCTTTTCAATAGAGTAATGGGATATAAAGGTGCAGTTCCAAAACCTATTTTGATCATATCAATATGCTCTGCAGCTGTTTCTAGTAAATCACTGAAGGCATGTAACCCTAGCCCCTTATCAATGATCATTGTTCTGCCAAGTTTCCTTGGTTTACTTTCTCTGCATCCTGATGGATCTTCTAAATCCGCAAGCCATTTCGTTTCAGTAATTGTTGGGTTCATGTGAATCTCCTTATTTATTAATAATTTTATTAATAATGTCAGAGCTATACTATGCGTATTTGGTTAGAGTGGTGCCCAGATCATGATCAAATAAAGGAAGTACATGTGGAATTGATTCATCCTAAAACAGAAGTCTTCTGCATAAAGTAGGATGTACAAGTTGTTTTGGTGCTCAAGGGATAGACAATTGAATTGATACGGTAAGCTTGTACTCACTATGCTTGTAGGAGGGATGTATATGAACAAGTTTGTATTAGGGATGGCAACACTTCGTGTACTTTCTGGGAGTATTGAGATTATAGCTGCAATAATTATGCTTCGCTTAGCCCAGGTAGATAAGGCTTTGCTTGTGAATTCAGGACTGGCACTAGTGGGTCCGATTGTACTGTTAACTACGACTAGTATTGGTCTAGTAGGGCTTGCTGAGAAACTATCATTTTCCAAAATGATTTGGGTGCTTGCAGGTGTAGCTTGTATCTTTATTGGGATATTAAAAAGCAAGTAATAAATGAGACTCATAGGACATACATATGAGTAAACAGATTGGACAAACTTGGAGGATTCCTAATTATGCTCGATTCGATTCTAACTCTCTTACCCCTATCTCTGAAAAAAATAATTGCTAATCTACCAAATTCGATCAAGGTTAAGCTTGAAGAGATTCGTATTCGCGAGGATCGGCCTCTAGAAGTTTCTTGGTTAGGTGATTATTCATTTGTAACAAGGGAGTCAGGTCTGGTACGTGATCCGCTTGGTGCTTACACCCCGAGTAGCGAAGAGTGTAAGATATTACTCGAATTATTAACCAATCATTCTGTTTATTCGTTTGAGGAAGAGCTGCGTAGAGGATTTATTACGATTCCTGGTGGCCATCGAGTCGGACTGGCTGGTCGAACTGTCTTAGAAAGCGGACATGTGAGGACAATTCGCGATGTAAGTTCGTTCAACATTCGTGTTGCACGAGAAGTTGTAGGTGTTAGCAAGGATATTCTACCTTACATGATCGACCCTGTTGGGCGTAGAGTACATAACACGCTCATCATATCTCCTCCTCAGCAAGGGAAGACAACGCTGTTGCGAGATCTAGCAAGAACGATTTCATCTGGTGATCGGACAGCCTTACAAGGTATTGCAAGAGGGCTTAAAGTTGGCATTATCGATGAACGATCAGAAATTGCAGCTTCAGTGAAAGGTGTACCTAGATTCAATCTAGGTCCACGTACAGACGTGCTTGATGGATGCCCAAAGGCTGAAGGTATGATGATGATGATCCGGTCACTATCTCCTGAGATCATTGTTGTTGATGAAATTGGAAGGCCTGAAGATGCTGAGGCATTACATGAAGCCTTACATGGAGGGATTAGTGTCATCGCTACTGCGCACGGCTACGGTATGTCAGACATTAAGCTGCGACCAGTGCTTAGAGAGCTTATAACCGAAAGGTTATTTAACCGTTATGTTGTGCTCTCGTTGCGACGAGGAAGTGAACGAGCCTTCCAGATCTATGATGAGGGAGGCCAGCTGGTTAAGTCTCATGCTATGTATCGCGTAGAGAAAGGCTGACGCTTATGTTGCTGAAATTAATTGGATCTGTATTTCTCTTGTTTGCGGGTACTATGTTTGGATTCTATCAAGCTATGCAGTATGCACGAAGACCTAGGCAGATCAGGCAATTAGTTGGCATCCTTCAGCGACTAGAGACAGAAGTGAGCTTTGGCTTGACACCACTTCCAGAAGCACTTCTTATCGTGAGTAGACAATCAACAGAACCACTAGCGGGTATGCTGCACATGGCAGGAGAACAGCTTGAAATTAAAGATGGTCGCTCCATGCGAGAGATTTGGGAAAGCTCAATTAGTCAGACATGGAATCAATCATCAATGAAGAAGAACGAAAAAGAAATCATGCTTGAGCTAGGATTTACACTTGGCCGGTCAAGCAGCTCTGATCAAGTGAAGCATCTTCGATTAGCTGCAAGCCAACTCCAAGTCGAAGAAGCAGCAGCGCTCGAAGATCAGCAACGTTATGAGAAGATGTGGCGTAGTCTAGGAGTGCTTGTCGGAGCTTTAGCGGTCATTTTGATGTACTAGAGTGGGGTGCCGGAAATGAACGTAGATGTTAATACAATTTTTCAGATTGCCGGGATCGGGATCATTATCGCTATGATGCATACGGTTCTGAAGCAGATGGGTAAAGAAGACATGGCTCATTGGGTAACATTAATTGGATTTGTTGTTGTGCTGTTTATGGTTGTTTCGCTGCTCAACAATTTATTCAAAGAGATTAAAACGATCTTCTTGTTTCAGTAGCCCATGGAAATTATTCAGGTTGTTGGACTTGGTCTACTTGTTACGGTGCTGATTCTAATCATCAAAGAACAAAAACCGATGTTTGCCTTTATCTTATCTGCCTTTACAGGCATTATGATTTTCTTGTTTCTAATAGGCAAAATAGGTTCAGTTATTCATGTGCTAGAGGACTTGGCTATGCAGTCTGGTGTGAACATGGTATTTCTCAAGACGATTCTTAAGATTATCGGGATTGCTTATATTGCAGAATTTGGCGCTCAAATCGTACGTGATGCTGGACTTGAATCCATAGCTTCCAAAATTGAACTCTCAGGTAAGATACTCATTATGGTTATGGCTATACCGATCATAACCGTCATCATTGAGACAGTAATCAAGCTGTTGCCTGCTTAGGAGTGATCAAGGTGCCAAGTCGTTATAAGATTCATCGCTCTGCCTTCAAATGGCTTGTCGTTCTGCTATTTATGATGCTTGGCTTATCTGTCTGTGCTTCAGTCACTTTAGCCGCAACTCCAGCACAGACGATCGTTCAGCAGCAAGTTAAACAACTTGATACGGGTATTGTCGAGCAATATTGGAACAAGCTTATGACTCAGAATGGTAGCTTTTTTCCCGAACTACAAGCTCCTTCCTTCACAGAGCTATTAACTAACGGGGGTCAAGGATTATCATTTGCGAACATCATGAAAGGGACACTTCGTTATTTATTCCATGAGGTGTTAGCTAATGGCAAATTGCTCGTAACGATTGTTATTTTGACGATATTCGCGATGATCTTGCAAACTTTGCAAAGCTCATTCGAACGAGAATCGGTAAGTAAAATCGCATTTATTATCTCGTACATGGTGCTCATTATTATCGCCATTAACTCGTTCTCATCTGCGATTGGATACGCGAAGGATGCGATAACTTCCATGATTGACTTTATGATCGCATTAATTCCTTTGCTACTTACACTTCTTACGGCTATGGGTGACTTTACGTCGGTAGCATTACTGCATCCCCTAAATGTATTCATGATCCACACGGTCGGAGCGATGATTTACTTCTTTGTATTTCCACTCTTATTCTTCTCCGCCGTTTTACATATTGTTTCTGCCATATCAGACAAATATAAGGTAACACAGCTTGCTAATTTACTACGTAACATTGGAGTTGGAGCACTGGGGATATTCGTGACGGCATTCCTAAGTGTGGTGACAGTTGAAGGCTCCTTGGGAGCTGTCTCTGATGGAATCACAATTCGAACAGCCAAATTCATTACAGGTAACTTTGTTCCAGTAGTTGGAAGGCTATTCTCAGATGCAACCGAAACCGTCATTGGAGCTTCATTGCTGGTCAAGAATGCAATTGGTTTGGCAGGAATAGTCATCATCATTATGCTATGCCTGTTCCCTGCGTTGAAGATTCTCACATTAGCCATCATCTTTAATTTATCTGCTGCTGTCATGCAGCCCATTGGCAATAATCCGATGATCACATGTCTTCAAACCATTGGCAAAAGTATGATATATGTTTTTGCAGCACTCGCAGCAGTAGGCCTTATGTTCTTCTTCTCAATTACCGTAATGATTGCAGCTGGTAATTTATCTGTAATGGTTAGATAGCTCCCACTTAGATAAATGGCGATCACTTAAGATGGTGAAATCTTCTTGTTAGGAGGCTCTAATATGCAATGGCTTAATGATTGGCTGAAAACGGTAATCACCATTGTTATGTTCGCAGCCTTTGTTGATCTCCTTCTACCAAGTTCCAAAATGCAGCGTTATGTGAAAACCGTATTAAGTTTGTTCATCCTACTTACTTTGCTCTCACCGGTTCTTGACCTCTTCAGAAATGATTGGAGCGTTGATAAATTACTGGCTGAAGCTGAGCAGAAGCAACAGGAGAATGGTAAAACACTGGTTGGATCGAATAATTCCTTACAAGCGATTACGGAGCAGGGACAACGACTGAGGGATAGCCAAGATCAGCAAGCCATGATACTTGCAGAGAAACAGCTTGTGGAAGCAATCAAGGAAAGTATCCGAACCGAAACTGCGTATGAAGCTGAGCAGGTGTTAGTTAGCACAGGAGATGATGCTCAAGGTAATCGCTATATTAAGAGCATTAGTGCAGTGCTTAGTGACAAGGTCATCGTAACTGAAGCGAAGCCACAGGAGGATAAAGCGAAGCCGATTGCTTCCATAAAACCAGTACAAATTCAAATTCGAGTCGAAAGTAAGGTTCAGAAGACAACTGCTAGTATAGAGCAGGAAACTCCTGAGCAAGTTCAAACGAGAGCTGATGTACGCAAGCTCATTGGACGTAATTGGAGCGTTCCTGTCGAACGAATTGATATAAAGTTTGAAGTCTCTAAACGTTCCAAATTGGGTTAAATAAAGCGTGAGGAATGAAAGTGAGTGATCTAGCAGATGGGGAAATGGATATCAAAGCTGGAAAAATGGTTCGGTGGTGGTCAGAATGGCACGAAGCGAACTCATACCTTGATGTGGCTGATACTCATTGCATTACTTGGGGCTGCACTCATGATTATGAATTCTTTCCTTAACGTGAAGCAAGTTCAACCTATTACAGAAGGACCCGGAGCATCACCACCAAGTGAAAGCACTACGGTAGCGGGACGTACAAGTGCTAAAGATAATTCTGCATTTCGTGAATACGAAGAAGTCTATGAATCTCGTCTGCGCGAAATACTGCAGAAAATCGTAGGTGTGGATGATCCAGAAGTGATGGTGACGATCGAGTCAACTGAAGAAACCATAGTGGATAAGAATTACTCCGATTCTCAGAGTACGACGAATGAACGTGATCCGAACGGTGCAACCCGGACGATCACAGAAATTACACGTAAAGGTGAATCAGTTCTTGTACAGGTATCGGGTAATGGGCAACCACATGTGTTGAAATATATTAAGCCCAAAGTAAGGGGGGTGATTGTCGTTGCTAAGGGTGCAGAGAATGCGGCAGTCAAAAAGATGATTCTTGAGGCTGTCGAACGAGGAGTTGATGTCATGGGGCATCGGATAGCGGTATGGCCGCGGAAACAGTAGAAATAGTTAGATTTATATTTAATAATTTTAATATAAAGAGGAGGGTGTTCAAATGAACACGAAGAGACAAACAATTTGGCTCGTATCAATGCTTAGCTTAATGGTAGTATTATCAGCTTATTACTTATTCAGTTCAGGAACGGAAGATTTGGATAAGTTAACTGCGGGGACAGATCAGCAAACAACAAAACAAATAGCTGGACAAACAAAGGTTGAAATTCAAGAAGATGGTTCGATCATTAAATTGCCTGATGCTTCAATGACTGGAACAGAAACAATAGACCCTAATAATTCTAAGGAAACATCAGCACAGACGGGAACTAAGAATACAGAAGGAACTAAGGCAGTAGAAGGCTCGACTGACTCAGAGATTATTAAGAAAGCAACTGAAAAGGTAACTTCAGGTGATGATTACTTTATCCAGCAAGAGATTGAGCGTCATGATAAGCTAACCAAAGAGAGCGAAAAATGGTTAACAATTTCAGCTGATCCGAAGCAGACGCAAGCTGCATCAGGCGAAGCAACTGACAACATCCGGAGACTAGATGAAACGATGGCTAAAATCGAACTAATTGAAACAACTCTTGCAAAGGATTACCCACATGCACTTGTTCAACAAGCTGATGACGGTAAATGGAAGGTAACAGTTCAAGCCGCCAAGCTTGAGAAAAAACAAGCAGTCGAGATCATTGATCTTGTTCTCAAAGAAATGAATATTGGTTCTGATAAGTTCGCTGGAGTTCAGATTATTCAATAAATAAATCAATCATTTGATGCCCTAATGGGAGTAATATTCCGTTAGGGCATCTGTATTCTTAAAAAAAGAAATGAAATATTAAAATCAACTAAGGTATAATAACTTGCGTATGTACAAAATAAATATGCTATAATAGGCTACGCAAGAGGAATCTTATTGCCTCGTGAACTCGGACGAGCCCAGACCAAGAAGAAACAGATTCACAGTCTGACCGTCATTAATGGACGGATGCATGTTGCAAAATTTAAAAGGAGTGACTCCCATTGTTCAAGTTAAGTGAAATTAAGGAATTAATGAAATTGATGGACCAAACAACCTTGCAAGAACTTGAGATCGAGAATGAAGGGGCAAGAGTATTCATTCGCAAAGGAAATAAAACTGAATCTGTATTCGTAACTGCACCAACGATGCACACAAGTGTTGCACAAGGCTCGGTTCAGCAATTATCACAAACTTCGAATTCAGTCGAGGATGCGCCTCAATTAGCTGTAACAGCTGAAATCAAAGATACGTTAGAATTACATACAATTATTTCACCGATGGTGGGAACATTCTATCAAGCTTCAGCTCCTGGTGCGGCGCCATTTGTATCCATTGGCTCCAAAGTAAGCGAGAAAAGCATATGCTGCATCGTCGAGGCGATGAAGCTTATGAATGAAATTGAAGCAGAGATTAAGGGCGAAATCGTAGAAATCTTAGTGGATAATGGTCAACTTGTGGAGTATGGTCAACCGCTCTTTCTCGTTAAGCCGGAGTAAGTTGGAGGAGAAAACATGAAATTTAATAAAGTGCTTATTGCCAATCGCGGAGAGATTGCTGTGCGCATTATCCGTGCTTGTCGTGAGCTTGGAATCTCAACAGTAGCCGTATATTCGGAAGCAGATCGAGAAGCACTGCATGTGCGTTTAGCTGATGAAGCTTACTGCATAGGCCCTGCTTCATCCCAAGAGAGCTACTTGAAATATACGAATATTTTAAGTGTAGCAACACTTACTGAAGTCGATGCTATTCACCCAGGTTATGGGTTCCTAGCTGAAAATGCTAATTTTGCTGAGATCTGTGAAAAATGTGATATCACATTCATTGGTCCATCTCCAGATGCAATTAATCGCATGGGTGATAAATCAATGGCGAAGCAAACGATGAAAGAAGCTAATGTTCCGATTATTCCAGGCTCTGACGGCATTATAGAGGACTTGGATGAAGCTATTCGAATTGGTAGAGAGATTGGATATCCATTAATTATCAAAGCTACAGCAGGTGGCGGCGGTAAAGGAATCCGAATTGCTGAAGATGAAGAAATGTTAATTAAGCAAATTACAAACGCACAACAAGAAGCGCAGAATGCTTTTGGTAATGCGGGTGTTTATTTAGAGAAATATTTAACGGGTATGAAACATGTTGAAATTCAAATTATGGCTGACAAACACGGGAATGTTGTTCATTTAGGTGAACGTGATTGCTCGGTTCAACGTCGCAGACAGAAATTAGTCGAGGAAGCGCCTTGCTCTATTCTCACCGAAGAAATTCGGACTCGTATGGGTGAAGCTGCTGTTCGTGCTGCCAAAGCTGTTGAATACTCCGGTGCTGGAACATTAGAATTTCTGCTAAGTCCAGACGGTAATTTTTATTTCATGGAAATGAATACGCGCATACAAGTAGAACATCCTGTTACGGAATATGTTACTGGCGTAGACTTAATCAAAGAAATGATTTGTGTAGCTGAAGGTCAACCCCTTTCCTTTACACAAGAGGATGTACAAATATCAGGCTGGTCAATTGAATGCCGCGTGAATGCAGAAGATCCTAATCGTAATTTCATGCCATCAGCTGGACTTATACAGTCCTATCTTCCTCCAGGTGGTCCGGGAGTACGGGTGGATTCAGCAGCATATCAAGGATATTCAATTCCACCTTATTATGATTCGATGATTGCAAAGTTAATCGTCTGGGCACCAACACGTGATGAAGCGATTGCTAGGATGAAGCGGGCACTAAGTGAATTTGATATTGAAGGTGTCAAAACAACAATTCCTTTTCATCTACGTTTACTTGAACATCCTAAATTTATCGCAGGCGACTTTGATATTAAATTCTTGGAAGAGCATGACGTTCTTGGAACTTAAGTTAAGGTAAACACAGTGCCACTATTATTTGTCATAAATATAGGGAAATGGTATAGTATTTAAAGAGAACGGCTTATCCTAATAAAATGGAGGTGTTCGTATTGGATACGATTGTACCGGATTATGTGAAAACGGATCTCGGTTCCATTCAGATTGCACCTGAGGTAATTGAGATTATTGCAGGGCTTGCAACAATTGAAACTCCAGGAGTTGCCGGCATGAGCGGTGGTTTTGTCGGAGGTATTTCTGAATTATTGGGAATGAAAAGTTTGTCCAAAGGTGTAAAAGTTCAAGTTGGACAAAAGGAAACAGCAGTTGACGTATCAGTAGTCATCGAGTATGGGTTCCGTATTCCTGAGGTTTCTTCTAACATTCAGTCGAATATTAAGAATGCTATCGAATCAATGACAGGTCTTCTCGTTGTTGAAGTTAACGTACATATTCTTGATGTACAGTTTAAAACTGCTGAGAAGCCTGAGGAAGAAGCAATTAATAGAGTGAAGTAATTATTTCTTAATTAAGTCGATTTACATTTAATTGCAAACCCCCTACTTGTGTGAGGGGGTTTCCTCTGATTTAATGTATGATAAGCGTATTGAAGCGTCTGATGAGAAGGGAGCTTACAGCTTTGGGGAAAATAATAGATCGATTTTTACTTTTCATTTTCAGCTTAGTTATCATTGTGATTTCTGCAATCGGACTCACGGTTTCATTTGCTTGGGTTCCTAAGGAGAAGGTACATAACTTTATTGAAGACGTTTATCATGATGCTTTTACCGCATATGTAATGATCGCGATCTGTGCTATTATTCTATTGATCGCTATACGACTTGTTTATGTTTCTGTTCGCAGAACTCAGACTCAAGCTCCGTTCATTGCTGAACGCACGGAATTAGGGGAGTTTCGAATTTCGCTTGAGACTATCGAGAATTTATCCCTTAAAGCCGCTAGCAAGGTAAGAGGGGTTAAAGATATGAAAGTGCGTGTTCATGTGAGTCCTCCGGGTCTTGAAATCGAAGTACGCACAATCGTGGATGGAGAACGGATTATTCCTGAATTGACAGAAGAAATTCAATCTGCCATTAAAGGTCAAATTGAAGAAATTGCCGGTTATCCTGTCGTATCTGTTTCTGTGTATGTAGCCAATACGGTTCAATCCACCCCTGCCGTACGTAGGGTGGAATAGGAGGTACATATAATGTGGAACGACATTGTTGAACACCATAAGGGCAAATTGATTGGAGCAATTGCAGGTGTGTTTTTTGGATTCCTGTATTTGTTTGTAGGGTTTTGGGATACATTAATATTTGCATTTATCGTGGTAGTAGGGTATTATATCGGCAATAAAGTTGATAAAAAGGAAGATATCGTCCCTTATCAGGACATCATGAATTATCTTTCGCAAAAATGGAAAATGTTCCGCTGAAATCCTTGGATCTTCCATGGATTTTTTTGTTGATATAGAATTTATATAGCGTGTGCTTATGAAATTCTGGATATCACCTAAGGTGAGTACTTTGATAACAAAATTGGAGGCATTATAGCATGAGGCGTAGAGTAGCCAGAGAAATTGCACTGCAGAGCTTATATCAAATGGGTATGACAGAGGTGTCGCATGACGATGCAATTGCAGCCGCAATTCACGAAGCGGAGAACGATAATGAGGGGGAAATTGTATTATCTGAACCCACAGTTAGTCCGCAGTACATTTATGAACTGGTAGAAGGAACGCTGAATCATAAAGAAATTATTGATCCTGTGTTAATAGAATATTTGAAAGGCTGGCAGATGGATCGCTTGTCACGAATTGACCGAGAGGTTCTAAGGCTTGCTACGTATGAAATGATGTATAAGGATGATGTACCTGCGAAGGTAGTTGTCAATGAAGCCATTGACCTTGCGAAACATTTTGGCACGGAAGAATCGGGAAAATTCGTAAATGGTGTACTTGGTAATATGATCAAAGATATAGACGCTTTGAGACTTAAAGTGAAATAAGTTATATTCTGTACGGTTCGAAGTCGTATGGATTAGATAATTGGGGAGGCAAGTTTAGATGGTTAGCGGAGTCATTAACGGTAAAGAGATTGTATCAACGATTCGAGAAGAGATTAAAGCAGAGGTTGCTCAATTGACTTCTCAAGGACGTAGACCTGGACTAGTCGTTATTATTGTCGGCGATGACCCTGCTTCTCATGTTTATGTGAACAACAAAGAGAAAGCTTGTGCTCAAGTAGGGATTTACTCTGAAGTACACCGCTTACCCGCAGAAACAACTCAGAAGGAATTAATTGATCTTATTCATAGCCTAAATGCAAATGATCAAATTAATGGAATTCTGGTTCAGTCTCCGCTTCCCCAAACGATTAATGAAGAAGAAGTAGTTGATGAGATTGCTCCTGAGAAGGATGTTGACTGCTTTCATCCAGTTAATGTAGGGAATCTTATGATCGGCAAACAAAATGCCATTAAGCCTTGTACGCCTGCTGGTGTTATTGAAGTGCTTAAACGTATTGATGTGAACATAGCAGGCAAACATGCTGTTGTGGTTGGACGTTCCAATATTGTTGGTAAGCCGATGGCAATGCTCTTGCTACAAGAGAACGCTACGGTGACAATTTGTCATTCACGTACACCTAATATGGCTGAGATCACACGTCAAGCGGATATTCTTGTTGTTGCTGTTGGTAAGGCAAACATTATTGGTCCGGAGCATGTTAAGCCAGGTGCAATCGTTATGGATGTTGGGATGAATCGCAATAATGAAGGCAAGTTATGTGGTGATGTTAATTTCGAGGCAGTCAAGGAAATTGCTGGAGCTATTACCCCAGTTCCAGGCTGTGTAGGACCAATGACCATTACAATGCTATTGCAAAATACGTTAAATGCAGCTAAAGCTTAATCTTTAGCTGTTCTTTAATTATCACGCAATAGAAATGGGCGGGTGATAAGCGAATGAATGAACGGATGATATTGTCGATTAAGGAGCTTAATCGATATATTAAGCTTCAGCTAGAGAATGATGATTTGTTGCAGGATGTTTGGCTTCGTGGAGAAATATCCAATTTCACAAGACATTCATCCGGTCATATGTATTTTACACTTAAGGATGCAGATTCGCGAATCAAGACAATCATGTTCGCCTCTTATAACCAGAAGCTAGTCTTCTTGCCAAGAGAGGGAACAAGGGTGCTTGCAAGAGGATCTGTTTCAGTATACGAGCGTGATGGACAATACCAATTCTATGTGAGAGAAATGCAACCAGATGGAATTGGGGCTTTATATCTTGCTTATGAACAACTCAAACGGAAGCTTGAAGCTGAAGGCTTGTTTGCAGATGGGCATAAACAAGGTATCCCTATGTATCCAAAAGCTGTAGGCGTTATTACATCCCCGACAGGTGCGGCGGTTCGTGATATTCTAACCACTTTACAAAGACGGTTTCCTTCCGTTCCAGTTCTCGTCTACCCCGTATTAGTACAAGGTACGCAAGCAGCTCCATCGATTGTCAAAGCCATTGAGGCAATGAATGAATGGAATCAGGTTGATGTGCTTATTGTTGGTCGTGGAGGGGGCTCTCTTGAGGAATTATGGGCTTTCAATGAAGAGAGTGTAGCTAGAAGTATTTACGCTTCCAGAATTCCGATTATTTCTGCTGTTGGTCATGAGACCGATTTCACGATCGCAGACTTCGTTGCCGATCTAAGGGCGGCGACGCCGACTGCGGCTGCGGAGCTAGCTGTGCCTCATCAGCTGGAGCTGCGTCGCCAGCTTGCTGATCACGGGCAGCGTTTGCACCATGCGCTGCATCGCGGACTCCAGCGCCGCCGCGAGGCGCTGGAGAGGCTGCGGCGCTCACCGTATCTGGTGAGCCCGCGGCGTCAACTGCTGCTGCCAGCCACGCAGCAGCTGGACCGCATGGCAGCAGAGCTGACCATGCGGATGAACCAGCGGCTCTCGCGGGCCGCTGAAGCGCACATGCGGCTTGCTGGCCGCATGGAGGCATGTTCGCCGCGCGCCGCAGTCAGCGCGGCTAAGCTGCGCCGCAGCACCGCTAAGCGCTCGCTGCAGCTAGCGATGAGCCGCCTGGCCACAGGCAGGCGGCAGGAATGGCTCTCTCGCGTGCGCCAGCTCGATGCACTCTCACCTCTGAAAGTGATGCAGAGGGGTTACTCGCTCGTCTATGATGAACGGGAACAGCTTGTAAATTCGATCAATCAAGTTCAGAATGGCGATGTTGTTAATGTTCGCTTAACGGATGGACAATTAACATGCCATGTCTGGTCAATGGAGGAGAACAAGGATGAGTAAAGAGCCGAAGAAAACAGAACAACAGGAGCTCAGCTTCGAGCAAGCGATGGACAAGTTAGATTCACTTGTCGCACGTCTGGAGAGTGGAGATGTTCCACTTGAACAAGCGATTGAATTGTATCAAGAAGCAATGAAGCTATCTCAGCTATGCGGTCAGAAGCTTGCACAGGTAGAACGTAAGATTGAAATGCTTGTTGAATCAGATGATGGATTAACGACTAAGCCGTTTCCACATAACATAGAAGAGTAAGGAGAATTCGTATGCCTACAAGTACCACCTCCTTCGAGCAATATTTGGACAGTCGTGCAGCATTGATTGAACAAGCACTTGCCGATTCACTACCAAGTGAATGGATGATCCCAGATCAATTACGTGATTCGATTAACTATTCCTTAAGGAATGGCGGCAAACGAATGCGACCGATTCTTGTCCTTGCTGCAGCAGAAGCTTTGGGTGGATCATACGAAGCTGCAATGCCTGTAGCTTGCGCGATAGAAATGATCCACACGTATTCCCTTATTCATGATGATTTGCCAGCAATGGATAATGATGAATACAGACGTGGCAAACTAACCAATCATAAGGTATATGGTGAAGCGATGGCAACGCTTGCAGGTGACGCTCTGCTAACGCATGCATTCTACAGCATTGTGCAAGCTCACCGCAAGAATAATGTGAACCCACTACAAACGCTTGCCATTGTCGAAGAGCTATCGGTATATGCTGGCGCTAAAGGTATGGTAGGCGGACAAGCAGCAGATATGCTAGGTGAGCAAGGGTTAACGAAGCTTGAAGAACTTGAGTATATTCATTTACATAAAACGAGTGATTTAATTGTTTTTTCCTTGCGTGCAGGCGGAAGAGTTGTCGATGCATCAGAAGAACAATTACAAGCTTTGACGACTTTCGGTAACTGTATTGGACTCGCGTTTCAGATTCAAGACGATATTCTGGATCTGATAGGGGACGAAGTCAAGCTGGGTAAAGCAACTAATAGTGACGTTAAGCAGGGAAAAGTAACCTATCCGTATTTTATTGGATTGGAACAATCTATAGAGAAAGTTACTCGTTTAACAGAACAAGGGAAAGAAGCTATTATGAATTCTGCTATTCCTTGTCCAACCAGATTACTTGAATTAGCCGATTATTTAATGAAACGTGATCACTAAGCATTTATCAGGGCATTTTTCCCAAAAAGACACCAATCATTCTAATGTGATATAATGTAGTGTATATAAGCTGAGTAAATGAATCAATTTAATGGTTTCAATGAGTTATGAAATTGATTCAAATAATTAACAATTAAACAGCGGAAAGCGAGTGAATAAGCGTGCTGCTACAACAGATTAATCAGCCTGAGGACTTAAAACGGTTGTCGGTCGAAGAATTAGAAACATTGGCTGAGGAAGTTAGGCAATTTCTTATCCAAAAGCTTTCGGCAACAGGCGGTCATCTAGCTCCAAATCTGGGTGTCGTCGAGTTGACGATTGCCTTGCATACGTTCCTGGATTCACCTCGTGATAAAATTATTTTTGATGTCGGTCATCAAGCCTATGTACATAAGATTCTTACTGGACGCCGAGATCAATTTGATACTCTTAGGCAATATAAAGGTCTATGTGGATTCGTCAAACGTTCTGAGAGTGAACATGATGTATGGGAAGCGGGACATTCCTCTACTTCGCTGTCAGCAGCAATGGGGATGGCTACAGCCCGTGATCTTAAGGGTGAGAACAATCGTGTGGTAGCTGTCATCGGTGATGGCGCTATGACTGGTGGGATGGCATTAGAAGCGATTAATCACATCGGTCATGAGAAGAAAAAAATGATGATTATTCTGAATGATAATGAAATGTCGATTGCACCTAATGTGGGTGCGCTTCATAACTATCTGAATAAAATTCGGTCAGATCGCCACTATCAGAGAGCGAAGGATGATATTGAAGGCATTCTGAAGAAGATTCCAGGTGTTGGTGATAAGCTTGCCAAAACTGCTGAGAAGCTCAAGGATAGTCTCAAATATTTACTCGTTTCAGGCGTATGGTTTGAAGAGCTAGGGATTAATTATATTGGACCTGTTGATGGTCATAACATTCCATTACTGCTTGAAACTCTTAAAGGTGCAGATAAAGTCAACGGCCCTGTAATTGTTCATGTAGTAACGGTCAAAGGCAAAGGATATTCGCCTGCAGAGGCTGATTCGCATAAATGGCATGGTATTTCTCCGTATAAGATTGAATCAGGCCAAGTTCTTAAGACTGTTGGACCTCCGGTGTATACCGATGTATTCAGTCAAACACTGATTGAGCTTGCAAAGGAAGACCCTAGAATTGTTGCCGTAACGCCAGCAATGCCGGGAGGTTCAGGCTTACTTAAGTTCGGAGAACTTTATCCATCGCGGATGATTGATGTAGGTATTGCTGAGCAGCATGCAGCTACACTATGTGCTGCTATTGCAAGTGAAGGACTGAAGCCTGTATTTGCAGTCTACTCTACTTTCATGCAGCGTGCCTATGATCAAATCGTACATGATATTTGTAGACCTAACTTGAATGTTATTTTTGCCATAGATCGTGCTGGATTTGTTGGAGCTGATGGTGAGACCCATCATGGCGTATTCGATATCGCATTTATGCGTCATTTACCTAATATGGTGATGATGATGCCTAAGGATGAGAATGAGCTACAGCATATGATGAAAACAGCACAGCTGTATGATGATGGTCCGATTGCTATTCGCTATCCGCGTATTGCGGGACTTGGGGTAGAAATGGATGATGAGCTACATCCGATTCCGATTGGTTCGTGGGAAGTGCTTCGCGAAGGAAGTCATGCGACAGTTCTGGCTGTTGGACCCATGATTGGAATAGCTGAAGAAGCAGCTAACATGCTAATGAAGGAAGGCATTCATCTTCGGATTGTGAATGCACGATTCATTAAACCATTAGATGAGCAAATGCTTCGTATGCTTGCTAATGAGAATAAGCCGATTATTACGATGGAAGAAGGCTCTATAATGGGAGGCTTTGGTTCAGCTGTAATGGAATTCTATGCAGCGAACAACATTCATAATATGCAGGTTAAAAATATGGGTGTGCCTGATTATTTCGTAGAGCATGGGTCAATTAAAGATCAGCGCCAAGAGGTTTGCTTAACAGCTGAACGCTTGGTTGCCATCATCCACGAGATGTCACCACGCTTAAGTCAACGAGCATAGGAGCGTAATACAGCAAATGTCTGATGCCAAAGAAAGATTAGATGTACTTCTGGTCGAACAGGGGTATTACGAAAGTAGGGAAAAAGCCAAGGCCGCCATCATGGCTGGTCTTGTTTTTGTAGATGAGGAACCAAGTGATAAACCAGGAACGAAGATTTCAAGAGCGAAGACGATTCGTGTCAAAGGGTCGGTGCATCCATACGTTTCACGCGGTGGGCTCAAGCTAGAGAAGGCGCTACGTGAGTTTGATATTGATCTAAAGGACCGGGTCATGCTAGATATTGGTGCTTCAACAGGTGGATTTACTGATTGTGCCTTACAGAATGGAGCATCCTATGTATATGCAATCGATGTTGGGTACAATCAGCTTGATTGGTCGCTAAGAAACAATCCACAAGTGAATGTAATGGAGCGTACTAATTTCCGTTATACGAAGCTGGAGGATTTACAAGGACCGCCACCTACTTTTGCATCCATTGATGTTTCGTTTATTTCATTGACGATCATATTGCCACCACTTAAAGAATTATTACCTATTGATGGCAGTATCGTGGCACTTATTAAACCACAGTTCGAAGCAGGAAGAGAGAAGGTTGGCAAATCAGGTGTTGTACGAGATTCTAAGGTACACGAAGAAGTGCTAACTAGAATTTTGCAATTTGCTTCGGATATTGGTCTCTATCTGGTAGGTTTAACTTATTCTCCAATCACAGGTGGGGAAGGGAATATTGAGTTCCTAGCGTACTGGACATGCAATCCAGAGCACCCGAATGTGATGGGGAGCGATCGTTCAGCCTACATCAAGGAAATTGTCGCAAATTCACGACGTTTACAAGGTTAATTGCTTTTCGCTATATCGCATCCTAAATCACACTCAAAAAGAGGATTTTTCCATTCTTTCCGCGAATTAGTGTTGGTAAGAAATTATGGGAAACGCTTCCTTCATCATTAGATGGACAAGCTGTTATCTCATGATGGATGCGAGGTGAAGAGGCATGCAAAGTGACCAAGTCATTGTACTACTTCTACTTGTAATCATATTCGTATCATGGGTGACACTGCGTATACGCAGTTGGCTGGAGGAGGAACCAAAACGCAGGCTTCCGATCCCGATTAGTGATGAAATTCTGCAGGATGAGGCTGTTGAATTACTTGAGGGTGCCGGGTTTGATGTACTTTCTTCTAAAACAAAAATTCCCCTCTATATCACAATTAATGATGCAGATGAGCCATTATATAGTCGCTTATTCGTTGATTATTTTGCCCAAAAGAATGAAGAGATTTATTTGGTTAAATTAGCAAAGGAACGTAGACCTCTTGATTTGACAGGTAGCTCGCTACGAGATGCTTTCTTAGCGTATCACTTGCTATTCCCCGATGCATCAGGTGTCCTATATGTAGATATGAATCAGCAAAAAATCAAGAAAATTTCGTTCCATGTTGAGGTGTAATATGAAGGGTCAGCGTCAGGTGAAAATTAGGGAAATTATTATGAATAAAGAAATTGAAACACAGGATGAGCTTGTAGAGTCCTTATTCAATGCAGGATTCAATGTTACACAAGCTACCGTTTCACGGGATATCAAAGAGCTTCAATTAATTAAGGTGCCTTTAGATGATGGACGGTATAAATATTCCTTGCCTGCTGATTTAAGGTATAATCCATTGCAGCGGCTAAGACGTGCATTAACAGATCATTTTACAAGCATCGATTATACGGAGAATTTAGTTGTGATGAAATGCTTGCCAGGTACCGCTAATACGATCTGTGTATTACTGGATGGGATGGACTGGAATGAAGTTATGGGAACCATTTGTGGTGATGATACGATTCTGATTATTTGCCGTACCAAGCTGGAAAGTGAAAGTGTTGTTAAACAAATTACTTCTATGATGTCTTAATGTTGAAATCGTTTCTTTATGTGAACGCTTAACAGAAAGGGGTTCTGTATGCTTACAGAATTGTCGATTCGCAATTTAGCAGTCATTGAACAAGTCCATATTCATTGCAAATCCGGATTTCATGTACTTACTGGGGAAACGGGTGCAGGTAAATCCATTATTATTGATGCACTAAGCTTAATTGTTGGTGCTAGGGGATCATCCGATCTTGTTCGGTATGGCAGCGACAAAGCGGAAATCGAAGCTTCTTTTGACGTGGAAGTGCAGCACCCCATTTGGAATGTCCTGCAATCTTTGGGAATTGATGCTCATGCTGATGAGAAGCTCATTATTCGGAGAGAGATTACTTCTCAGGGCAAAAGCTCGGCCCGAATTAATGGTCAAATTGTTAATTTATCCATGCTTCGAGAAGTTGGCGAATGGTTAGTTAACATCCATGGTCAGCATGAGCATCAATCCTTGCTGCATATTGAGCAACATATCCATTTACTTGATTCTTATGGTGAACAGTCGATTAAGCTAGCTAAAGAGGCGTACCAAGCGTCCTATAATGTCTATACTCACCTCCGTAAAGAGTTACTTGAACTTAGAGATAATTCGATGCAAGCATTGCAAATGACGGATCTGTATCGGTTTCAAGTTGAAGAAATATCCGCGGCTAAGCTTAAAGAGGGCGAAGATGAGGCCCTTATGGACGAACGAAGTAAGCTAGCCAATAGTGAAAAATTACATGCGAATGTATCGGATGCTTATGAATTACTGTATGGTACTGGAGCAAGCATTACATCCGTTAATAAAGCCCTGAGTCGATTGCGCGATATTATTAATTATGATGCGGCTGTGCTTCAGCCCATTCACGAACAATTGCAAACCGCCTATTATCAGCTTGAGGATGTTGCTTATGGTCTACGCGATTACCGCGAAGCGATTGAGTTTAACCCTTCTAGGCTTGATCAAATTGAAGATCGGTTAGATGTTATTTCAACTCTTCGTAAGAAATACGGTGCGACAGTACCAGATGTTCTCCTTTATTTGCATAACATTCAAACCGAATTGAACACAATAGAAAATAAAGACAGCTTAATTGAAGAGATTGAAAATAAGCTTGCCAAAGAAGAAGTTATTCTCGCCAAAACAGCCATTGAATTATCCTCTAGGCGTCATGTAGTTGCAACACGTTTAGCACAAGAGATTGAATCCGAATTACGTGATCTACAAATGGAGAGAACCGTGTTTAACGTTCAGATCAATCGCGTAGAAGATCGTAATAATGAAGGAATTCACTTAGAAGGAACGAATTATAAATTCTCTCGAGACGGAATTGATCAGATTGAATTCATGATGTCACCGAACCCAGGTGAACCACTGAGAAGTCTTGCCAAGATAGCCTCAGGTGGAGAACTTTCACGTATTATGCTAGCGCTTAAGACTATTTTTGCTCGAATTGATCGTGTGCCTGTGCTTGTATTTGATGAAGTGGATACAGGTGTTAGCGGGCGCGCCGCACAAGCAATTGCAGAGAAGATGTCACAGTTATCTAGACATTGCCAAGTGTTCTCGATCACCCATTTACCACAGGTTGCAAGCATGGCTGATGTTCATTATTCCATTCATAAAGAAGTTGCACACGAACGGACTTATACCAAAATTACGGATCTTAATGAGCAGGATCGAATCGAGGAATTGGCTAGGATGTTAGGTGGCGCAAGTGTCACGGAAACAACCTTACAGCATTCTCATGAAATGCTTGTATTGGCAAATGAAAAGAAAACAAGAATATAAAGATGCCTTAGGCATCTTTTTCAGTCTTTTTTAGTTATAAAACAGGTGGTGAGGGGTTAACTTATAGGTACGCATTTGACGTAGGAGTGTGATACCTTTGAAAGCTAGCTTTAGAAAAAGATTGGTGGGATTGTTGCTTGTTTGCTTCATCTGTATAACCGCTTTTTCCTCACCATTTCAAAGCTTTGCTTCTTTTCCTAATGAGCTTCGTATGTTCAATGGACAAGGTAAGCAAATCCAGCTCACTGTACCTGTAATGGCCAATTTGACTGTCAAAGACCCCGAGATTGTAAAAGTCAACGGTAGTTCAAAGCACTCATTTAAAGTTAATCTCAATGAACCCATTTCCCTTATTCCGTCAGGACTCGGTAAAACCGAGATGAAGCTCAAACTGTTCGGTACAATTCCCCTCAAAACAGTGAAAGTGAATGTTGTTCCTGATCTGAAGGTTATCCCAGGGGGGCAAACAATTGGTGTTAAGATTAAATCTGCAGGCATCTTAGTTGTTGGTCATCATTTAGTAAGTACAAGTCAAGAAAAGCGTGTATCGCCTGGAGAAGAAGCCAAAATCCAGATTGGTGATCTAATCACTCATATTAATGGTCACAAGACCAATGATGTGAATCAAGTTGCTGATTATGTTACCAAAGCAGGCGAAAGTCGTAAGCCTCTGCAATTAACGGTTCAGCGGAATAACCAGGTGCTGCAATTATCACTTAATCCTGTATACGACGTTGTGGACAAGATGCATCGACTAGGTCTCTATATTCGCGACACAGCAGCAGGTATTGGTACTTTAACCTTCTATAATCCAGAACATGGTGTATACGGTGCCCTAGGGCATGTTATCACGGATATGGATACACAAACACCAATTGTTGTTGGGGAAGGTCAGATTGTTGATTCGAATGTCACGTCAATTGCTAAGAGTAGAAGTGGTGAGCCAGGTGAGAAGCATTCTAGCCTCAATAGTAAAATTCTCGGAACCATTGAGAAAAATACGGCATTTGGTATTTTTGGCAGAATGACGAGCCTACCTGATAATAGCTTCTCTAAACAAGCGATACCCGTTGCATTTGCAGAAGAAGTCAAAGAAGGACCAGCCCAAATATATACCGTTTTAAATGGCAAAAAAGTAGAAAAATTCGATATTCAAATTGTTCATGTAGCGAAGCAGGATCACCCTGCAACCAAAGGAATGGTTATTAGGGTAACGGATGCGAAATTATTGGAGAAAACAGGTGGGATTGTGCAAGGGATGTCAGGCTCACCTATTATACAGAATGGTAAAATGATTGGCGCCGTGACACATGTATTTATTAACAACCCTGAACAAGGATATGGATGCTTCATTGAATGGATGCTGCAGGATTCTGGTATCATGCAGAAATTGAATGGAAACGGACTAAAGGCGAGTTAGCCTTTGGTTCGTTTTTTACTGTTATTCTTGCAAGGTTTTGTCGAAGTCACGCGAACAATGAAATGAAATATTAAATTATAAAATATTTTCAAAAAAAAGAAAAGAAAAATCGTTCGACAGAAGGAAAACGATTTCAATTGTCGAATAATTCAAATTAGGAAAATAATTACAGGTTTTTTGAGGTAATCAAAGGAGGATTAAGAAATTGAAAAAAATTAGTGTAATGTTAGCAGATGACAATCGAGAATTTACGCACCTATTGTCCGAATTTATTTCAGAGCAAGAAGATATGGAAGTTGTCGGTATCGCTTATAATGGGAACGAGGTACTTAAATTCATGGAGACTCATCGTGAAGTACCTGACGTTCTAATTTTAGATATCATTATGCCGCATTTAGATGGACTTGGTGTTCTAGAATGCTTACGTGAAATGAATCTTCCTGTATCCCCTAAAATTATTATGTTAACTGCTTTTGGACAAGAAACGATTACGCAGAAGGCTGTACAGCTAGGAGCATCCTATTACATACTGAAGCCTTTTGAAATGGGTGTTCTAACGAACCGGATTCGCCAACTAGTATCTAACCAAACGGTGATCTCATCACCAATGAACGCTGCTATGAGGCAGAATGTAGTCCAAATGCCCAAAACCAAAAACTTGGACGCTAATATTACTTCCATCATTCATGAAATCGGTGTACCTGCACATATTAAAGGATATCAATATTTACGTGAAGCAATCACGATGGTGTACAACAATATCGAGATTCTCGGTGCAATAACGAAGACGTTGTACCCAGCAATCGCTGAGCGCTTCAAAACAACCCCTAGCCGCGTTGAACGCGCGATCCGCCATGCAATCGAGGTTGCTTGGACTCGCGGCAATATAGACAGCATCTCGTACATCTTCGGATACACGATCAATATCTCGAAGTCGAAGCCGACGAACTCAGAGTTTATCGCGATGGTTGCGGATAAGCTGAGAATTGAGCATAAGGTTTCGTAAGATAGTAGAGGTGCGGTTTTGAATGTACTTGAAACACCCGACAGACCTTTTTGGTTTGTCGGGTTATTTTGTGTCTGTAGGAATAGAGCGCTACATTAGATTGGATGTATGAAACCTATTGCTCAGTATTTGGTTCGGATACTACCTGAGTAAGGCTGGTTATAATTCTACAGGCACAAAGTTGCACATTATATCAAAAATGGTACATCACTAATTACATAGTGGTGTACTTTTGCGTTTGACAAGACTTCTAAATGACCTTTTAAAAAATGCAGCCAACTTCTTTAAAAGTTGGCTGCATTTAGTGGTTATTCGGGACGTGATAATATTTTTACTGAATCACGAACGATTAATTTTCCTCGTACAGTTTTTATACCAATGCGGTAGTTTGGATCTTGAATTTTGCAATTAAGACCTTGAATTGTTTCCTCGGCCATCTGCTGTATATCAACTTCAAAGGTAGTCAGCTGTGGATTGGTCTTTGTAGCAAAAACATAATTGTCAAAACCAACAATGGAAACATCGTTAGGGACAGATATATTCTGCTTCGATAAGAATTCTATAAAATTATAAGCTGTTTCATCGCAGTCACAGACAAAGGCTGTAGGAAATTTATTAGGAAGTGAAAAGTCGGAGAATAGCTTATCTTCGATGTCTCTATCATCTAGAATCCAGTCACTATGTATTTTAAGATGATTCTCTGTCATTGCTTTATGATAACCAAGATAGCGATCAAGAATATTCCCAAGTGCATGAACGTTACCAACATAGCCAATCTGTTTATGACCACAGCTGATCAAGTAGTTCGTAATCATATGGGAGCAGAAGATGTTGTCACAAATAACAGCATCTATATCATATAACCAGTTATAAAAATCAAGAAATACTAACGGAAGTGGAGCATCTATTAATTGATCCAGGTAGTTTTTGGGGAAGCTTCCGAGTACAATCAAACCGTCCATCTGTTGATTTTGCAGGATGCTGGGAACAATTTGGTTCAGTTCAGATGGTTTAGTAACTACTTCGAGCAGAGCGACGTAGCCTATTTCGGTTAAAGACTGAACTAAACATTGATAAATATCCCAGTAATAGGAATTTCGAATCCTCATGTAGCGTTCAGAAACAAGTACCCCAATGACCCGCGTTTGCTTGGTTGCAGTTTTTGTGTTGTAGCCCATTTCAAAAGCCGTTTTAATGATTTTTTGGCGAGTTTCCTCACTGACCCCTTCTTTTCCGCTTAAAGCTTTAGAAATTGTAACGATACTTACATTTAAATACTGCGCAATATCTGACATTGTAACATTCTTTTTCATATCAATAGAAATCCCTTTCTTTAATGCAAATTAATTCATATGGGGTTATTTTACTTAACGAATTTAAGTTTGTTGAGTCTATTAACTCTAGGATACAAGCAAGTACTAAATTGTGGAAGTAAAATTTTCTCTTATACGAAAAGATTAACTACAGAAAGAACGTTAAAACTTATATTCTATGTAAACCATTATATCTTATTTACTTTATTATTAATAGTATTTTACTTAAAATCAAGTAAATATATTGACAGCATTTAAGTATAGAGTTAAGATATTTATTGAAAAGCAATGAAAATACTAAAAAAGGGAGCGCTTAATTTTACAAAATAGTACATATTAATCTATTCATCAAGTTATTTAGTTTAAATATCAAATTTGTTTAATTTAAATTAAGTAAATTAATTTAAATAAACTTGATATCTAAATAAAGGAGTGACTTTTATGAAAGCCTTTGCAAAACTCGGGTTCGGGTACACCAGACAGAAAAAAATATTGATCCTTAGCTTTACCGTTTTTCCACTTTTATTTTTATTGACCTTTACGTATTGGCCGATGCTGAATATGGTTTGGTACAGCTTTACAAACTGGGATGGGATCAGCAAGGTGAAGGAGTTTGTCGGTTTTGACAACTATGTCCGTATATTCAGTGATCCTCAATACTTTTCAGTGTTTAAAGTCAGTTTGTATTATATTGCCGGTTCGATTCTAACTTTGTTTTTATCACTATTTCTTGCAACTATTTTGAATTTTAAACTAAGGCTCGCCAATGTGTTTAAAGGCATTTTGTTCTTTCCGTATTTAATTAATGGCGTTGCTGTTGCCATGATCTTTCTATTCTTTTTTCAACCTGAAGGTATCTTAGATTCACTCCTATCGTTATTAGGCTTGAATGGTTGGATTCACCAGTGGTTAGGGAATCCGGATTTAATTAACTATTCGATGGTTTTCGTATCGATGTGGAAGGGATTAGGTTTTGCTGTTGTGCTTTATTTAGGTGCAATGCAATCCATTGATGACAGTGTTTATGAAGCGGCCAATGTTGATGGTGCTAATGGATGGCAAGTGTTTAAATCCATTATTATTCCATCGATTAAACCAATATTGGCGCTCCAAATTATTTTATCGGTCAAAGGTGCTCTAAGCGTGTTTGAAATTCCATTTATTATGACGAACGGGGCAAATGGAAGTATGACCTTTGTCATCCAAACGATTAAAACGGGATTTAACTATAACAAAGTTGGATTAGCATCCGCCATGGCCATGATTCTTTTCATTATCATTATTGTCATGACAGTGGTTCAGAAATTCTTTCTCAAAGAGGATAAATAGGAGGGGGACAAAATGCACAATAAAGGGATCAAGTCAGCTCGTAAATTAGGTACTAGTATGATGAAATATTTGGTGATGATTATTTCATGTTTGATCATATTACTACCAATTATTGTGATTATCTTTGGTTCATTTAAAACTCATACCGAATTCTATGAATCCAATCCTTTATCACCACCAACCAGCTTTCTAAATTTTGAGAACTATAAAGCAGTGTTCGTAGAAGGAAAACTACTTACTGGTTTTATAAATACTGCAATTATTATGGTGGTTTCTTTAGCTGGCTCCATTCTTTCTGGAACTACGATCGCTTATGTGTTTTCAAGGTTTAAATTTAAAGGAAAGAAAATTCTACAAAATATGTTTCTGTTCGCTGCACTTGTTCCAGGTGTCACCATGCAAGTAACCGTCTTTCAGGTGATTGCTAAGCTAGGAGCCTTTAATACGTTGATGGCGCCAATCCTATTAAATGTAGGTACGGATATTATGGCGATTTATATTTTTATGCAGTTCATTAACAGCATTTCCAAAGATTTGGATGAAGCTGCATTAATGGAAGGTGCTTCATATTTCCGAGTGTTCTTCACGATTATATTCCCACTACTGAAGCCTGCTATTGTAACCATCATCATTATTAGTGGTACAGCGATCTACAATGATTTCTACACTGCATTCTTGTATATGCCTAGTGCAGAGTTAGCCACTATTTCAACTTCATTGTTTAATTTTAAAGGGCCATATGCTTCATCATGGGAGATTATTTTGGCTGGCATTATCGTTGTTATGACTCCGATGTTAATCGTTTTTCTTACTTTGCAAAAATATATCTACAACGGTTTAACATCGGGTTCAGTTAAATAAGCACAAGTATGAGAGGGGAATGCGCAAAATTCAAGAGAGATTTATACAGTCAGTTTCAATTTGAATGGGGACACAAAACACAAATACATTAGGGATGGTGGACGTAATGGCTTTAAATTACAAAAAAATGATTCCGCTCACATTATCAGTATTAATGGTAGGTTCAACACTGGCAGGATGCTCTTCAAGTGATTCAGGTTCTGGCTCAAGCGAGACCGAGTCTAAGATTGCTGGAGACATTGTAGTTATTACGAATGATTCCAATTCGATTGACACAATATTTAAGGACTATGAGAAGCGTTTTAAAGAGAAATATCCTGAAGTTACATCTGTTAAATTTGAAGGTGTACAGGATTACGACAACAACATGAGAACGCGTATGTCCACTAAGAACTATGGCGACGTACTGTATAATCCGAATTTAAGTGCAGACAAGTTTGCTCAGTTCTATGAGCCGCTTGGTACAGTTGAGGAAATGAAACAGAAATATACGTTTGCTGAACGTGGTGGATATGATGGACAGGTCTATATGCTGCCAGTATCAGGTGATGTTAGTGGAATCATGTATAACAAAAAAGTTTTTGAACAAGCAGGCATTACAGAATGGCCTACTACAGTTGATGAATTTATAGCTGACATGAAAGCGATTAAAGAGAAAACTTCTGCTATTCCTTATTATTCGAATTACAATGCAGGTTGGCCGCTTTCGCAGCTCAAAGGGAATGAAGCTGTACTTGTGAATGATCCAGCATACCGTAATCAAACTTTGCCTCATGATAAAGAGCCATTCGCTCCTGGTAAGCCAAACTATGTTCTTTATAGTGTGCTATATGAGTTGACGAAGCAAGGTCTAATTGAAGCAGACCCAATTACTTCTGACTTTGATAAATCCTTACAAATGGTTGCAAATGGACAAATTGGTGCTTTGGGGATCGGTTCTTGGGCACTAGCTAATTCTCGTGGTATGGCAGCAAATCCGGATGATGTTGGTTTCATGCCGTTTCCAAATAAGGATAATAAAGCCATGCTGAATGCTGGTTATGGTATGGCTGTGAATGTGAATAGTAAGAATAAAGCAACTGCAAAAGCGTTTGTTGAATTCTTTATTGCCGAATCAGGTTATGCACAAAATCAAGGAAACGTATCTGGTCTAGTTGGCGGTGCAATTCCAGATTCATTAAGTGATCTACAGAAGAAGAATGTAGAATTTATGATCGAAATGCCTTCTAAGCAAGGTGAAGAAGGTCTTGTAGAAGAGATCCTTTCACAGTCTGAAGTAGGTCTGTACGACGAGAAATTTGGACGTAGAATTATCGATACTGCGCTAGGACGTTCACAAGAAGGCTTCAAATCTTATGATGATATCGTTGCTAAGATGAATGCAGATTGGGCTAAAGCACAGAAGGAAGTGTTTGAGAAGAGAAATATAAAATAAAAAGCAGGTTGCATGGCTGCCTGATAGCGCATTAGTTGGAGTAGATTGAATGCAATCTGATCAGCTTTCGCCTGAAGGCAGCCTTTTGCATGCTTTATCATAATCAGATAGGGAGTGGAAAGATAATGTATAAAATTTTAATGTTTTGTGATGAATCCTTTCCTGGATATCAATCGATCCATATTGATTCACCGAATGTAGTTAGCTGCAATGCTCAGGAACTAAAGGATACGTTGACGGATTCTTTTGATGTATTTGTAAATATGCATAAAGGATATTTTCCAATAGATGCATTTCCCGCAATCGAACGATTTCTTGAAAAAGGCAAAGGATTCGTTAATTTTGGAGCTACGCCTTTTCAGTATCCAGTCATTTGGAACGGAAGCAATTGGGATGTACAGAAACAACAATGGAATTATTTGCGTAAGTTAAATATACATAGCTTTATAAATGTTAGTGCCGAGGAATGTGAGATTTCCAGTTATGAAGCAAATGTAATGAACCCGGTTGCAGAATCTCTCTTGCAGCTGTTAACCATTAAGGATACTTCAAATCTGATTATGTTGCCAACAAGAAACAAGTATGTACCGAAAGAATGGGGCTCTGTTGGTTCGATGGATGTTGCTATATATCCATTGATTAAGGGACTCAATCCAGATGGGGAGCATTATAGTTCACCAACTGTTTTGATCGAGAACCGGGCTGGTAAGTTCCGTGGTGGAAGATGGATTTTGGTTAATCAAGAAATAACTATTGAAGATCACAATATCTTAGCCCAAGTAGTACAGGATTTAGGTGCATTCGCTGCAAGAGGAGTTAGGGAAATATTTGTTAAGCCATCTTTTGCTTCTTATTTGCCAAATGAGAAAGCGAGTATCAAAATCCAGATTGAGAATCCTACCATGGACTCATCATGGAATTGTCAGATTGAACTCATGAAAGACGGGAAGCTGATCACCACTTTAGAACGTGAACTGAAAGGCCAATCCTTCACGCTGACGGAAAATGTGGAAATTGACAGCAACCTCGTTCCAGGAAACTATGAGATTCATATGTGTGCGATTAGTCAGGATGGAGAGAAGCGATTATTTGAGCAAGGCTTCTGTGTCAAGGATGATCAGCTATTAAGTAACTATGAACGAGTGGCATGTGGCAAAGATTATTTTGTAATAGATGGCAAAACGGCTCCAGTAATTGGAACGACGTATATGTCTAGTGATGTTTCTCGTGCATTCCTTCAGTATCCTAACCCAAGGACCTGGATGAAAGATATGGCGGATATGAGAAAACAGGGGATTAACTGGATTCGTACCGGTATGTGGTGTAACTGGAGAACATTTATGCTAGATGACGGACATTTTGATGAATTTATTCTTCGCAGTATTGATGCCTTTATTCAGTGTGCAGCTGCAAATGATCTGCATGTTACCTTCACGTTCTTTACATTTGTACCGGAACCGTGGGAAGGAAGTCATCCTTATTTGGACTTAAGGAGTCTAGATGCACAGAAGAGATTTATCTCACAAATCGTTATCAGACATCAACATACAACCAATGTCGATTGGGATCTGATTAATGAGCCTTATGTGTCAGATCACCCGTCACAACGAAGAACTGATGATGATACTTTGGAGAGAGATGCTTTTCAGGCCTATATGCGTAACAAGTATCAGACAGTGGAAGCAATGGCTGCTGCACTTGATATACCGATCTCTGATGTACCTACGTTCTCAGCTTTACCGCTACCAGATAGGAGCCATATCAATTTTGATATTACCGATATGGGTGATTGTAAGAATGGTCTAATTTGGCAGGATTATCTTAAGTTCTGTATTCATATCTTCCGAAATTGGACAAAAGAAATGAAAGCAATGATCAAAAATATTCAGCCATTACATATGGTTACAGTTGGACAAGATGAAGCTTTAAGAGGACAAAGACCTACTCCTTTATTAATGGGAGACTTAGTTGATTATAATAATCAGCATACTTGGTGGTTGCTTGATGATCTGGTATGGGACAGCGTGTTTACGAAATATCATGACAAACCTTTACTCATTCAGGAAACGGGTGTCATGTACCTCGAGAATGCGGATAATAGTCCAAGGCGCACGGAACGTGAGATCGCCGATTTGCTTGAGAGAAAATTCGCATACTCCTTTGGTGTACGGGGTGCAGGCTTTGTTCAGTGGATATGGAACACGAATTACTACTTACAAAGTGCAAATGAGTCGAATATTGGGGCTATTCGTTGTGACGGTAGTAAAAAACCAGAAATGAAGCTGTATCGTAGGTTTGGGGATTTCTTTGCCAAGTCGCAAGAATATATGAGCGATCTAGCAAGTCATGAAGAGATAGCGGTTATTTTCCCATTCACAAATGACTTCTCCAACAAGAATTTTGCTCAGCAGTCTACTACACAGATCATTAAGGTACTGTCTTACTATAATAAACAGTTGGCAATGGGCGTAAGTGAATTTGATCTTGACCCACTTATAGAGGCAAAGCCTAAGCTAATCTTCCTGCCAAGTCCGCATCATATTAATGGAGAACAGTTTGATAAGCTGATTAACATCGTTAGTGAAATGGATACGACACTAGTGATTACTGGACCTATTTCACTGAATGAGTATTTTGCCAAAACAGACCGGGCGCAAGCATTAGTAGGTGAATCTAGTCTAAAGCAGTTATCTAAATTCGAACAATTGACATTTAAAGATAAGAGTTATGAGCTTTCCTTTAGCCACGATAATGTGAGCAGAGCCTTTAAAGAGACATGCGCAGATGGTCAGAAGGTAGTCGACGTACAACTGGGCAAAGGTCGTCTGATTTGGATCCCACTTCCGATTGAGCTAGCAGAGGAATCTCATGTGTTGAAGGAGATTTACGCCGAATTAATTACGGAAGCCAATGTGACAAAGTCATTTGAATTACTAGAAGGCGATTGTAACGGAATTTTTGTTAGCCGATTAAACTGGGACAAGGGTGTACTTTATACTGTTATCAATGAAACTGGGGAAGATAAGAAGCTCCAAATCCGAGATAGCGTAATGCAACAAACCTATTCCCTGACAGTTGGAAGTAAAAGAAGCAGTCTGTTTACTCTATCAAGTGATGGTACTGTTGTTGCTAGTTATCAGAATAACCCTGTAGTTCAGGTGAAATAGAAAGGGGATTAGGAAATGCTAAAGTTTGATTTAAATGGACAATGGAGCATGAAAAGTACCCTAGATAAGGATTGGACTGCAGCTCAGGTGCCTGGTTCAGTAGCATCCGACTTGCTTCGAGCTGGACTGATTCAAGATCCGTACTACAAAGAACAGGAATACGAGGTATTTGAAGCTTTCAGGCAAGACTATGAGTACGAACGGGAATTTGTGGTTGATTCCTCCATGCTGGATCTTGCAGATCGACTTGAGCTATGCTGTGAAGGTCTGGATACGATTTCAGAAATTTATTTAAATGGTATAAGCATTGCGACTACGTTCAATATGCATCGCACTTATCGTTTTGCAGTTAATGAGGTGGTAGTAGCAGGTAAGAATCATCTCAGAATCGTATTCCGTTCTCCTGTTGAATATGTAGAACAGAAGCAGAAGGAATTTAGCTTATGGGCTGCGAATGGTGAGTATGTCGTACAAGGTTTTCCACATTTGCGTAAGGCTCATCATATGTTTGGTTGGGATTGGGGACCGAAGGTCCCTGATAGCGGCATCTGGCGCAATATTTACTTGCTTGCCTATGAGAAAGGACAGCTTGAGGATGTATATATTACGCAAGAGCATCAAGAGTCTGGCAATGTGATGTTAGATGTTCAAGTGTCTGCAAAGTTATATCACGAAACAGTGCTTGAGCTTGAAACTGAGCTGATCTCACCAAATGGTACAAGGCTAGTAATGGATACCCAATCAATTACAAGTGGGATGAGTACGATCAAGCTGAGTGTTGCAAGTCCAGAGCTGTGGTGGCCTAACGGACTGGGAGAACAACCTTTGTATGAGTTAAAGCTTAAGCTTATGCAAGGGACCAAGATTGTCGATGAAAAGAACTATTCGATTGGATTACGTACACTAACGGTAGATCGTAATGCAGATGAGTGGGGGGAATCCTTTGAATTTGTAATCAACGGGATTCCGATCTTCGCAATGGGTGCTAACTATATACCTGAAGATAATATTCATGATCGGATGAATGAGAAACGAACAGAGCAACTAATTCGTGATTGTGTAGCAGCTAATTTTAACTGCATTCGCGTATGGGGTGGAGGCTACTACCCAGAAGATTATTTCTATGATTTATGTGATCAATATGGATTAATCGTATGGCAAGATCATATGTTCGCCTGTGCAGAGTATGACATGAATGATGAGTTTACAGAGGAAGTGAAGCTTGAGATCGCTGACAATGTTAAACGCATAAGACATCATGCCTCACTCGGTATCTGGTGTGGGAATAATGAAATGGAAATGGCCTGGATGGACTGGGAATTTCCAAAGCGAGAAAAGCTGAAAACAGATTATGTGAAACAATTTGAGATTATTGTCCCTGAAGTGACTAAAGCACATGATCCAAATACATTTTACTGGAAGGCTTCACCATCTTCAGGTGGTGGATTCGATGAACCGAATTCTTATGACAGGGGTGACGTTCATTACTGGGAAGTATGGCATGGAGATAAGGAGTTTACGGAATATCGTAAATACTATTTCCGCTTCTGTTCAGAGTTTGGATTTCAGTCCTTCCCTGCAATGAAAACAGTTAGTACCTTTACAGAACCAGGGGAAAGAAATATTTTTACACCAGTTATGGAAAGTCATCAGAAAAATCCAGGTGGAAATGCCAAGATTCTTCTTGGAATATCAGGTAATTTCTTAATCCCTAAGGATTTTCCTTCATTGTTATATGTATCACAGCTGTTGCAAGCTGAAGCCATGCGATATGGAGTTGAACATTGGCGCCGCAACAGAGGACGCTGCATGGGCTCAATCTATTGGCAGCTGAATGATTGCTGGCCTGTAGCATCATGGTCAAGCATTGATTATTATGGCAGATGGAAGGCACTTCATTACTATGCCAAACGATTCTATGCTCCAATCCTGCTTTCTGCCGAGGAAGAAGGTACACAGGTTAAGCTAGTTATTACAAATGATACTCGCCAAACGGTTAAGGCAAGAGTCGAATGGAAGCTAAGGGATCAATTCTCTGCCGTTGTACAAAGCGGTCATACTGAAGTTGTTGCAGACTCCTTGTCAGCAAGAGAGTGTCTGGATTTAAATTTCGCAGACGTTTTCACGGATGAAGCCATAAAACGCAATTTGTATCTAGAGTATGTACTTATTGTCGATGAAGTTGAAATCAGCAAAGGCAGTGTACTTTTTGTTAAGCCAAAGCATTATAACTTCGTGCAGCCAGGCTTGCGTGCAGCTATTTCCGAAGAAGAAGATTGCTATGTAATCCAAGTAGATGCTGATGCATTCGCCCAATTCATTGAGCTTGACTTCCTTAATCTCGATGCAAGATTCGAGGATAACTATTTCCACGTGTCTGCAGGAGAAACCAAGCAAATCCGTTTGAAGAAAGCTGACTTATCGAAGCCAGCCTCGCTGCAACAGCTAAATCAAGAGTTGCAAATCAGGAGTTTATTTGATTCTTATACTACGATTTAATTAACTTTTGAAACCCAACACAACCATTCCGCTTTTGATTTCCAACTTAGGTGCTGGTTATGCAACAGCAGTAGTATTCTTCATAGTGCAGAAGCACTTTGTAGCTGGTATGATAGGTACTGTGAAGTAATTATTAATTGATGAAAATCAAAGGTAAGGGGATAGGGATATGGAGCAAGCGAAACCGACATTAGCATGGCTGAGTGATTTGAATGTATTTGCAGTGAATCGGGTGCCAGCACACTCGGACCACCGCTACTTTACGAGCATGGAGGAGGCGCAAAGCTCCGCTTCTATGTCGATGCGGTATAGTCTTAATGGTACATGGAAATTCCATTACACTGTGAATCCTGCAAGTCGTCCGGCAGAATTCTATATGAAGGAATTTAGTTGTGAGGCTTGGAACGGGATTCAAGTACCCGGGCATATTCAATTGCAAGGATACGGTTCACCACAGTATGTGAATACCCAATATCCGTGGGATGGTCATGAAGAGCTTCGCCCGCCTGCTATTTCAGAAGAGTTTAATGCAGTCGGCAGTTATGTGAAGCATTTTGAGTTGCCAGCGCTGATGCAAGGCCGCCCTGTCCATATCTCCTTTCAGGGTGTTGAAACTGCGTTCTATGTATGGTTGAACGGACAATTTGTGGGGTATAGCGAGGACAGCTTTACGCCAGCGGAATTTGATTTAACCCCTTATATACAAGAGGGTGACAATAAACTGGCTGTTGAAGTCTACCAGCGCAGCACGGGAAGCTGGCTGGAGGATCAAGATTTCTGGCGTTTCTCGGGTATTTTCCGTGACGTATATCTCTATACAGTGCCAGAGGTTCATATTCAGGATATGTTCGTTCGGACAGATCTGGATGCAGCTTATAAAGGAGCCAGCTTCTCGGCAGATCTTAAGCTGACAGGCAAGCCAGCAGGCAAAGTGAAATATGAGCTGTGTGATCGCAGTGGAGCAGAGGTTGCTAGTGGTGAAGCTGTTCTAGCTGCAGATGGAGCGCAAGTTCAATTCTCGCTCGAGCAGGTGGAGTTATGGAGTGCTGAACAGCCGTATTTGTATACGTTGTTCTTGCAGGTTTATGATGAAGCGGGTCAGCTCGTCGAAGTCGTTCCGCAAAAAGTAGGCTTCCGCAAGTTTGAGCTGATCGATAAAGTGATGTACATAAATGGCAAGCGAATTGTGTTCAAAGGCGTGAATCGTCATGAGTTCAACTGCAGAAGGGGTCGGGCTGTAACCAAGCAGGATATGTTATGGGATATTCAAACGATGAAACAGAACAATATCAACGCGGTTCGTACATCCCACTACCCGAATCAGAGCTTATGGTACGAGCTGTGTGATGAGTATGGTTTATATGTCATTGATGAAATGAACCTTGAAACCCATGGTTCATGGCAGAAGCAAGGAGCTGTAGACCCATCATGGGCAATCCCTGGCAATCTGCCTGAATGGCAGCCGATTGTAATGGATCGTGCGATGTCGATGCTGGAGCGAGACAAGAATCATCCTGCGATCATAATCTGGTCATGCGGGAATGAATCCTACGGTGGAGAAGTCATTTATAACGTATCAGAGTATTTCCGCAAGACCGATCCGAGCCGACTCGTTCATTACGAAGGCATATTCCATGATCGCAGCTTCAATGATACAAGCGACATGGAAAGCCGAATGTATGCGAAGCCAGCGGATATCGAAGCTTATTTAAACGATAATCCGTCCAAGCCATTCATTAACTGTGAATATATCCATGCGATGGGCAATTCACTGGGCGGCATGCATAAGTATACGGAGCTTGAACACAAATATCAGATGTACCAAGGCGGATTTATTTGGGATTACATCGACCAAACGATTCTCAAGAAGGACCGTTACGGTAATGAATTTATGGCCTATGGCGGAGATTACGGTGATCGTCCAACAGACTACAATTTTGTTGCGAACGGTATTGTCTGTGCAGATCGCACACCGTCTCCGAAGCTGCAGGAAGTAAAATTCTTATATCAAAATGTGAAGCTTGTGCCAGATCAAGCAGGCGTCAAAATTACGAATGAGAATTTATTTATCGATACAGTGGGCTATGTGCTGGAATACAGTGTATGTCATGAGGGGCATCAGGTATATGTCGGACAGATGGACGTTATTGTTGCTCCAGGAGACGAGCAGTATATTAAGCTGAATTGGAAACAATATGCGGATGCAAACGGGGAATATATCTTTAATGCGTCGATGAAGCTAAAGTCAAGTACGTTATGGGCGCAGGCAGGACATGAGGTGGCATTTGGACAGTTCGTGTTCGAACAGATCTTGGAGAAGGCTAAATCTATGCCTACAGGTACAATCCGAGTAGCTCAAGGTGATGTCAATATCGGTGTAAAAGGCGCAGGCTTTAGCATCCAGTTCTCCAAAGCGGCAGGATGCTTGACCTCAGTTAACTATGCAGGTCAGGAGCTGATTGCGCAGCCTGTTTATCCACTATTCTGGAGAGCGACGACGGATAATGATCGGGGTACAGTAATGGGCTTTGACCTCGGCGCTTGGTATGGTGCAAGTCTGAAGCCTAGATGCATCAATACCGCATTGGTGGAAGAAGCTGATCATGCAACGATTACTTTCGCGTATCTGGTTAACATTCATCCAGATGTGCGTGTACAAGTGGCGTATACGGTGTATGGAGATGGAAGCATTCAAGTGAAGCCAAGCTACCATGGGGTCCAAGGGCTGCCAGATATGCCAATCTTCGCGGTATCCTTCAAGCTGTCGGCAGATTATCATAAGCTTGACTGGTATGCAATGGGACCTGACGAGAACTACATCGATCGTTGCCATGGCGCCAGATTATGTACCTTCCAGAATGAAGCAGCAGATAATGTATCTCCGTACATCGTACCGCAAGAGTCGGGTAATCGTACTGGTGTACGTCGTGTGAATATCACGAATCAGGCAGGCCGAGGGATTCAGATTAGTGCATCTGCATCTGAACCAGTGGAATGCAATATTTCACCATATACCGCATTCGAGCTTGAGCATGCAATGCATCCATATGAGCTGCCTCAAGTCCATTACACAGTCGTTACAGTAGCTGGCCGCCAAATGGGCGTAGGCGGTGACGACAGCTGGGGTGCTCCAGTCCATGAGGAATATCATATCAAGTCCGATCAAGATATGGAGTATGAGTTCTGGATTCGAAAGGTCTAAATAAAAATCGCTATCATCCAGCTTTTCTCGCAGAAACGGATGCCGTCTTAAATGACGGCATCCGTTTTTACTTAGTTCCGTAACCTGCGCGACGAGCTGCATGTATCGGGCTGACCAAATTACATAGTGCAATCCATCTGCTGTTCGATGTACAATGTTCAGAGGTCCTCCTATTACTACAAATTCAGTCAGAAGAAGAGGTTAAGAGAATGGGGAAAAGTAGTCTAAGAACGACATTAGCAATTTTAAATGCCAAATATATACATATGGCGCTCTCGCTTCGACTTTTGAAGGCGTATGCAGAGCGTGATTTTGAAATTGAGATTGCTGAGTATACCATCAAAGATCCTGCGTTAAATATAGTTACAGATTTATATAATCGTCGTCCAGATGTGATCGGTTTTGCATGCTATATCTGGAACATTGAAGAAACCTTACATATTGTTCAGATACTTAAAAAGATTATGCCAGATGTAAAAATTGTGCTTGGCGGACCTGAGGTGTCTTTTGACCCGCAAGTATTCATGAGCCGTGTGCCTGAGATAGATTTTATTGTTATGGGTGAAGGTGAGGTAACATTTCATCATTTGCTACAAGAGATCGATGATAAATGTCGATATGATCGTGTAGATGGAATGGCCTACCGCTGCCGTCATACGGATACAATTGTTGTTAACCCTGCAAGGGGAAAGATAGATCTGAATGAACTGCCTTCGCCGCATTATTTTCCCAAGGATCTTGAGGACTTGAGCAAGCGTATCGTCTATTTTGAGACAAGTCGTGGCTGTCCGTTTAGTTGTCAATTTTGTTTGTCGAGTACGGAAATCGGGGTTAGATACTATGATGTGGAGCGGTCCAAGGCGGATTTGCTGCATCTCATTCAATCTGGTGCCAAAGTGATCAAGTTTCTGGATCGTACCTTTAATATTAACCGTGAGTATGCGCTTGAGATCTTCCAGTTCTTGATTGATAACCATAATGGATGTGTATTTCAGTTCGAGATAACTGCCGATATCATGCGCCCAGAGGTACTGCAGTTCCTAATTGATCATGCGCCTCCAGGGGTATTTAGATTTGAGATTGGTATCCAATCAACGAATGATGCGACGAACAAGCTGGTGCAGAGAAGGCAGAATTTTGCCAAGCTGTCGCGTACGGTCCAAATGATTAAGGGTAGCGGCAAAATCGATCAGCATCTCGACTTAATAGCTGGTTTGCCTGAAGAAGATTACGAGTCCTTCACACAAACCTTTAACGACGTATTTGCAATGCGTCCAGAGGAATTGCAGTTAGGCTTTCTAAAAATGCTGCGTGGAACAGGTATGCGAAGGGATGCTGAGCTATACGGTTATAAGTATATGGACAATGCACCGTATGAGGTACTGTGCAACAATGTACTGCCGTTTCAGGATGTGCTGCGAATCAAACAGGTGGAAGACATTCTCGAAAAATATTGGAATTCGCATCGTATGGATCGTACGGTTGAATATTTGATTAGCTATGAATTTATGACGCCATTCGATTTTTTTCAGGATTTTGGAGATTACTGGGTTCGGCAGGGATGGTCGAAGATCGGGCATCAATTAGAGGATCTATTTTTAAGGCTGAAGATGTTTCTAGAACAGCGTGGGACCCAGAATCTCGATGCGGCCCTAGGATTAATGAAGCTGGATTATTACCTAAATCACAAGAACAAGCCGCGTAAGCCATGGTGGGAGATGACGCTTGATAAAGAAACGTACGCTTCTTATATGAGCTTATTAGCTGAACAGCCATCCCGAGTATCAGCTGAATTCGAGGCACTCTGTTTATCTGAGAAGGAATTGTACAAGCATACTGTAATTGAGCAACTTTCATTTGATCTTCCGAAGCTAATTCAAGATGGAATAATCGATCACTCGCAGCATACTTTGCTGATTGCTTATTATGCGTTACATAACAACAAGGGAGCACAATACTATACCATGCAGCTGGGGCTGCCCCAAAAGTCATAAAAACGACTGAGGGGCAACCTCTTTTCTCTTATTTTACGCCACAACTCTGGCTAACAATTAGTTTATAAGGCACTGTAACTTTAAGTGAAATCGATCGTCCATTCAATCTGTCTATTAATAGTTGTACAGCTAATCTAATGCCATAGTAACCAAATAAAGCTAGTGCTTTACTTTTAAAAGGAGAAATATTCTTCTGTGGCGGCAAAGACCGTATGAGTGCATCATTTAAGTGGATTGGATAAGCGTAGAAATAACTCCTGTATCAGCAAACTCTGGTACAGGAGTTTTTTTGTTATTGAGATTAATCACGCAGGTACTCTTACTCCGATGAAATAATTAGCTCAAGCTGACCGTTTAACTTATAAGGACCGTATTCAGCAGGAAGAAGAAAATGATCACCTTTATGAAGTGGATAACTATGACCATCAGCTATAAGCTGACCTTCACCACTGATGACAGTCGCATTAATGAACTTTGGATTTGAATTAAGTGCAACTGTACCATCAATATTCCATTTTTCAACAGTGAAAAATTCATTAGACACGAGTGTTATGAGTTCAGCATCATCTAGGCGTACAGTTTTGGACTCTAGATCGGGTGAATAATGAGGGATATTAGTAACGTCAATCGCTTTATCTAAATGAAGTGCACGAAGATTTCCTTCAGCATCTCTACGATCATAATCATACACACGGTATGTAGTGTCTGAACTCTGCTGCGTTTCGAGCACGACTATTCCTTTGCCGAGCGCATGAATGGTACCGCTAGGAACATAGAAGAAGTCGCCAGCCTTCACTTGGACTTTGCACAGAAGCTGCTCCCAATCTCCTTGATCAATCATTTGGCTTAGTTCTTCTCGGGAGCTTGCTCGATGCCCGAATATGATCTCAGCACCTGGCTCGCTCTCGAGCACATACCAGCACTCTGTCTTGCCACGCTCACCATTCTCATTTTGGCCAGCATATAAATCATCTGGATGTACCTGAACAGATAAATCATCAGATGCATCAAGAATCTTGATCAATAAAGGAAATGTATCGGAATCTGAATGAAATAATTCAGGATGCTTGTTCCATAAGTCTCCAAGTGTTAATCCTGTATATGTACCATTCTTAACTGTGCTTTGTCCGTTAGGATGCGCAGTGATGCCCCAACATTCACCAGTAATAGGAGAAGGGATTTCGTAGCCGAATAATTGATTCAGTTTGCTTCCTCCCCATATTCTTTCTTTGAATACAGGTTCAAGAAAAATAGGTTCATTCATAAGTCAACGTCCTCTCTCGAGTTTAATAGGGATTATGAATTAGAGCAGCAGCTCCAATTAATCCAGTATTTTGTAACAACTGGGATGGAATAATGGATGTATTACGGCCAGATGGGTTAAGTGCATTGTGTGAAACATAGTCTTGTATAGCCTTGAATAATGGCTCTCCAATTTGAGACACGCCACCACCGATTACGATTGTATCAGGATCAAATAAATTAATGAGTGTGACACAGCCAATTCCAGTATATCGAAAGGCAGTCTCGACAAGTTGCTTCATGGAGGCATTGCCTTGTTCAGCTAGATCGAACGCTTCTTTGGTTGTTATTGGTTTACTCGCAAGCTCGGATGCTTGTCTAGCAATGGCAGTTCCGGAAGCAAGCCATTCCCAGCAGCCATTTTGCCCACAAGAACATTTACCTGCAGTTGGATTAATTACGATATGTCCAGCGTCACCGGCATTACCCGTAGCTCCTGTAATTAACCTTCCATGAAGGTAGATGCCTGCACCAATTCCTGTACTAATCGTCAGATAAATAAAGTTATTGGAATGTCGTGCTGCACCAATCCATTTCTCAGCCAGGGTAGCAGCTGTTGCATCATTCTCCATTTTTATCGTGTAAGGTAATAATTGTTTCATTTCATCGACTAATGGGAAGTCGTTCCATCCCGGCAAGTTAGGGGGACAAGTAATCCTTCCATTTAGAGGATCTAGAGGACCTGGCGCGCCAACTCCAATTCCAATAATGGACTTCGTGTCAATCGCATGGACTTGGATTAATTCCTCTACAGATTCAGCAATTCGAACTAACATTTCGCTTGGCTTGATAGAGAAATCAGTATGAAGACGAGATTGACCAACTATATGACCCGTTTCATCTACAATTCCAATAGCTATTTTAGTTCCGCCGATATCGATGCCTATTGCTAAATTCATGGGTTGCCCCTCCTACTACTTCATAATTATACCGTTTACTTGACAAAACTTGACCGAACTATTTAAATCAAGTTACAATAATAAAATAACATATAATTGGAGGAAATCATAGGTATGCCTCGCAAAAAGAAAATAACGATGCAAGACATTGCGGATAAACTTCATATATCAAAGAATGCCGTATCACTAGCGCTAATGAACAAAAATGGTATTAGTGAGGAATTAAGGGTTCAGATTCGAGAAACGGCTAAGGAATTAGGCTATGAGCGGAATTTAGAGAAGCAACAGCAAGTGAAAAATATCTTAATTATGATTCCTGAGCGAATCATGAGTCATGAGGATAATGAGCATTTTCTTTTTTATCATGATTTGATATGGGGATTAGAAGCCAGTCTTCGTAAACAGAATTGGAATGCTGTTATAGCTCGGATTAGTGATCACATGGAGCGAAAGTTAGAACTGCCGCAATTAGTTCATGAGCTTTCGTATGCTGGGATAATTTTATTCGGAATCGTAAGTAAAGACTATGCTTCGATGGTTCAGGAGTGCAATACCCCTGTAATTATGTTCGATTCCTATCATCGAGAAATAGCTTGTCCAGCCGTCACATCGGCAAATGTAGAGGGGGCTTATGAAGCCGTACAGTTCTTAATTGAATCGGGTCATCGAAAGATTGGTTTCATCGGGCCAACGAATCTGACAACGAGTCATGATGAACGCTGGTTTGGTTATTTGAAGGCGATGATGGATAACCAGATCCCCATAGATCCTAGGATGAGTTTAATTAGGTCCGCAGGATTTCAAGCAACCCGTGAAGAAATAGGTACATATTGGGAGGCACTTATAGACAAGCCTTCTGCGATTATGTGTGGAAATGACAGAACGGCATTGCTATTACTTGAACTGCTTCGTGAACGTCAAGTACGTGTTCCTGAGGATGTCTCTGTTATTGGATTTGATGATCTAGAGCTATCGTCATCCGCTAATCCACCGCTTACTACTATGCGGGTGAATCGTACAGAGATGTGTTTGGCTGTTGTAGAATTACTGAACCATATCAACACGTACACAAATACAAACATTAAATGGAGTATTCCACCAACCCTCGTTGTTAGAGATTCCGTAAAAATAACTGGTAGATCAGTATTTCCCAGAAACAGTCAAATATTTAAAGACTAGTTCTACATGCTGTCCATAACCTATCTCGTATATCATAAATTTGGAGAAATAGAGGAGCGATTGATCCGTGATAAATGCTAAGCCAATTGGTGTAATTCAACAAATTAATCGTTACCCTGTTAAATCTTTTGCTGGGGAAAGGTTGAGCAGTGTCAAACTCAAATCCTATGGATTGTATGGGGATCGTAGCCATGCATTTGTTGATAATACCAAAGCAGGATGGTCACGATACATCACAGCGAGACAAATTCCCCAAATGCTGAAATATAAAGCAGAATTAGATATTCAATCATCTGATCAAGACATTCCGCAAGTGAAGATAACCTGTCCTGATGGACGAATCCATCATTGGAATCAGCAATTATTACAGAATATTCAAGCGTTATCGGATAAAACCATCTCCATGGAATGCTTCAGTTTGAATTCTGGGGAGCAACTTGCGGTTGATGATGGAAGTATCCTGATTATAACGAACCAATCTCTCAGGAAAATTGAGCAACTATGGGGTAAGCCAGTAGATGACCGCCGATTTAGAGCGAACTTTCTATTAGTGTTAAACGATGATATTGATTTTAATGAATCAGATTATATTGGTAGAAGATTAGGGATTGGAGATACGGAACTGTCAATTAAATCATTATGCGAACGTTGTGCCATGATCACAATTGACCCGGATTCTCTTGATCGTGACCCTACCCTTCTTAAGCAGATAAACCAGAACATGAACCTATGCTTTGGTATGTACGCTGATGTAGTAAGAGTAGGTACGGTTCATGCTGGAGATGTTGTATATCTAGTGGAGTAAGGAATGGTAGAAGCACTAAATAAAGAAATATGAATTCAATATTTAGAAATTGGAATTAAAAATGTTATTATGGAACAAGATAATAGATGGTCATGTGTTATGGGATGGAAATCAAGTCATCAGGTGCTGTAAACTTGATGACTATTTTTATCTGAATAAACAAACAGATTGGAGTTATGATATGTCACTCACTATCCGAACTGAAACTAAAGAAGACTATGATCAAGTCCGAGATGTTAATTATAAGGCTTTTGGAGATCGGGAAGATGAAGCGAATTTAGTTGATCGGATACGAGATACGGAGTATTTTGTACCGCAACTTTCAATAGTAGCAGAACTAGATGATGAAATTGTAGGACATCTATTAATGAGTAAGGCTGAAGTAGTGGATGGAGAACGCAAGTATGAAGTGATAGCATTAGCTCCTATTGCTGTTAAGCCTGGCTTTCAGAAGCAGGGGATAGGGAGGCAATTAATTACAGAAGGGTTAATGAGATGTAAGGAATGTGGATTTTCGCTCGTTCTACTAATCGGTCATCCTACATACTATCCTAAGTTTGGGTTTAAACCAGCTCGGCAATTTGGACTCGAATTAAAGCAATTTGAAGTTTCGGATGAGGTTTTTATGGTATATGAAGTACTGGAGAATGCACTAGGCACCATTCAGGGGGAACTAATCTATCCGAAGGCATTCTTTGATAATTAGATTTTCTTTAAGGAGAACTTCATGAAAAGTAATCATAACTGCAGAATAGCAGAAATTCCATGTCTACGTATAAACCCGTCTATCAAACCTGTAGGGACAGTTCTTTTGTATCATGGCTGGGCTTCAAGCATAGATGATTATTCGTTCTTTGCATCCATGATATCAAGTTGGGGATATAGGGTCATTGTACCTGAATTACCGTATCATGGGGAGCGGGGCAAGTTAAATTATTTTGACAGGTCAGAATTACAACAGTACTTTTGGCCTGTCGTTTTGAAGTCTATTCAGGAAGCCGAAGCCATTACCAACGAGCTAGCCTCTACGGATGATCCAATTGCGATCGTCGGTAACTCAGCTGGTGGTTTTATAGCTGCAGGTACCTTATCCAAAGTTTCTAGAGTGCGATCCGTGGTAGTTATCAACGGTTCTTGTGCCTGGGTCAAATGTGAGGAACTATTTCGAGAAATGGATGGAAGAAATCCGATGTCTGCTGACGAAAGGACTTCTCTCGAACAGCACGATCCATTAACTCATCTAAGTATAGATCGTGATAAGGCTCTGTTATTACTTCATGGGAAGACGGATCTTACGATTCCGATTGAAAGTCAGCGATATTTTATGAATGCCATGTCTACGAATCCTATATCTGAGGAATATCTGCAGTTAGTGGAATATTCTGAGGTGAATCATCAGGTGACACTTGGTATGCTAGAGCGAACAAAAGAATGGCTTGATAAGCATTTGGCTAATTAAGCCGAGTATGCGATTTGTAGTTTCGTGGAGGTATGCGTGAGGCGAATGTATGACAAAGGGGAATTTCAATGAAAAATATTTATCTTATCAGACATTGTAAAGCAACTGGTCAGGAGTCAACCGCAGCTTTAACTAATGAAGGAGAGCAGCAGGCAATAGAACTGGCGGAATTTTTAATGGATAAAGATATTGAAGGCGTAGTGTGTAGCCCATATCTCCGAGCAGTGGCTACGATTAAACCCTTTTGTGAGAGAGTGAACTTGACCATTGAACCCGATGATAGATTACAAGAGAGAGTGTTAAGCTCGGAAGATTATGTTGACTGGATGGATAAATTAAAGGAAACATACTTGAATCTTGATCTAAAGTTTGAGGGTGGAGAATCTTCCAATGAAGCAATGAATAGAGGAATGGAAGTCGTAGAGGAAATAACGAAACGCGATGAATCAAATATAGTAGTGGTGACACACGGAGCACTCATGTCATTAATAATTAAATTTTATGATAGCTCATTCGGATTTGATGATTGGATGAGTATCTCAAACCCTGATGTATACCATTTATTAATGGATTCGAATGAAACAGTTGTAAGGAGAGCTTGGAAATAATATAGGAGGTGTATCATATGCTACTTGATTCCAGTACATATCAACAAACATGTGACATCAAACTTGGAAATATACAGTTAGAACCATTGTTCCAAGAGCTCGTTAACAATCTCAAGGAAAAATTTGATGTAGAGATGCTAAATTATGTTTTTGACTATGTAGATCAAACACCTAGGCTGAATATTATCTTAAATACAACCAATCAGTATCGGAGTATGCTAGACTCTCGTAAAGGTCATTTTGGATTCAAGAAAAAGGATCAGCAGGAGATTGCAAATCATTTTGCTACTATCGTAATGAATGATGTACAGGCTAGCCAAATGTATAATACACAGCATTTATTTGTTTGTTTCACAGATTTCCAGAAGGAAGCCATGTGTCATGCTAATCTTACAATGCTAGAAAATCACAGAGAGGAATTACTCTCTACATACAAGGATCATAACTTATGGAATATTATAGGTATGTTCACTAGTGCTACCTTCTTCTATATGACCAATAACGATGTTAAAGAGCACAATGAAAGCGGACATACGGCGGATATCAAAGGTGCATATTTTACACTTGTCAAAAGATATGATCAATTCGATTATTATGCCATTGATAAATTGGATCTATTTTTTGATAGCAAGGAAAATTTAGATAAGGATTATGATGGGAATTTATATGCCTATTTTAAATGATGAAGCTAACATTTTATTCAAGATTTGCTTCAATAGAAATAAATAAATACTTAAGTACTCTGTGTAAGTGATATATGAATTAACGCAACAAATATATATATGCTTTTACAAGGGAGAGCTGAGTAAGCATGGAAATCAAATTTGATGACTATTTAATAAGTGATAATAAAGATCTGCTAGATATACAGACAATCAAGGCTTTCCTAGCAAGAAGCTATTGGGCGAATAAGAGACCGGAAGAAAGAACCGAAAGATCCATTCAAAACTCAGTTTGTTACGGAATTTATCATGCGAGTAGACAGGTTGGATTTGCTAGAGTCGTTACCGACCACGCTACTATGTTCTATTTATGTGATGTATTTATTGATGAAGAATATAGAGGCAAAGGTCTAGGTAAGAAGTTGGTTGAAAGCTTGGTAGAGTCTGATGAGCTGAAAGATTTGACGGGGGTATTAGGGACAGGGGATGCACATGAACTATATAAACAATATGATTTTGAAGTGGATTCTGAAGGATTTATGAGAAGACGTCCTGATTATATTAGAAACAACGATAAGTGATTTTGGAATCCATCGATTCGAGAATGCACGGAACTTTATATAATGATGAATTCAGCAGTCACCCATTTCTATGGAAATAGGTGACTGTTTTCCTATTTAAAAGTACCTACAGCCCAGCACAATCTACCGATATAGTGATATTAATCACAGTTAATTTTCTATAAAAATTTATAATTATAGTGATAAAAATTATATATGAAAAATATTGGAAGAAGGGGTATGCGATGAAGTACCAGTCGATGGTACAGGGAAATAAGCGTAATCTAGTATGTACCGCTTATGAAATGACTGTAATTATTGGATCTGCCTTAATAATGGCGATTGGAATTAAGTGGTTCTTGGAACCACACCACCTACTTAGTGGAGGCGTCGCCGGGATTTCAATGATTATTAGTTATTTTACGGTTGTTGATATATCGGTTATGTATTTTGCGATGAATGTACCGATTTTGATCTGGGGATGGGTGAAGCTAGGTAAACGCTTTGTCTTATATAGTCTAATCTCAGTTGTTACAACAACAGTAGCATTGAAATTATTACCGGATATTCAAATTGCCAAAGATCCATTGATATCAGGTGTATTTGGTGGCATATTAATCGCAATCGGGGTTGGATATTCCTTTAGATTCAGGGGTTCGACTGGTGGATTTGACATTATTGGTGCAATTGTAACGAAGAAGAGAGATTTCCCGCTTGGCATGGTTCTGATGATCATGAACTCGGTGATTGTGGTTATCTTAGGATTCCTAGATAATTGGGATCTAGCTTTATATTCACTTGTATCTATCTATATTAAAGGAAAAGTAGTAGATATGATTCACGTAAGGCATCTGAAGGTAACAGCATTCATTATTACCAAGAAAAAAGATGAAATGGCGGAAGCACTTGTTACCCTTCCTCATGGAATTACGTTAATTAAGACGCAGGGTTGTTATGATCACACGGATAATTATATGATGATGACCGTAACGACACGCTATGAATTACCTGAACTTCGTGAGAAAATCCTTGTGGTTGATCCGGCTGCATTCATTAACGTTGTAGATACTTCACAGGTTATTGGGCGATTTAAGCGAACTGCTTGATCATATATTGTTACATAAATAAAAGAATCATCATGTAGGTAGGTGCTGCTCAATAGAGTAGCACTTTTTTTCTATCATTTTATAGTGCATCGATGATTATAGCTTGCTATAATTAGTTCATATGTGTGAATGTTCTGAGAATATTACTAATCAAAGTATGCTAATCATTTGATGAGGTGATAAATGATGATTGAAACTCCAGCTATTGTGATTAATCGCAATGTGATGAGGCAGAATATCGAACATATGGCAGCTATTGCTAAACTTAATGGGGTACAGCTTCGTCCCCATGTCAAAACACATAAAATTCCTGAATTTGCACATGAGCAAATTGCAGCAGGTGCAGTTGGTATAACGGTTGCTAAGGTTGGAGAAGCGGAAGTAATGGCAGATCATGGTATACAAGATATTTTTGTTGCTTATCCCATTGTAGTGCCGTCCAAAATTGCGCGTATGATTACGTTAGCTCAAAGAATACGGATATCCGTTGGGGTAGATAGCTTAGTCGGTGCTATGCGATTGTCTGAAGCTGCTCAAGCCGCAAATGTAACACTTGAGATTCGCTTGGAAATTAACACTGGACTGAATCGTACTGGTGTATTGCCTGATGACGCATTAAGTTTAGCGAAATCAATTCATGAGCTCCCTTGTTTGAACTTGAACGGCATATTTACGTTTAAAGGTGCAGTTTATCAAGGTAAATCAACGCTTGACTTGGAAGCTGCTGGTCGTGAGGAAGGCGAGACTATGGTAGCAGTTGCTGAGCAACTACGTGCGAATGGCATTGAAATTATACATGTCAGTGTTGGTTCTTCACCAAGTGCGAAGTCAGTTGCAGTGGTAAAGGGCGTCACAGAAATCCGTCCAGGAACTTATATTTTCTACGATAGAATGCTTACTGAGATGGGTGTATGTACAGCTGAAGATTGTGCAGCTAAGGTAATTGTTTCGATTGTCAGCATGCCATCACCAGATCTGGTTGTAGTAGATGGAGGAAGTAAAACATTTGCTACTGATGTTCAGCCGAATCAAGCACCGCTTAACTTACGTGGTTTTGGTGAAGTTATTGGTTATAAAGAAGCAGTACTAGAACGGATGAATGAAGAGCACGGCATGATCCGGATGAATGTTCCGCATAATCTCCAAATTGGTGATACGCTTGAAATAGTACCTAATCATATTTGCAGTACAGTTAATTTACATAATACGGTTTATGTAGAGGATGAAGCTGGCCTAGTACCCATGACAGTTCTTGGGAGAGGTCTACTGCAATAGAAGATTAGGAGGCAATGAACATGCTGGATTTGATCGTAAAAAACGCCGGTGCATTGATCATCGCACAGCATTGTTGTTCACATAAATGATAAATTAAGGGGGATTTGAATCATGGCTAACATTGAAAGAATTCTTGAAGAAAAAGGTATCGTACTTGGAGTTGTGCCAACACCAGTTGCAGAATATGTTCCAGCCAAAACTCTAGGAAACCTCGTTTACACATCTGGTTGCGACTGCCGAATTAATGGCGTATTGAAATACGAAGGTAAAGTAGGACTCGATTTGACAGTAGAAGAGGGATATGATGCAGCTCGTCAAGTCATGATTAACCTTATTGCTGTTCTTAAACAACAAATCGGTGATTTGGATCGTGTGAAGCAAGTTGTTAAGATGCTTGCATTCGTTAACTCTGCTGATGGCTTTGTTCAGCAACCTTATGTTATTAACGGCGCATCCGAGTTACTAGTTGAAATATTCGGTGAGAAAGGCAGACATGCTCGTTCAGCGATTTCTTCCAACGAATTGCCGTTTAATACACCTGTTGAAATTGAGCTAATAGTTGAGATTGAATAGAACAAGGTAACCACATCAGTTTCCGTTGTTCTGCCGATCGTTCTAGATCCTAATTAAAGTGAATGATAGGTTATCTGAAGTAGATGGTTTGCGCAAGAATCAATTCGATTTTATAATAGGTAGGACGACAATATGAATATAGGATGTGACTTCGGTGGATATCGTCAACAAACTAGGTAGAAAGATCAGCATTAGTAAGAAAGAACTCGATCAATTATTTAGTGAACATGACGCAAGTTACTATGACGAAGAACAATTTATTCAAATTAAAGAAATCACCTATGTACTGCGAGGCAGGTCACGGACAGAAGAGCTAACATGGGAATATAACGAATGGATGGAAGTGAGTAAAGCATCCGTTGGTCCTATTCATGAAAATGCCAAATATGTTGAGCATGAGGATGTGTAAGGACGATCATAATACAGGAGTGGCTTCGTATAAACGAGGCCATTCTTTCATATTGTTTAAGTAGAAAGGAGAATAGAATATGCCTAAATTTGCTTCACTTAGTCAAGATGCTACCAATAGATTAAGAGAGAAAACAGGGAATGCTAGTTTGGAGTGCTATATCTACATAGATGCTGAGCATGAGGAAGATAGCTTTGCACTTGTCAGATATACAGAACGGGTTGTACAAGTGTCATTCGGAGAAATGACTTATAACCCAAGTAGCTTTGTTTCGCTTGTTGATGGGGTTTATAAAGCTATATATGAATAAAAAATACCCTTCCGCGAGTATGATGCGGAAAGGTATCTTCAATCTACAGCATTATTTCCCAGTCATAGCTAATGCTTGCTCAGCGATAGGATCTAAGAAACGAGTCATACAGTTACACAGAAAGTCTTTTTTACAAATCGCACATGGTTCTTTGTATAGACGGTTAATATGCGTAGGCGTAATTTTGTTAGTTGTTAAATCACGTTCAAAAATCAGACGGCAATGATTGCGATCCTGCATAACAACTTTGATTTCAAATAACCCATTCTTGGGATTCTCACTCACAACTTCTGCTTCTACGACTTTAGGTTGATAAGCCATTTAAATTTCCTCCTTGGCGATCAATTGCATATAGGGATAAGTGATCTTGCGTGATATGCATTATCTTATTATATAAAGGTTGGATGCTTGATTCAACTAGTTCTTACATGTAATGTCATTAAATCGTTTTTTTTCTTTTTTCTTTGAACCGTGGTACGACATAATTACGCTTGCGGTCGCGGAACAGAATCCATCCTCCAAGGAAGAAAATACCCAGAACAAAGAGGAACAGTCCGAGTATTAATTTACCCCAAGGTAAATGGTCGACTGCTGGCTCGAATTGAGCAAAAAATGCTTCTTTCATAATGATAAACCCATATGTTGACATGATCCCAGGGATGACAATCAACAGAATGGCAATTATTCGAGATAGTTTAAATTTCATAGTTAGCTCCTTGATAATTAAGTATTAACATACATTGAACAAAGTATAATCCTGTGATTATTTTAACATATCTAGTTACATATATTGTGTCTAATTTCATAATTTTGGACTATAATGAAGGCTAGATTTTATAAAGTGTTGAATCATTTATAGATGGATATAGCATAATGCTAATAATTAATGAGGAGGAATACATAATGAGCAATAAAACATACGATGTCGTGGTTCTAGGTGGAGGAACGGGTGGTTACATTGCGGCAATTCGAGCAGCCCAGCTAGGTAAAACTGTCGCTATTGTTGAAAAGGACAAGTTGGGTGGAACTTGTTTACACCGAGGCTGTATTCCAAGTAAAGCTCTATTACGTTCTGCGGAAATATATTCGATCATGCAAGAGAGTGATCGTTATGGAATTTCGACAGGTGAAATAGAGCTTCATTTTGATAAAGTACAAGAACGTAAGCAAGCGGTTATTAATCAAATGCATAATGGTGTTCAATATTTAATGAAAAAAAATAATATAGATGTCTATAACGGCCATGGACGAATTATGGGGGCAACTATTTTCTCTCCACGTACTGGATCCGTATCTGTAGAGCTTGAGAATGGTGAAATTGAAGTGCTTGTTCCTCAGAATCTCATTATCGCAACTGGATCTTCACCTCGTTATTTGCCAGGACTCGGGCCAAATGGGAATAATATATTGTACAGTGACGAAGCACTTGAACTGGATCAATTGCCTAAATCTATCATGATTATTGGCGGTGGTGTTATTGGTGTAGAGTGGGCTTCCATGCTAAATGATTTTGGGGTAGAGGTAACGATCATCGAATATGAAAAGCGACTTGTTAATAACGAGGATGAGGAAGTTTCTAAAGAGCTTCAGCGCCTATTCCGTAAACGCGGTATTAAAACGGTCACAGGTGCGAAGGTATTGTTTGACTCTGTCAATGGGCAAGATGATCTAGTGACGCTTCAGGCCGAGCATAATGGAGAAGTTATTGAACTGAGCAGTGAGAAGCTTCTTATCTCAGTTGGCAGACAGGCCAATGTGGATGGCTTTGGATTAGAGAATACAGGCGCTAAGGTGGATAAAGGGGTCATTGTTGTGAATGAATTCATGCAAACAGCGGAATCCCACATCTACGCGATTGGTGATTGTGTAGGCGGTTTGCAGCTTGCCCATGTGGCTTCGCATGAAGGTATTGTTGCTGTTGAGCATATTTGTGGACAGGATGCACATCCAGTTCAGTCAGAGCTTGTTCCTAAATGTACCTATACCCGTCCTGAAATAGCTTCAGTTGGTCTAACCGAAGCTGCTGCTAGAGAACAGAAATATGATGTAAAAGTTGGTAAGTTCCCTTTTAAAGGTGTCGGTAAAGCTCATGTATATGGGGATGCAGATGGATTTGTGAAGGTTGTGGCAGATCGGACATCGAATGATATTCTTGGAGTTCATATTATCGGACCACATGCGACAGATTACATAAGTGAAGCTGCACTTGCTCAGGTGTTAAACGCGACACCATGGGAGGTTGGAACGATGATTCATCCACATCCAACCCTGTCAGAGGCGATTGGTGAGGCGATGTTAGCTGTTGATGGAAGAGCGTTTGGTATTTAGTTAGGACAGTCTACAGATGCCATTGTGTTCGTCATCATTAAGCCTTATAATAGGATATAGAGTCAAGTCTTAGTACCAGGTATTAAAAAATGTAATATGTAACCTAGGAGGGGATGCTCCATGTCCATTGGTCAGCTTAATTTACATCAATCAATCGGTTTAACTGATGAACGAGCAGTTGAAATGTACAAGTGCATACTACTTGCTCGTAAATTTGATGAACGTTCGTTTTTACTTCAAAGAGCAGGCAAAATTCCATTCCATGTATCAGGTATCGGACAAGAGACAGCGCAAGTTGCTGCTGCTTTTGCGCTTGATCGTGAGAAGGATTATTTCTTACCTTATTATCGTGATTATGGATTCGTGCTTAGCGTTGGTATGACAGTTAAAGATCTTATGCTTGCTGGCTTTGCTAAAGCGGAAGATCCATCTTCAGGTGGACGTCAAATGCCAGGTCACTTCGGATCTCGTAAATTACGCATTGTGACAGGATCATCACCAGTTACAACACAAGTGCCACATGCAGTTGGCTTTGCACTCGCATCCAAAATGAAAGGCGAGCAAGCCGTTTCATTCGTTACCTTCGGTGAAGGATCAAGTAATCAAGGTGATTTTCATGAAGGCTGTAATTTCGCAGGCGTTCATAAATTGCCAGTTATTCTCATGTGCGAAAATAACCAATATGCGATTTCAGTACCTTATCATAAGCAAGTAGGCGGTAAGATTGCTGATCGTGCACTCGGATATGGCTTTACAGGTGTTAGTGTCGATGGAGCGGATCCGCTTGAAGTATATCGTGTAACTAAAGAAGCAAGAGAGCGTGCGTTACGTGGAGAGGGTCCGACACTGATTGAAGCGGTTATGTATCGTCTCTCACCACACTCAACATCTGATGATGATATGCTCTATCGGACCAAAGAAGAGGTTGAGGAGAATCGCGATCGCGATGGACTTCCACGTTTTAGACAATATTTAGTGGACTGCGGATTGTGGAACAATGAGCGTGAAGCTGAGCTACTTGAACAAATAAAGCAGGAAGTGAATGAAGCAACTGTATATGCAGACAATGCTCCATTCCCGCTTCCAGAAGATACGCTGAAGTACGTATACGCGGATAAGGAGGAAGCCTAAGATGGCAGTCATAACATATCTTGAAGCCATTCGTTCTGCGATGCAGGAAGAGATGCAACGTGATGAGAATGTGTTCGTGCTTGGTGAAGACGTTGGTAAGGGAGGCGTTCTGAACGCCACCAAAGGACTACGCGATCAATTCGGTGAAGCAAGAGTACTTGATACGCCGCTTGCTGAATCTGCCATCGTTGGTGTTGCAATAGGTGCTGCAATGTACGGTATGCGTCCAATTGCAGAAATCCAGTTCGCAGATTTCGTATTCCCTGCAACGAACCAAATCATTAGTGAAGCAGCAAGAATTCGTTATCGTTCGAATAATGATTGGAATTGTCCAATCGTGATTCGATTGCCTTATGGCGCAACTGGCGGAGGTGCGTTATACCATTCGCAGTGTCCTGAGTCGGTCTTTTTCGGTACACCAGGAATCAAAATCGTAGCACCGTCTACACCATATGATGCCAAAGGTCTCATGAAAGCTGCGATTCGTGACGAAGATCCTGTTCTATTCTTCGAGCATAAGAAAGCCTACTTATCACAGTCCGCAGAAGTACAAAGTGACGATTACATCATTCCAATTGGTAAAGCTGATGTGAAACGTGAAGGTTCAGATATTACGGTAATCACGTACGGTATGACTGTACATTATGCCTTGCAGGCAGCCGAAGAGCTAGCCAAAGAAGGGATTTCTGTGCATGTACTTGATCTTCGTACGATTCAACCTCTAGATAATGAAGCGATTCTAGAAGCGGCTTCTAAGACAGGTAAGGTATTGATCGTCCATGAAGACAACAAAACAGGCGGAGTAGGAGCTGAGGTATCAGCCATCATCTCTGAGGAGCTGATGTTTGATCTGGATGCACCTATTATGCGTTTATGCGGTCCAGACGTGCCTGCTGTTGGTATGAATGCACCAATGGAGAAATTTTTCCTTCTGAACACAGATAAACTAAAAGAAGCTATGCATAAATTAGCACAGTTCTAACGATATAGTAGGAGGTGCAAAGGTGAGCGAAATGAGCAATACCATCGTAGAGGTAACTGTACCGCATTTAGCAGAGAGCTTAGTTTCTGCGCAAATCGGTAAATGGCTGAAGAAGCCAGGCGATATATTGGAACAATACGAAGTACTGTGTGAACTTTTTACAGAGAAAGTAAATACGGAAATGCCTTCTCCCATTGCAGGAAAACTAGTAAAACTATTAGTTGAGGAAGGCGAAACAGCTGCTGTCGGTCAAGCGATCTGTTTGGTTGATACAGCAGGTGAATTAGCGAATTCGACAAGTATACAGCCAGCTAGTGGGCATGCAAGTCAAACGAATAACGCGTCTACTCGTGTTGTGAGCGGAAGTGAGGCAGTTGCCAATCAGGATCAAAGCATGCGTAACCGATATTCACCAGCTGTTCAGAAGCTAGCAGCTGAGCATGGGATTAATTTAAACCATGTGAATGGTACTGGTCTTGGTGGCCGAATTACACGTAAAGATATTGAAGCGGTCATTAGCAGCGGACAAATGAATGAACAGCAGGCTGGATCACCATTTGCATCCATTGACCATTCGCTCCAAATGACGACGGCACATGTACAGCCTAAAGTACCCGTACGTCAAACAGGCATTCATTTATCTGAGAATCCACCGTTAGCTAAAATTGAGGTTGAGGGTAACGAGATTAGTAATCGAGGAGAATACTTTATCGATGTAACGCCAATCCGCAACACGATTGCTTCTCGGATGCGTCAATCTGTATCTGAAATACCGCATGCTTGGATGATGATCGAGACTGACTTAACGAATCTTGTCAGCTTGCGCAACAAAGTGAAAGACGAATTCATGCGTAAAGAAGGCGTCAATCTAACTTACCTTGCATTCATGATTAAAGCAGTTGTAGGCGCAATTAAAGACTACCCAATTATGAACTCTGTTTGGGCAGTCGATAAGATTATTGTTAAACGTGACATCAACATTTCACTTGCAGTTGGTACGGAAGATTTTGTTGTTACGCCAGTTATTCAGAAGGCTGATCAGAAGAATATCGCTGGACTTGCAAGAGAAATCGATGATCTAACAAGAAAAGCAAGAAGCAGCAAGCTATCTTTAAATGACTTGCAAGGTGGTACATTCACGGTAAATAATACGGGATCGTTCGGTTCTATCGCATCGAATCCGATTATTAATTACCCGCAAGCTGCCATTCTTTCATTCGAGTCCATTGTCAAAAAGCCAGTTGTCATTCAAGATATGATTGCTGTTCGATCAATGGCTAACCTGTGCTTGTCCCTAGATCATCGTATTCTCGATGGCGTTATCTGTGGAAGATTCTTACAACGAGTGAAAGAGAATTTGGAAAGCTATAATAGAGAAACCTCGTTGTATTAGAAATTACATTACGAATTGAAGAGACATCGCGATAGTGGATAACACCATGCTAAGCAGCATGAGATAAATAACAACCTTAAACCACTTTTTATTTTTCAAATGGATCACTCCTTACTTAATTAGAAAACGTGCTCATGTACTCGGAAGAGTGTTGAGACGTTTTCTCTAGTTTATAGTCTATTGTAAATCATTTAGTACGTTGGAGGGAAGAGCAATGATCAATCAAGATCGTTTAGTACAGGAATTTATCCAGCTCGTTCAAGTAGATAGTGAAACAAAACATGAGGGTGAAATTAGTAAGGTACTAAAGCAGAAGTTCACAGAACTCGGCTTGTCTGTAGTGGAAGATGACGCTGCAGCAAAGACAGGACATGGAGCTGGCAACTTAATATGTACCCTTCCTGCTACTGATGAATCAAGCAAGACACCGGTTATTCTGTTTACTTGTCATATGGATACGGTAACTCCAGGGCAGAATATTAAGCCACAAATTGGCAGCGACGGTATCATTCGTTCAGATGGCACGACGATTCTTGGCTCCGATGATAAAGCAGGGATTGCTGCAATGCTAGAAGCACTTCTAGTACTTAAAGAAAAGAATGTCCCACATGGTAAAATTCAATTCGTGATCACTGTCGGGGAAGAATCTGGCCTTGTAGGCGCACGGGCGATGGATCGGAACTCACTTGAAGCGGAATTTGGTTTTGCACTTGATTCCAATGGGAATATTGGTGCGATTGCGGTAGCAGCTCCTTCACGTGCAGAGGTGAACATTAAGTTCTATGGTAAAACGGCACATGCTGGTGTTAATCCGGAGGATGGTATCTCAGCTATTCAAGTAGCATCCAAAGCGGTTGCTCGTATGCCGCTCGGTAGAGTGGATAATGAAACAACTGCGAATATCGGTTCTTTTGCAGGAAGCGGAGCACTTAACGTGGTTTGTGATTTTGTGCAGTTGAAGGCGGAGGCAAGATCAATCGTTCAAGATAAGCTACTAGCGCAAGTTGAAGCTATGAAGCAAGCCTGTGAAACAGCTGCACGTGATTATGGCGGCAAATGTGAATTTGAATCATCCATTGCTTATCCAGCGTTCTTGATCGAGGATTCTGCGCCAGTTGTCCAGCTTGCTACACGTGTGCTTGCGAGCCTTGGTTGTGAAACAAGCACATTCCATTCTGGTGGTGGTAGTGACGCTAATATTTTCAATCAAATGGGCATTCCAACCGTTAATCTCGCTGTAGGGTATAAGAATATTCATACAACAGAAGAATATATTGCTATTTCTGATCTAGTGAAGCTTGCTGAAGTGGTTGTAGGGATTGTGAAAGAAGTACATCAAGTATGACGACTACTCATAATGAATTTGAAGAAATAACAGTTAGCACGAAACAGATTTTCGAAGGTAGAGTGATTTCATTGCAAGTAGATGAGGTTAAATTACCTAACGGAGAACTATCAACTAGAGAAATCGTTAAGCATCCAGGAGCTGTTGCGATAATAGCACTTGTAAATGATCGGATGATCTTTGTTGAACAATTTCGTAAGCCATTAGAGAAGAACCAAGTTGAGATCCCTGCTGGTAAGCTTGACCCGGGTGAAGAGCCACTTGAAGCAGCGAAACGTGAACTTGTGGAGGAAACAGGATATACCTGTGCATCCTTGAGTCATCTGTGCTCTTTCTATACATCACCAGGCTTTGCAAATGAAATTCTGCATATCTATGTAGCAGAAGGTCTAACAGCTGACGGTGACTTGCAGTTAGATGAGGATGAATTTCTGGAGTGCCAGACACTCTCCTTTGAAGAAGCTCAGCGCTATATTCAAGAGCAGAGAATCTCTGACTCCAAAACTATATTCGCGGTATACGCTTGGCAAATTTATCGGTTGACGGGCAAATGGTCATGAATGAGATAGTCCTACTTGAGCCATTATTAAGGGACTATTACGTAGATTTACATATTCATATAGGCAGGACTGAACTCGGGAGACCAGTGAAAATAACCGGATCCAAAAACCTTACTTTCTATAATATAGCTAAGGAAGCCTCGACGCGTAAAGGGATTGATATGGTCGGAATTATTGATTGTCACGCCCCGTCCGTGCAGGATGAGATCAAGTCCTATTTGCATAGTGGTGAAATGGTACAGCTAGATGGCGGGGGCATTCGCTACGGGGATACAACAGTAATCCTGGGTAGTGAAATTGAGGTCCGTGATCCGGGCATGGGAGCCGCGCATTTACTTGCCTATCTACCTACACTAGATGCAATGAGTGATTTTACAGGATGGTTAAGAAGACAATTGAAGAATGTCGAGCTTAGTACGCAGCGGATATACGCTTCTGCTAAGGCCTTGCAAGAAGAAGTGCTGGGAAGGGGCGGAATGCTAATCCCAGCACATATTTTTACGCCGCACAAAGGCATATATGGCTCCTGTACGGATCGTATGGTCAATTTGTTGAACCTTAATGGAATTGCAGCAGTTGAACTGGGGCTCAGCGCAGATACCGAGATGGCTGGTCATATCAATGAACTAGATCCATTTACATTCTTAACGAACTCTGATGCTCATTCTTTAGCCAAAATTGGGCGGGAATATAATAGGATCCAATTAGCTGCTCCTACTTTCAATGAACTTCGTAAAGCACTTCAGGTTCAAGATGGCAGGAAGGTTACAGCAAATTATGGATTAAATCCAAGGTTAGGCAAATATCATCGGACGTACTGTGCCAAATGTGAATCGATCATAGATGATGTTAACCGAACAGTAGAGAAGTGTAATCACTGTGGGAGTACCAAGATTGTTCGAGGTGTTATGGATCGAATCCTAGATATTGCAGACCAGGATCATCCAGATCAACTGGCAAATCGGCCGCCTTACTATTACCAGGTTCCCTTAGATTTCATTCCCGGAATTGGACCTAAAAAATTCGAAATCTTGTTAGATCATTTTGGTACAGAGATGAACATTCTCCACCGAGTACCTATTGCAGAGCTTACCGCAGTAGCAGGTGAGCTGTTAGCTTCTTATATAGCGTCTGCAAAGGCAGGTAGATTAGATGTTAGTTCTGGCGGTGGTGGTAAATACGGTAAAGTGATTACAACCTCCTAGTTGCTGATTCTAGATTAGCCTGTTTCCTCATATGCTTGTCTTACAAAGCCTTTATTAAATAAAGGTGTATGAACAGCAGGAGGGTTATCTAGTGAGGATTCGTCATATTTCAATCGGAAAGTACCTCAAAGAAAATTTGTCGCTCTATATTTTTATTTCAGTGTTATTTGTTATGGGTGTCGCTTTTGGTGCGGTGATGGTAAATACACTTTCACTAGATCAGAAGCAAGAGATCATGCAGCAATTAGGCTCCTTTCTGAATACGTTAACTGACTCTACGGACATAAGTGGGCAGGTAAGCTTTGTAGATTCGTTAAGTCTGCATCTCAAATGGATCCTATTGATTTGGTTATTAGGATTATCAGTTATTGGTCTACCTTTGATTTTTGTTTTGGATTTCCTAAAAGGAGTTCTGATTGGATTTACTGTCGGTTATCTCGTAGGACAATTCTCATGGGAAGGTGTACTATTTTCACTGGTAACCGTTGCTCCCCAAAATCTAATTGTTGTCCCATTAATTATAATTTGTTCCGTTACAGCAGCGGCATTCTCTATTTCTATGGTCAAAAGCCAATTTATACGCGGTCATAAACAGGGGTTTATGCTGCAAGCGTTCCTTCGCTCCATCATCATTACCGTTGGCATTTGTTTATTCATCGTGGGTATCTCTGCATATGAAAGTTATCTATCCCCGTATCTTATGCGCTGGGTTACCCCTACAATAACCTCTGTGTGATAAAGTTGTTTGACTTTGTCTTCCTCCTAATTCTATAATGAAAGTAAAACATTTGTACGTTTGATGATATAATTGTCAGTCAACATTTGTTTTGCTCATTTTTCTGAGTCATACGAAGTTTATAGGTTTGTTCTATAAACTCATATAACCATGAGAAACGATCTGTTCCGAATAAGGATGGAATGGCCGTTTCTTCTTGATGCACGGTTACCGAGGGGGAGGAGCATGGAGTCACGGATTGAGAAGATTAAACAACAATTGCAGTCGCGAGGATATAAATTAACACCACAGCGCGAAGCTACGGTTCGAATATTACTTGAGAATGAGCAGGATCATCTTAGCGCTGAAGAAGTGTATATGTTAGTTAAAGATATTGCACCTGAGATCGGACTTGCTACGGTTTACAGAACTCTTGAATTATTGAGCGAGTTACATGTTCTCGAAAAATTGAATTTTGGCGATGGTGTGGCTAGGTATGATCTACGCAGCGATGATAATCATCACCATCATCATCATTTGATATGTGTGGAATGCGGATCAGTGAAAGAAATCAAAGAGGACTGGCTATTACCTTTAGAAGATCGTTTACAGAGGGATTATCATTTTATGGTTATTGATCATCGTCTCGATTTTCAAGGCATTTGTAGTGAGTGCTCTGAGAAACAGCTGGATAAGGAAAGCGATACGAACAACGAACCTTCCACTTAAACATAAGCAGGGAGGTTTTTTGTCCGTGATAGAATCAATTTCATAACTTTCAAATCATAAATGACTGTCATAACTAATAAGAATTGATCATACATTTGTCCTAATCTTATAGCGATACCACAGTTTCAGAAGGTTGTATCGAGCACAGGGGGATAATTGTATGATTTTTTTGTATCGTAAATGGCTCAATCGGATGAAATTTATCGTGATGTTTGTATTTCTGACTTATTTGCTGTATCAGGCGATGTCCATCATAGGCAGTTGGATTGAACCGCTTGATAAATATCATCAACCCGCTGGAAAAGCAGTTAAAGTGTTTAGCCATCATTCTGGAATCCAAGAGAATGAATCCATATCAGAACGTTTAAAGCTTTTTTATTGGTATGGAGAGTGATCATCATTTCTATGCTGAATGGCTCTGTATTTTATAATACAAAACAACGAATTCGGGAAGTCTAAGAGATGTTATAACCCCGAGCATAGGGGTCAACTAATCGTTTTTTATTTTGCTAACGGTGAGCATAAGTGAGATAATAAAATAATAGGAAATAAACTGATTGAGTGGAGGTTCTTATGACATTTCGAAGAGTTTGTTTAATTGTACTGGATAGCGTTGGTATTGGTGAACTTCCAGACGCTGCTAAATTCGGGGATACGGGATCGCATACATTAGGGCATATTGCAGAGCAAATGTCGCTCAAATTACCGAATATGGGTAAGCTTGGGCTTAGTAATATTGCACCGCTTAAAGGAATTGATCCTGTAGATCAGCCTGCAGCTTACTATGGCAAAATGGCGGAGGTTTCAGTAGGTAAAGACACGATGACAGGTCACTGGGAGCTTATGGGTCTTAATGTAACAACACCATTCAATACGTATCCTGATGGCTTTCCGCAAGAACTATTGGATCAGTTCGAGCAAGCAACTGGACGTAAAATCATAGGAAATAAGCCTGCCTCAGGCACAGAAATTTTGGACGAGCTAGGCGAAGAACAGATGAAGACCGGTGCATGGATTGTATATACTTCTGGGGATAGCGTGTTCCAATTAGCAGCTCATGAAGATATTATTCCGCTAGATGAGCTATATCGAGCTTGCGAAATTGCTCGTAAACTAACCTTGCAGGAAAAGTTTTCTGTAGGGCGTGTTATTGCAAGACCTTATATGGGACAACCAGGCGCGTTCAAACGGACATCTAACCGTCATGACTATGCTGTTAAGCCTCCAGCTCCAACTGTGATGAATTCGTTGAAGGATGCTGGTAAGGATGTTATAGCAATTGGCAAAATTAACGATATCTACACAGGTGAAGGTGTAACAGAAGCTTTGCATACGAAGAGTAATTTAGATGGTATTGAGAAGACGATTGAAGCTCTTGGAAAAGATTTTGATGGCTTGCTTTTTACGAATTTAGTTGATTTTGATTCTTTGTATGGACACCGCCGTGATCCGATTGGTTATGGGAAGGCACTTGAAGAGTTTGATCACTATTTGCCTCAAATCATGGAGCGTATTGGTGATCATGATCTGCTTATTCTGACTGCAGACCATGGGAACGACCCAATTCATGCAGGGACCGATCATACAAGAGAATATGTTCCATTACTGATCTATAGTCCGAGCTTTACTGAGACAGGCTCGCTTGGTATACGTTCAACTTTTGCTGATCTCGGCTCTACAATTGCAGATAATTATGGGGTGGCAGGTACTGGTAATGGTTCGAGTTTTCTATCTGAACTTAAATAATGGAATATGAGGTGTAAGAATTAATGGAAACACGTAAAGGTAAAGTGCAAATTCAAGAAGCAGCTTCTTATATAGCTAAGGAAGCACAGGTGAAGCCCCAGATTGGTCTTATTCTTGGATCAGGACTTGGCGTGCTTGCGGATTTAATTGAAAATCCAACTGTTATCAATTATAAAGACATTCCTCACTTTCCTGTATCAACGGTTGAAGGACATGCAGGTGAGCTTGTTATTGGTCAGCTCAAGGGTAAAGATGTGGTTGTGATGAAGGGCCGCTTTCATTTGTATGAAGGCTATGGCGTTGAAACAGTTACGTTCCCTGTTCGTGTATTGAAGGAACTCGGTGTTGAAGCTTTGATCGTTACGAATGCCGCAGGAGGTATTAATACGTCTTATGAGCCAGGTGATCTCGTTGTCATTACAGATCATCTGAACATGACGGGTGGTAATCCACTTGTTGGACCGAATGATCCTGAAATGGGTGATAGATTCCCTGATATGTCTACGGCCTATTCAAGAGATCTGCGTCAATTAGCACGCACAATTGCTGAACAGCAGAACTTCGTTATACGTGAGGGTGTATACGCGGGACTCTCAGGACCTACTTATGAAACACCTGCTGAAATTCGTATGCTACGCACGATAGGTGCTGATGTTGTAGGAATGTCAACTGTATCTGAGGTAATTGTGGCACGTCATGCAGGGCTTAAGGTGCTTGGGATCTCATGTGTATCGAACATGGCAGCAGGTATTCTAGATCAACCGTTGTCACATGTTGAGGTAATGGAGACAACTGAGCGCGTGAAGACTAAATTCCTGAATTTAGTATTAGGGGTAGTCGAATCCATTTAGCAATGATAAATCTCATAATTGTCACAAAATTTTCTTTTTTTAAAGCTGGGAATACATGGGGTTTTGTAAAATCTCATGTACAATAGTAGTGACAACTTATTGGGGGGATAAACGATGTACAAGTGGCTTATGTCTGTATTATTAGTCGTGGCAATTGTGTTGGGCGTAGGCGTCCTATATCAGAGCATTACGGACCGTGCAGCTCTTGCAGAACAAGATAAGAAAGAGGCTGGAAATACGATTAAAATTACAGCATCCAATTTTCAATTTAACGAACCTGAATACAAGGTGAAGAAGGGTGAAACTTGGACACTAAAGTTTAGCAATAAAGATGGGGTCCACGCTATGGAAATCAAAGGATTAGACGTTAAGCTCGACAAAGCTAATACTTCTAAAGAAGTTACTTTTGATAAACCAGGTACATATGAATTAGTGTGCTCCTTGATGTGTGGAGCTGGTCATGCTGATATGCATTCTACATTTGTCGTAGAATAATCATATGATATTCAACTAGAAGAGAGGGCATTTGCCCTCTCTTTTTTTTGATTCAAGTAAGTATAAGTTTCATACTTATCTTTACTCTTATATACCTTAAGAAACGTATCCGTCTTTGTACAGATGGATACGTTTCTTCTTGGTCGTTTCATTTGATATATAATCCTACTCGCAATAGAGAGGGATTCAGTATATTAATGATGGGTTTGGTAAACAATAATGAAAAGAATTGCCTTATTTTCAGTCAGATTTCAGTCAACAAGTTTATAGGGGGTAGTTAATTGTGTTAAAAAAGTTTTTATCCTGCATATTATGTATTCATCTTGTGCTCACTTTAAGCACTGGATTAGCGCTAGCTGAACCCATACATAAAGTACAGCAGCCAGTTGATTTGATGCCGAATGCGCAATCAGCTGTGCTCATGGATGCGGATACGGGTACGATCATTCTTCAAAAGAATAAGGATGTAAAGCTACCGCCAGCCTCAATTACGAAAATAATGACAATGGTACTTGTTATGGAAGCAATTGACTCCGGCAAAATTAGTTTGGATGAGAAAGTAACAGCAAGTGAGTACGCTGCTTCAATGGGTGGATCCCAAATATTCCTTCAACCTGGTGAAGAAATGACAGTTCAAGATTTGCTTAAGGGAATTGCTATGGCATCCGGAAATGATGCATCTGTGGCAATGGCAGAGAAAATTGCAGGCTCAGAAGAAAATTTTGTTCAGATGATGAATGAACGTGCAGAGCAGATAGGGATGAAGAATACTCATTTTGTTAACTGTAATGGACTTCCTGCTGACAACCACTATACAACTGCTAATGATATCGCGATTATGTCTCGGGAATTACTTAAACATCCGATCATAACCAAGTTTACAAGTGCCTATCAGGATTATTTACGCAAGGATTCCGAAAAACCGTTTTGGCTTGTTAATACAAATAAATTAGTGCGATTCTATTCAGGGGCAGATGGACTAAAGACAGGCTACACAAGCGAAGCGAAATTCTGTTTGTCAGCTACTGCTAAACGGGATAATTTTCGCATTATTGCTGTTGTGTTAGGTGAACCAAACACCAAGACGCGTAATGCTGAGGTAACCAAGATGTTCGATTATGCATTTGCCCAATACACGAACTTCCCTATTTTCAAAACGGGTGATCAGCTAGGTAGCTTTAAAGTCGTAAAAGGCGATGTCTCTACTGTTCCATTAGTCGCTAAGCAGCCTTACTCCATTCTTATGAAGAAAGGGGATTCCAAGGAAGGTATTAGGCATGAGCTGCAAATTAATCCTGATCTACAAGCTCCGATTACAATTGGTCAGCCCATTGGCAAAATTGTTGTCTACAAAGGTGAATCTGTCTTATCTGAGTTTCCTTTGCAATCCCCTGTAGTGGTAAATAAAGCGGGCTGGTGGATCTTGTTCAAACGATCTGTTTCAAATATGTTCTAATTCTGTTTGTCAGTTAAACTCATATTTTTACTACTTTTAGCGGATTTCTTCTAGTTTTGTAATGAGGCAGGATTCCAGCAGTCAAAAGTAGAAATCAGTGTTCATAAAGCGGATGCAGGAACTAATTGGTTTCTTGTTCCGCGGACATTTAGGAGTGAACACACTATGAGTTTGCAAATCGAATTTGAACAGCATAGACGAGCGTTAATTGTAAGGCTTAAAGGCGAACTTGATCATCATACAGCTGATGTAGTCAAAGCACGTATGGAAGAGGCAATTGCGAATGGGGATACGTATCATCTAGTTCTGAGCCTCAAAGAATTGACATTCATGGACAGTTCTGGACTTGGTATTATTCTTGGACGCTACAAGCAAGTAACGAGTAAAGGTGGCAAATTAGTAGTTTGTCATGTGAATTCTGCGGTAACTCGTCTGTTTGAGCTATCGGGTCTGTTCAAAATTATTGCTGTTGAAGATAGTGAACGTGCGGCACTCGCAAGTTTGGAGGTCGTACTATGAATAAGATCAATGATAACAATTTCATGCAATTACAATTTGCTTCTCGCTCTGAGAATGAATCATTTGCTCGTGTAGCAGTTGCTGCATTTATTGCACAGCTTGATCCGAATATGAATGAGCTAACGGATATTAAAACCGTCGTTTCTGAGGCTGTAACGAATGCGATTATTCATGGATATGACAATCGCACAGATGGTGTCATTTCGATCCGAGCTGAAATTGTACAAGACACCGTGATCATTACGATTGAGGACTATGGTATCGGTATTGAAGATTTAGATTCAGCTAAACAACCGCTTTATACGTCTAAGCCTGAGCTTGAACGATCAGGGATGGGCTTTACAATCATTGAGAACTTCATGGATGACGTTGAAATTGAAACGAATGCCGGAATTGGTACTAAGATAACAATGACGAAGCGAATTGCCTCTAATCATGCTTTATATAATTAAGTTCATGCGCTTTACTATACTGCGTAACCTTGAGAGGATAAATCTATGGAAGTTGATTTGAAACACGGATCACATAGCTATTTGGACGATGGTGAGGTAAAGAGGCTGATTGCGCTCAGTCAGTCCGGTGATAAGGTGGCAAGAGAGACGCTTGTGGGTTGTAACGTCAGGCTTGTCTGGTCCGTTGTTCAACGCTTCCTGAATAGGGGATATGAAGCGGAGGATTTGTTCCAAATAGGCTGTATCGGGCTATTAAAGTCAGTCGATAAATTCGATTTATCGTATGAAGTGAAGTTCTCGACGTATGCAGTACCGATGATTATCGGTGAAATCCAGCGTTTCTTACGAGATGATGGTACGCTTAAAGTAAGCCGATCACTCAAAGAACTTGCCAATAAAGTACGTAAAATGAAAGACGAGCTATCCAAAACACTGGGTAGACTACCGACGCTTAAAGAGGTTGCTGAACAGCTTGGGATAACGCCAGAAGAAGTAGTTTTTGCTCAGGAGGCAAACAAGCCACTTTCATCCATCCATGAGACGGTTTTCGAGAATGATGGCGATCCGATTACACTAATGGATCAAATCGCTGATGAATCTCAGGAGAAATGGTTCGATAAGCTCGCGCTTAACGAAGCGATTGGCGGACTGTCAGAGCGAGAGAGATTAATCGTCTATCTGCGTTACTACAGAGATCAGACACAATCTGAGGTTGCTGCTAGGCTTGGTATATCCCAGGTACAAGTATCGCGGCTTGAGAAGAAAATATTACAGTTAATTAGAGACCAGATCGCTCAATGACGATCTGGTTTTTTGCGTTAATAAGAAGTATAGAGGATACAAATCGTGAGGTGTTAGCATACTATTCCTGAAATAGGATGATGGAGGGAGGACATGGATGTTGGAAAATACACTGCCGATTCTTTACATACGGTTAAGACGCGTGGTTCAAATCACTCGTGGATGCAATGTGAAACTAAAAGAAATTGCAGAGATGGTTGCTCCTACTGAATATGAACAAACGTTGGAGAATCTGATTATTTACATGCCACTTAGAAAGGATGGTAATCGTGTATTAATTGACATGATCCTCATCATTAACAAAATTAGAGCAGTTGTTCCAAGTCTACAGATTGAATTGTTTGGAGAACCGCATGTACTACTTGAAGTAGGACCACAAAAGCGGAAAACAAATATAATCCTGATTGGACTTGTCTGGCTTGTATTATTCATTGGTGCAGGTCTTACGATCATGAACTTCCATGCGGATGTCAGCATGCTCGCTGTGCATAGGCGAATCTATGAGATGATCACAGGCAATCACATTGAACGCCCTTTATTGCTCCAGATTCCTTATTCGATCGGGATTGGAGTGGGGATGATTATTTTCTTTAACCATCTATTCCAAAAAAAATTCAATGAAGAACCAAGTCCGCTAGAAGTTGAGATGTTTATGTATCAAGAAAATGTTAACCAATATGTGATTATGGAGGAGTATCAGAAAAATCAAGGGAGCGGAAAATTGAAGTGAATGAATGGTTAGAAATTATCATCATGCTACTTATCGGCCTATCAGGGGGTATAGCTGTTGGGAGTGGGATGGTTGCGTTTCTTGTCGTACTAGATATCATCCCAAGGCTTGCGCAGATCACACGATCAAATGCTCATCTGCAACGATATGAAGAAGCAGTCATCGTAGGTTCGATTGTATTCACCCTCGTTGACTTCCATGATGCTCGATTTACGATAGCGCCAATTATGTCGAGTGTATTTGGTTTATTTGCCGGGTGTTTTGTTGGGATGTTAACAGCAGCGCTGACAGAGGTTATCAATGTGTTGCCGATACTAGCTAAACGAATCGGTATGGAGCCTTATATGATATGGCTGTTAATGGCTATGGTGATAGGCAAAGTATGTGGATCTTTATTTGAATGGTTGTTCTATTAATGAGGTGAAACAGTATGATGAAACTTATTGATCGTATGCGTAAAAACAAAATCAAGGATAACTCGGGAAATAGTTTGAATGAAGCTTCTAAACCGGAATCACAATGCTCGCAGGATGAGGACGATTCCATACCAACTAGTTTGTTAGAGCTTAGAGAGAGGCTTGCAGAGCGAATTGGATTTAATGCGTCCTATGATATCAATTTTCGCGAGATGGTATTTGGAAATGTAAATACGGGGTTTCTATGCTTGAACGGGATTACGAATGATGATCTAATTTCGGAGGTGATTCAACGATTATCCTATGTAAGTCAGAGCATAGCTGAAATAAATACACCTGAGACCTTTGAAAAGCTGCTCATTCCACATACTCAGGTTAAGCCCTATCGGACACTTAAAGAGGTCTTAGAAAGCGTACTGACAGGCTCTACAGCAATATTTATTGAAGGTGAAGAGACCGCTCTTATCGTTGATATCAAGAATTTCCCAACTCGCACAACTGCTGAGCCCGATCTAGAGCGTGTTGTACGGGGGGCGCGAGATGGTTTTGTAGAAGCCATGTTAACGAATACAACACTTGTTCGTAGGCGGATTCGTGATCCTAAACTACGATTTGAAACAACGCAGGTCGGCAGAAGAACACGTACGGATGTATGTATTGGGTACATTAAAGATATTGCTGATCCTGTCCTTGTTGATGCTGTAACAGCTAAGATCAAGAATGTGAGTATAGATGGCTTGCCACTTGCCGAGAAGCAGTTAGAGGAAGCTGTTATAGAAAAAAACAGATGGAGTCCTTATCCTCTGGTCAGATACTCGGAACGTCCAGACGTTATTGCTGCTCATATACTCGAAGGTCACGTTACTGTCTTCGTGGACACGTCACCAAGTGTAATGATTATTCCATCTACTTTCTTTCATCATCTTCAGCATGCAGAGGAATTTCGAGAAGCTCCCGTCATCGGTACATTCTTGCGATGGGTGCGGTTTATTGGGATTATCGTATCTTTGTTCTTGTTGCCACTGTGGTATTTACTCGTCGTTCACCCTGAGCTTAGACCAGCACTTCTATCCTTCATTGGACCGAAGAAAATGAGTGATATTCCGTTACTGGCACAATTTCTTATAGCTGAACTAGGGATAGATCTAATGCGAATGGCCTCCGTTCATACCCCATCTCCACTTGCAATAGCCATGGGTTTAGTTGCTGCTATCATGATTGGAGACGTCGCTGTTAAATCAGGCTTATTTGTCAATGAGGTCATCCTCTTTTTATCAGTGGCGGTCCTAGGGACCTTCGCTACCCCTAGCTATGAGCTTAGTTTGGCTAATCGGGTTGTCAGGCTTGCGCTGCTTATTGCAGTAGCTGTGTTTGGTGCTCCGGGCTTAATAGTGGGAACTACGCTCTGGATTATTTATTTGGCTACACTGCGCTCTTACAATACTCCTTATTTATGGCCGTTCCTCCCATTTAACGCTAAAGCGTTATTGTCGATTCTAGTCCGCTTACCCGTACGGGATGACAAAAAACGTCCATCGATTGTGAAGCCAATGGATAACAGTAAACAAGAGAAGTGAACGTTCAGTTAGCACACTTTATATATTATTTATGAAATTGCTTGATTGCGTATTGTCAACACTGTAAAAATTGTGATAATTTTAATACTATATGTTTGAATGCATGGACAACAGGAAGGACTACCTTCCTGGTTGTGTTATGCTTTTATATAGAAGAGATTCATTGGAGCGGTGGTTGATTGGGGAGAGGGGATAGTTTATGTATTTACATGGTACAAGTACGATAAATAATCAAGGTCATTTAGAAATTGGAGGGGTCGACAGCGTTGAATTAGCTGCTAAGTATGGCACACCTCTATATGTAATGGATGAAGGTCTTATTCGTCAGCGTTGCCAAGAATTTATGGAAGCATTCCGTACATCGGGGTTTCGCTTTCAAGTGGCTTATGCAAGTAAAGCATTTTGTGTGAAGGCAATGTGTCGCCTTGCAGAAGAAGAAGGGTTGTCACTGGATGTCGTTTCAGACGGTGAACTCTATACAGCGTTGCAAGCTGGATTCCCTGCAGAACGCATTCATTTTCATGGAAATAACAAGACCCCGCAAGAGATCGAAATGGCGCTTGACTCGAATATCGGATGTTTTGTAGTCGATAACTTTGTTGAGCTTCATATGTTAAATGCGATTGCTGGTGAAAAAGGTAAAGTCGTTAATATCTTACTTCGAATTACGCCTGGTGTAGAAGCGCATACGCATGAATATATTTCAACAGGTCAGACAGATTCTAAGTTCGGATTTGATCTAGGCAATGGATCTGCCTATCGTGCAGTTGAAGAAGCGTCTTCATTAGTTAATTTGGCGTTGCTTGGCGTTCATTCCCATATTGGATCACAGATTTTTGAAGTAGAAGGTTTTAAGATGGCAACAGATAAAGTCGCTGGTTTTGCTGAAGAGGTACGCAAGAAGCTCAATGTTATATTTAAAGTAATCAATCTGGGTGGTGGCTTTGGTATTCGTTATATGGAAGACGATACACCATTACCTGTATCCCAATATGTAAAGGCAATAACGGATGCGATCAAAACTAATTTTGCTGCCTATGATTACCCATTGCCAGAGATTTGGGTTGAGCCAGGTCGTTCTATAGTAGGTGATTCGGGTACAACTTTATATACGGTTGGTACTTATAAGGAAATACCGGGTGTACGTAAATATGTTTCCGTTGATGGTGGTATGACGGATAATCCAAGACCAGCCTTGTACGAAGCTTCATATGAAGCTATGCTTGCGAATCGTGCAACAGAAGCGAATGAGGAAATCGTATCAATTGCAGGTAAGTGCTGTGAAAGTGGCGATATGCTGATCTGGGATGTTAATCTACCAACAGTGGAGTCTGGTGATATCCTTGCTGTCTCTTGTACAGGGGCATATAATTATGCAATGGCGAGCAACTATAATAGGCTTCGTCGTCCAGCAGTTGTATTTGTTCAGAATGGTCACTCGGATGTTGTGATTAAACGTGAATCCTATCAAGATATCGTCTCGAATGATCTCATTCCAGAACGTCTGAATAAAGCTGTTAGTGAAGCGGCATTAGGTCGTTAATCTAATCGGATATATCATTATTATTTATCATGTATGTAATGGAGGAATAACATCATGCTATTTATCGACAACCAAGACATTACGAATCCAAGGATTAACTTAGCTATTGAAGAATATGCGCTGAGGCATCTTCCTTTGGACGATAGCTATTTGTTATTCTATATTAACGAATCATCGATTATTATCGGTAAAAATCAAAATACGATCGAAGAAATTAATACGGATTATGTGCAAGAGAACGATATTCATGTGGTTCGCCGTTTATCAGGCGGCGGAGCGGTCTATCATGATCTAGGTAACTTAAACTTCAGCTTTATTACGAAGGATGATGGCCAATCTTTTCACAATTTCCGCAAGTTCACTGAACCTGTCGTACAGGCATTAAATAAACTAGGTGTCGAATGTGAGCTGACAGGTCGCAATGATATCCAAGTCGGTGAACGTAAAATTTCTGGTAATGCACAGTTTATTACTAAAGGGCGTATGTTTAGTCATGGTACGCTTTTATTCAATTCTGAAATTGAACATGTGGTATCCGCACTAAAGGTCAACGCTGCCAAAATTCAGTCCAAAGGTACAAAGTCTATTCGTAGCCGGGTTGCGAATATTTCTGAGTTTTTGAATGAGACAATGACCATTGCTGAGTTTAGAGCTGAGCTGCTTCGTAACATATTTGGTTTAGAAGTTGATCAAGTACCACAATATCACCTGACAGAAACAGATTGGGCAAAGATACACGAAATATCAGCAGAGCGCTATCAGAACTGGGATTGGAATTACGGCTTATCACCAAAGAGTAATATTCAGAACATGAAACGCTTCCCAGCGGGTATTATCGATATCCGTATGGATGTTGCTGAGGGACGAATCAACGGTCTCAAAATTTATGGTGATTTCTTCGGTGTAGGTGATGTAACCGAGCTAGAAGACAAGCTGTCCGGTGTTCGGTATGAGGAATCAGCAGTGCGTGAAGCCTTGGCTGAAGTTGAAGTCCAAAGTTATTTTGGTGCAATCACTAAAGATGATTTAGTAGGATTGATGTTTTTACGAGAAGAATGATTGAATTAATATTATATAAAAATTTAGAGGTGCTTTTTGAATCAAATAAATGGAATTGTGGCACGTAATCAATTAAGTAAGGACGAGCTTGATCAGATTAAGGCTTTGGAACAAGCTTGTACTACCGCTGATCCGATGATGATTAAATTAAATTGGAATACACTTGGTAGTAGAACTGGCACAGAAGTAAACGACTTCTTGATGTATAAGGATGGTAAGTTAGTTGGATTTCTAGGTTTGTATAGCTTTGGAAGTGTTGAGATTGAAACTAGCGGAATGATTCATCCAGATTATAGGCGAAGCGGGCTATTCACTGAACTATTGACATGTGCTTTGATAGAAAGCAAGAATCGGCAATATAAGAAAATGCTTCTAATTGCCCCAGGTAGTTCTAACTCAGGTAAAGCGTTCGTAGTAGAAGCTAATTCGGAGTATTCCTTCTCAGAGTATTATATGGAACGTAATGATTCTAGTGCTCCTGTGACTGCAGAAGGAACGAGAGTAAGCTTGAGACAGGCAACAGAGGCTGATGCCAGCTTGCTTGTTCAGCTTAACCAGGACGGCTTCTCAATGACGTATGAGGATGCTGAGGAGTGGGTCAAGCATTCACTTTCTTCGGATGATGATATTAATCTGATAGCTGAATTAGATGGTGTACCTATTGGCAAACTTGGCATCATGGTTCAAGAGAAGAATGCTTTTATATTTGGTTTTTGTGTAGCGACTGAATATCAGGGGCAAGGGCACGGACGTAACATTTTAAATCAAGCGATTATATATGGGCAAAATGTACTTCATAAACCCTATTCTGCGCTCGAAGTTTCTGTTAGTAATGAGGGAGCATTAAATCTGTACCTATCTTGTGGATTCATGAAAGTAAGCAGCAATGATTATTATTCAATTATCCTGTAAGGTTGACTTATACACTTAATTTGTATAGGCTAGTGGAATCGTGTAAAATAAACACATCTCATTATACATAAGGAGTGAATGACACAATGGCTAAACAAGCGAAAATTAAAATGCAAGGCGGCGGTGAGGTTGTCATCGATTTATTCGATCAAGACGCACCGAATACAGTAGCTAATTTCGAGAAATTGGCAAACTCAGGATTCTATAATGGTTTGACTTTTCACCGTGTAATTCCTGGTTTCGTAGCTCAGGGTGGTTGCCCGAATGGTAGTGGAACAGGCGGTCCTGGTTACAACATCAACTGTGAGATCAACCCGAACAAACATGAGCGTGGATCGCTAGCAATGGCGCATGCTGGTCGCAATACGGGTGGAAGTCAGTTCTACATTTGTTACGGACCACAGCCGCATTTAGATGGTGGGCACACTGTGTTTGGTAAAGTAACTAAAGGCATGGAATTCGTTGATGAATTCAAAGGCCGCGATGTTATGGAGACAGTAGAAGTCGTAGATTTGTAGGATTCTTTATACATGAATAAACCTGTCAGTGGGCGCGAAGCGCTTACTGACAGGTTTTTTGTGTTCTAAATGTATTCGACAAAAATAGAAAAATTGTTTTTTTGCTGACAACCAGATAACGACATTATTACCAAATCGGTTGAGCTATAATAAGTTTGCCACTTAAGAAAAGGGTAATTCATAACAAGCGAGGTTCACAAAAATGATGAATGAAGAACTACAATTAGTTAACTCAACGAAAAACTTTGTAGAGGCAAATCAAACCAAAATTGAGTTAGACATATATATGATATTATCCCAGTTAGGTATTAACCAAACGAAGTGGCCATTAGAGTTTAAAGATTCATCATCCGCTCTGCTCGGACAAATGCAATAAATCGTTTCGTTTCGTCCTCTGTCAGCTTCCGACCATCAACCATTAAACTAAATTTATCAAGAATTTCATTATCAGATAGCTCCAAATCATCAACAAATTGCTGAACTTCGTTATCTAAGCTATTTGTTGGTATTTGTGTTCTACCAATGAGATAGTCAACAGAAACTTGAAATAGATCAGCTAATTGTGTTAGTGTCTCAAAATCGGGCTTTCGACGATTTTTTTCGTAGTGTGAAAGCGCAGCTCGTGTAATTTTAAGTGAGGCTGCTAAGTATTCCTGTGTCCATCCTCGTTGCTCCCTTAGCTCCGCAATTCGATCTCCGTAACTCATAATTGCCCCCTTAGCTCCGCAATTCGATCTCCATAACTCATAATTGCCCCCTTAAATGTCGTATAAACATCCGATTAATGAAGTTTGTCATAGTTTTGTAATTAACGATACATATCGTCACATATATCAAGAAATTTTACTTGACATGATACTATATGTATCATAAATTAAAAGTATTAAAAGATACGATTTGTATCACATATTATTTATGAAAATCTTCGAATAACTTTATTTTACTATAATTCAAACATTGATGCATTAATTTTTCCATGTATAAGGTAGGTGTTACCCTTGATCGATATTCACTGTCATATCCTCCCGCAAATTGATGATGGTCCGAGAGATTGGAATGAATCACTGCGGATGGCTATGATTGCCGTAAATAATGGGATACATACGATTACCGCTACACCTCATCATGGAAATGGTCGGTATGAGAACCCAGCAAGTAAAATTATCGAACAAGTGAAAATATTCAACGATAAACTCCGTGAAAAGGATATTCCACTTACTGTGTTCCCAGGACAAGAATTCTATTTGCATGAGGATTATAAACAAGAATTCGAACAAGGCAACTTACTAACTCTAGCAAACTCCCCTTATATGCTAGTAGAGTTACCAACACGTGTTATACCAACCTATTTCTACGATTTTGTTGCGTATATGTTAAGTAAGTCAATCCAGATTGTAATAGCACATCCAGAACGATATTCTGCTATCATCCAAAAGCCACGAATACTAGCGGAATGGATAGATTTGGGGATAATGACACAAATTACTGCCGGTTCCTTATTAGGACTTAACGGCAGAAAAATGCAGAAAACAGCAATCGAAATTTGTAAGCTGAATTTGGTGCATTTTATTGCCTCGGATGCACATAACTCGGTATCGAGAGGTTTTTATCTGAGGGAGGGGTATTATAAATTATCAGAAATTGTTGGGGAGATAGGGGTGAACGGGTATTATCGAAGAACTTCAAGTTTAGTAGAACTGTAAATGCTGAAATGGAGGAATAGTAATGGAACTCGATTTGAAAGTAATATTCAGTATGTTTAAAAAGAGGATCTGGCTGATTGCAATGGTCGTCATTTTATTTACGGCTGCAGTAGGTGTTTATTTTTATATATTTGCTCAACCAACCTATGAAGCATCGACTAAAATAATCGTAAATAAGACACGTACGGTAAATGGTGAAACTGAAATTAGTATGGGTGATGTCGAAACGAATATCAAAATTATGGGAACGTATAAGGACCTCTTAAAAACAGACTGGATCATGAAGGATGTTGCGCTCTCTCATCCAGAGTTTAAACTGACTAGCAAGGATTTGATAGACAAAATTAGTGTAAGTGAATCAAATGGCTCACAGGTAATGACTTTTAGTGTAAGGGATCATTCGTATTCATTCGCTGTAGAAATTGTGAATGCGATTACGAAGCAGTTCCACCAGAAAATTCCTGAATTAATTGAGGTCAAAAATATTACGATACTGAATGAGGCGGATTTGTATGCTGTACCAGAACCGATAGGTCCTTCTCCATTGTTCAATGTATTCATTGCTTTCGCAACTTCGTTATTGTTGGGAATCGGTCTTACGTTTTTACTTGAGTATTTGGATGACACCTTAAAGAATGAACATGAAATTGAGCAAATGATCGGTCTTCCAACTCTGGCGATTATCCCTAAAATAAATCAACGAGAGTATAAACTAAGAAAATTCAAAAATAAATTGATACCTAAAGATAAGGTTGGTGAAAAAACGTATGCAACAAATTAATCCTCTAGCTATGATTACCGACGTGAATTCACTCTCACCTGTATCGGAAACGTATCGAATGCTACGGACAAATTTGCAATTTCTCATTTATGAACATGGTATTCAAGTTATGTCCGTCGTTTCAGCCAATTCTAGTGAGGGTAAAACAACTACACTTGTAAATCTTGCGATTACTTTCGCTAACGAAGGTAAACGAGTCATTCTGATTGATGGCGATATGAGGCGTTCCTCTTTGCATCAAATCTTTCAATTGGATAATGAATTGGGATTGTCTACACTATTGCGCAGTCGCCAAGAATTAAAAACGATCATTTATCAAACCCATATTAGTAATCTCGATGTGATTACAGCTGGACCAATTCCAATCAATCCGTCAGAATTGTTAGGATCATTGGAGATGAATCAACTTTTAGATCAATTAAAGAGTCAATACGATCTTGTTTTATTCGATTCTCCACCACTGCTTGTTGCCGACTCCAAAATTATTGCGAGAAACTCGGATGGAGTCATTATTATCGTTCGCTCAGGTAAAACAAGACGGAGTGATGTACTGAAAGTGAAATCTCAGCTTGAGAGTGTAAATGTAAACATACTTGGCGTAGTCCTGAACAATCATAAGTTGAAAATAAAAAATTATTATTATCAATAGCGTTGCCAGCAAGAATAAGATTTAAAGAAGATGCTGATATCAAAAGGCGAAAGAAGTTTTTTTACCTAAGGTAATATCTACTATACCTATATCATTGTAGATACTCGGTTATACTGTGGGCATTTATGTGCCTTAGGCATTTATTGTCAAAGGTATGATGTGAGGTGGGGTTAGATGCCCCTTATTTTGTTTAATCAATTGTTGATTGGTGTTCCCGTCAACAAATGATATCTAATCAAGAATTGATTAAATAGAACAATTATCTTGAGTAAGGGGCTACAAATTAATGAGCAATATGTCAACAAGAATAGTTCAATTCAGAAGTAGGCTACTCACCAACAAGCTTTTACAAAACACCTTATGGATGCTAATTGGACATGGATCTAGGATTTTGATTCAAGCTGTATATTTTATATTAATTGCACGTATTTTAGGCACACACGGCTTTGGCGCTTTCGTGGGTGTTGTCGCTTTTACTTCAATACTATCGCAATTTACAGGCTTAGGAACAGGGATTTTAATGATTAAGAATGTCTCAAGAGATCAAAGCTCGTTTTCGATTTTCTGGGGAAATGCACTTTTCGTGACCGTTATGTCTGGCACTGCAATGATCGGAGTATCAATTGGACTCTCACACTTTATTTTTCCTGAGACTGTTTCATTATTGTTAATAATTTCAATTGCGCTGTCTGATCTTTTGTTTTTACCGCTGCTAGATATAAGTACGCAGGCTTTTCAGGCATTTGAAAAAATGTTTTGGACATCTCAATTACAAGTCTGGTTAAGTGTAATCAGAATGCTTTCTGCTATTGCGTTATCCGTATTTTTTATGAGTCCTACACCCGAGCAATGGGGGTTATTCTATTTATCAGGAACGGTATTAAGTGCAATAATTGGATATATCACAGTCACGATTAAACTTGGCTTACCATCGATTAACTTGACTAAATACTGGAGCGAGGCTAAAGAAGGGCTGTACTTTTGTATGAGTCAACTAGCTCAGGGGCTATTTAATGATTCAGACAAGACGATGCTCCCCAGATTATCCAGCGTCGAAGCGTCAGGTATCTATACTTCAGCTTATCGATTTATAGAAGTAGCATTCACACCAATCCGTTCGCTTTTGGCTGCATCTACATCCAGGTTTTTTAAACATGGTGCTTCAGGTATTGAAGGTGCTTGGCATTTTGCAAAGAAAATTTTCCCGGTTGGTTGTGTTTTAGGATTTGCTTCAGGCATTGTTTTGTATCTAATGGCTCCAATTGTTCCTTATATTTTGGGTTCCGATTATCAACATGCAATGGTAGCGATTCAGTTGCTCTCGGTGATCCCTTTGTTCAAAGCGATTAATTATTTTGCTGCAGACTTATTAACAAGTTCTGGATTTCAAGGGTATAGAAGCTTGATTCAGTTCTCAGTGACGTTCCTCAGTATTGGATTGAACTTTGTTATTATCCCAATTTATTCGTGGATAGGAGCGGCTTTCGTAGGTATTGGCGCTAATCTCTTGTTAGGTGGTTGTTTATGGGGTGCGGTTGCTTACTTGAGAATGAAAGATAAGCGTAAGATGAAATTGTACAAATTTATGACAATGTAAGCTAAAGTGTTTCGTTTTACATTTTGGTAAGGGGGTTCTATAGATTGATAGTCGCTGTTCACCAACCTAATTATATACCCTGGATTGGATTTTTTGACAAAATGGATCAGTCCCATATTTTTGTTATTTTGGATACAGTGCAGCATTCTAGAAAGAGTGTTACGCATCGGAACTCAATCAAGAGTCCGAGCGGAAGCTTGTTATTATCAGTCCCAATTCAAAATAAAGGTCAACCGATTAACAGATTGCTTATACATAATGAGGATAACTGGAAAGCAAATCATTGGAAAAGTATTACATATAATTATAGTAGATCTAAGTATTGGGAGTTGTACGAACCATCATTCAAGCAAATCTATCATTCAAATTGGACGCGTTTATATGATTTGAATTTGAACTTAATTTACTTAATTCGTACTATTCTACAAATCGAGACGAAAATCGTTATTGAATCAGAATTAGAATCCACGTTTGAGGTTGGTAGTAGGCGAATAGTGAATATTTGTAAGAACCTTGGAGCGACGACTTACTTGTCGGGTGTGGGAGCTAAGTCTTATAACGATGAGGAGGATTTTCAAAGAAATGGCATTGATCTCGTTTACCAGCGCTTTATTCACCCGTTTTACAATCAGCAATGGGGTTCATTTATAAGTCATTTATCGATTTTGGATATGATATTCAATCATGGTCCTCACGCAATTGAAATTATTCGACAATATCGTAATTATGAAAATGACTCGGAGGTGCAGTATGTCTAAGAAAATAGTCGTGCTCTCACCACATACAGATGATGGTGAGCTTGGTTGTGGAGCTACACTAGCCAGAGCAATAAGCAAGGGGCATGAGGTTTACTATCTAGCATTTACAGGTGCGGAGCAATCAGTTCCCAAAGGCTATCCTTCTAATATCTTGAGACAAGAAGTGAAGAAGGCAACACTCGCTTTGGGGATTAAGCCTGATAATGTGGATGTGTTATCGTATCCCGTGCGCGAGTTCAATTCATTTCGACAAGAAATACTTGAGGATTTAGTTCGGATGAACAGACGGTTAAATCCTGATATTGTGTATATTCCTTCACTGCGAGATCGACATCAAGATCATCAAGTAATTGCGAATGAAGGATTTCGTGCATTTAAATCATCTTCTATATTTTCGTATGAGCTTCCATGGAATAATGTGGATTTTTCTGCACACGGATTTGTGGATGTGGATGAGAGACTATTGCAGCAAAAAATGGACGCATTGAGTTGTTATGAATCACAAAGTCATCGTCCTTATATGTCTGAATCGTTTATTAAAGGTTGGGCAATGATGCGAGGCGTTCAATGCGGTAAAACATACGCAGAATCATTCGAGGTTTTACGTGCCTTTTTATAAGTATATCAGAAAATTTATGGGGATAAGGTGATGGATATGTCTCAAACGTCGATCATTTCATTAAAAGAATCGATTCTCGAAAAGATTAGGAATCGAACAGCAATTGTAGGGGTTATCGGATTAGGTTATGTAGGACTACCGTTTGCACTTGAGAAGGCAAAGGTAGGATTTCACGTTATAGGTGTGGATCAAAATCCGCTTAAGGTGAACCAAATTAATTATGGGCATAGTTATATTGATGATGTGAATGAAGATGAGCTGAAACTGCTTGTTGAAGAAGGATGGATTAAGGCAACTACCGATTTTACTTCCATTCAAGAAATGGATGCAATTGTCATTTGCGTACCTACGCCACTGACCAAAAACTTGGCACCTGACCTTCAATACGTCGAGCACGTTGCACAAGAAATAGCTAAGCATGTAAGACCTGGCCAATTGATTAGTCTAGAATCAACTACATACCCCGGTACAACGCAAGAGGTCATACTTCCAATTCTGGAAGCATCAGGATTGATGGTAGAGCAGGAACTATTTCTCGTTCACTCACCAGAGCGAGTTGATCCTGGTAACACACGCTATTCAACTAAAAATACGAATAAAGTCGTAGGTGGTGTAGGTCCAAACTCTCTGGAGGTAGCCGAAACCTTTTATAAGCAAACGGTTAATAATGTTATTTCTGTTTCCAGCAGTAATGCAGCAGAATTAGTAAAAGTGTTTGAGAATACGTTTCGAGCAGTTAACATCGCACTTGTTAATGAACTTGCCCTGCTCTGTGATCGAATGAATTTGAGCGTATGGGAAGTACTCGATGCAGCATTTACTAAGCCATTTGGAATCATGCCTTTTTATCCAGGCCCTGGTGTAGGTGGACACTGCATTCCTATTGATCCGCATTACTTGGAATGGAAGGCGAAGGAGTTTAATTTTAACACGCATTTTATTGCCCTGGCAGGTGAAATAAATAGGAAAATGCCGGAGTTTGTCAAGGATAAGGCATTGCGATTATTAAATCGCATAGACAAACCAATATCACATGTGCAGGTTCTAGTTCTAGGTGTTACATATAAAAAAGATGTGCCCGATTACCGTGAGTCTCCATCAATCGATGTCATTCGTTTACTGAAGGATACTGTAAAGGTTTGTTACCATGATCCTTATGTACCTGAGTTAGAAGAACATGGCTTGTATATGCAATCGATGCCCTTGACAAATAAATTGATTGATAATTCAGATATTATTATCGTTTTAACCGATCATGAGACTGTTGATTATGAATGGATCGTCAGTAGAGCAAAGCTAGTATTTGATACTCGAAATGCAACCAAAAATGTATTAAATCATAGGGAGAAAATAACATTGTTATGATAAAAGTAGGCGTTATCGGTGCTGGGCATTGGGGTAAAAATTTAATAAGAACGTTTTATGAAATGAATAGTTTGGAAGCAATTGTAGAATTAAACGCAGATATTGTTGAGGGGATTATTAGGCAGTTTCCCGATATTCAGGTTTATAGTGACTTTGATCGCTTATTAGATAGTTCTATACCTGCTGTCGTAATTGCTACACCCGCACAGACTCATTATTATTTGGCTGAGAAAGCGCTTCTCGCTGGGAAAGATGTCTTTTTGGAAAAACCCATGACATTGTCAGTTCGAGAGGCAGAGCACTTGCAAGAACTAGCGGAAAAGAATGATCGTATTTTGATGGTAGGACATATGCTTGTCTACCAGCCTGCTATTCGTTATATGAAGAGTGTGATTGATAATAGAGGAATAGGTAGTTTACATAGCTTGCATCTTAAGAGATTGAAGCTTGGTAAAGTTCGATCCGTTGAAAATGTGCTGTGGAGCTTGGGCGTTCACGATATTGCAGTTTGTTTGTACTTAACCGGTCAAGAACAGCCAGATGTTACGGTATCCGGTCATCGCATATTGCAACCGAATATTGAGGATGATGTTTATTTACACATGCGATTCAAAGATGGTGTTCAGGCACATTTACATACGTCATGGATATGGCCCGTTCAAGAAAGACGGCTTATTGCCATTGGTAGTGAAGGTTCGCTTGTTTATAACGAATTGGATCAGACAGTTACACTACACCGCCAATATATTGACTCGAGCCTTAAAGAAATCGACCAAGGAAGCGAGATTGTGTTTCAAGGCGAGTCCGAACCGCTGAAGCTGGAGTGTGAGCATTTTCTTACCTGTATACGGGATCGAACCAAGCCGCTAACTGATGGGAGTCAAGGCGTTTCTGTTGTTCAAGTAATTGAAAAAGCAATTAGTCAATTGAAAGCAGGTAATGGTAATGAGTGAACAAGACTATTATGTACATGAATCATCTTATGTAGATCAAGGTGCTGCGATAAAAGCAGGGACAAAAATATGGCATTTCTCTCATGTCATGGAAGGCACTGAAATTGGCCTCTGCTGTTCGCTCGGTCAAAATGTGTTTGTTGCACAAGGTGTTAAAATTGGCAACAACGTCAAAATTCAAAATAACGTATCTGTGTATGAAGGGGTAGTGCTTGAAGATGATGTGTTCTGCGGACCTAGCGTTGTGTTTACGAACATCAAAACACCTCGTTCTGCCTTCCCTCGAAATAAGACTGAAGATTATCGAAAAACAATTGTGAAAAAAGGGGCAAGTCTCGGAGCTAATTCAACGATTGTTTGTGGGGTTATTATAAATGAATTTGCATTCGTAGCAGCGGGAGCTGTCGTTACCAAAGATGTGCCTAAGCATGCTGTCGTTGCAGGTGTTCCAGCAGTCATCATTGGTTGGGCATGTGAATGCGGGGAAGCTTTGGAGGTAGACGATGATATTTCCACATGTCTTGCTTGTAAAAGAAGGTATTATAGCCTTGATCAGAACGGAGGGGTAGAAGATGGAAGCTATTCCAATCTTAGATTTAAAATATGAAATTGATGAGATATGGGAGGATTTAAATAAGGCTATCCAAGGTGTTCTTCGGTCGGGGACGTTTATAATGGGACCCGGTGTTCTTGCTTTTGAACAGGAAGTAGCGGATTTTCTTGGTGTTAAGCATGCCATTAGTGTCAATTCTGGCACAGATGCGCTTGTACTTGGTTTAAAAGCTGCTGGTATTGGTCCAGGTGATGAGGTGATAACGACTTCCTTTACCTTTTTTGCAACAGCTGAGGCGATCAGCCAGGTTCGCGCCAAACCTGTATTCATTGATATCGATCCGAAAACAATGAACATGGATCCTGCACAAATTGAACAGGCATTAACACCAAATACGAAAGCGATCATTCCGGTGCATCTCTTTGGGCAAGCCGCAGATATGGGGCCAATTCTTGATATTAGTTCTAGACATGGCTTGAAAGTAATCGAGGATGTTGCACAAGCATTCGGTGGCAGTTACCAGGGAACTAGGCTAGGAACAATGGGTGATATAGGTTGTTTTTCATTTTTTCCATCCAAAAATTTAGGAGCTTACGGTGATGGTGGTATGTTGACTACCAACAGCGATGAAATTGCAGAGATCGTCCGTATGCTCAGAGTTCACGGCTCAAGGAAAAAATATTACAACGAGTTGATCGGGTACAATTCCAGATTGGATGAAATGCAAGCCGCAATTTTGAGAGTAAAGCTGCCTCATTTGGATCGTTGGAATAACATGCGTCGTGAAGCTGCGGGTCGGTATAATGAACTGCTCGAAAATGTAAGTGGTATAACGACTCCATTTAAAGCTACCTATGCGGATCATGTCTACCACCAATATACGATTCGTATACTAGACGGCAAACGTGATCATGTCCAGCAAGTGCTAAAAGATCAAGGAATTGGAACAATGATTTATTATCCGACACCTGTTCATAAGCTGCCTGTATATGCGCATTTAGGATTCCGGTTGCCAATTACGAGTTCAGCTGCAGATGAGGTTATATCTTTGCCTATTTGGCCGCAGATGAAGCTCGATATGCAAGAAACAATAGTTGAATCGTTGCGAAATGCTATTGTATAGCCGTTTATCCTTAGGGGGTACTCATAAGAATGATCAACTTTATCATGTTTAAGGATATCCTATTGTATCATACGGATACTTATCTTCCATTGTTAGCTGAAGGCCTTGACAAATTCATGCCCATTTATGTGGGTTCTAGAAAAATCGTTAATTCCCTGCCGTTAGATGAAAAGAGGGTCAAAGTCTTGAATAAAGGATCTTTGCTCGGTTGGATCAAAGAAGCAATATTCAAAACAGTCGGTCTTTCTATGGGGCTTTCACACTCACTGAAAAAATATGATCCTTTATTTATACACGCACACTATGGATTTGGTGGCGTACTTGTCTTACCGATTCAACGAGCACTTAAAATTCCACTTATTGTAACTTTTCATGGTCACGATGCAACCTCTAAGGATGACTCAGATACAGAGTATTTTACTCATAGGTTATATATAAAAAAACGAAAGATACTGCAGGAACGAGCAGCATTGTTTCTTGCCGTATCCAATTTTATTAAGGATAAAATGATCGCTCAGGGCTATCCCGAAAATAAAATTATTACGCATTATCTTGGAATTGATATAGAGATATTTCGTCCCGATCCAACCATCGTTCGAGAGCCTGTCGTACTTTTTGTAGGAAGACTCGTTGAGAACAAGGGGGGCGAATATCTCATTCGTGCTATGGAGGTTGTGCAACAAACACATCCCGAAACTGAATTAATTATAATTGGTGATGGTGATCTTCGAAGTGAGCTTGAAAGCATGGCTGAGCAATCCTTAATAAAATATCGTTTTCTGGGATCACAAACGCAAGAAATGGTACGCCATTGGTTAAATAAATCCAAAGTATTATGTGTTCCGAGCATTACGATTGAATCAGGTAAATCCGAAGGATTTGGGCTTGTGTTTATCGAGGCTAATGCAATGGGCGTGCCTGTAGTCAGCTTTGAGACAGGTGGAATACCCGAGGCTGTAGAACATGAGAAAACAGGTTTTTTATTGCCAGAAAGAGATTGGCGTGGTCTAGCACTGCATATCGAAATTCTCTTGGAAAATGATGAGCTTTGGCATAAATTCAGTGAACAAGGGATCCAAAGAGTTTCCTCGGAGTTTAATCTTTACATTCAAAAGCAAAAATTAGAACAAATTTATGATCGTTTCATAACCGGTTAGGATGCATTGCAGACTCATTTAAAGGAGAGTTTACCTTGTTGCGGATTCGACAAGAGAATATACAGGTTTATAAAGCAAGTCAAGTTCCTATGGCATCTGATATTGGGTGTCAGTCAGCTGTTCAATCGCAACTCATGAAGAAAGAGGTCATTAATCGTTATTTCCATGGTGATCGAGCAAGGAAAAAAGTGTTTTTATCATTTTTGAAAAAGGGCTATATCGGGCTGCTTCTTTATGCGGGAGAGGAATGGGTTAGTTATGGATGGATGTCAACGCTTGCGGCCAACCGTCCACCGCATTTCCCTAAGCATATTGTACCTGATCAAGGATATTGGATATTTTATTGTCATACTTCTAACAAGTATAGAGGTCAAGGATTTTACAAGCGAGTTTTAACGGAATTAATACATATAGCCTCAAATCATGAACATCATACTGAAATGTATATCGATACTGAGGTAGGGAATAGGATATCCCAGAAGGGAATTCTATCATCTGGTTTTGAATTAATTGGAACTGTGCAGAGTTGGTATTTTATTTTATTCAATACATGGTTGCATTTAAAATCGAAATGGGGAGAAAACAATTGAAGCTAGAACAGCTAGTCGAATTGGAAATGAACCAAATGATCGCTGATGTACAACATTCCGAAGTAGGAGATTCTGATGTGTTTTTCAGCGAGGGGTGGACTGTTTTTAACGAAATCAAATGGGGGGTTACCAGCAAAAAAGTTCACATCAATGGAAACGAAACCAATCAACCGAGTCTCGAAGTGAATTTGTTTCTAAACAAGCAAGGCAAAATTGTTCGACCGCCGATGAATCCCTATTTGCCAATCAGGTTTAAGACAACATCGACGAGTAATAAGTTTCGTCAGAATGCGCAATGGTTAAGTATTTGCAAGTCACTTATGCATGAATTTAGTGAACACGATCTTTCTAATACCATTTTTTTACCGACTCAAATCGTTGATATAAGGCCATGGCAGTGGGCTGGACTTAGGACGAGTGTTCGCTATACGTATGTTGTTGAATTCCCTTACAACCTTGGGCAGGCTGATACTGAGGTGCGCAGGAAAATTAACAAAGCACAGAAGCATGGTTATGTTTGTGAGCGTACGACGAATATGCGTCATGTCTTTGAATGCCTCTTGGAAACCGAGACCCGGCAAGGATTTACACATCAATTGACGCTTGCAGATCTGGAGCTAGCCTTGGAGCTCATAAGTGAAGATCATTTGTTAGCTTATGTTGCCTATACACCGAGCGGAGAGCCTGTAAGTGCAGAAATTATTCTGTATAGTCCTGGTGGCTATGGCTATGGCTGGGCATGCGGAAACAAGAAAGAACATCTCAAAAATGGGGTTAATCAATATTTGATGCACTTTGCTATGGAAGATCTAAAGTCGAACTGTGCAAAGGGTCTGGATCTGTGCGGGGCAAATATACCTAGCGTTGCTCAAGCCAAAATGAGCTGGGGTGTAAACGTTAAACCGTATTATACAATAGATAGTTTCAGTATTCAGACATTAACCAAATGGAGTCGCGACTGGATTCGTTATGCCAGGAAGAAAGGTGAGAAAAGTTGAGTGTGCTGCACCTTCATCATCCACCGGGCTATCTAGCAGAAAGAAAATACATATATGACGTCATCTTTCAAGAATTTCTCGGAATAACTTATCAGACCTATGAAGAAGATCGAACCGATATCCGAATTGTACTTTCCGATGGTATAAATGGCACAGACAGTAAGGAATTGGCGATCTGTGATGTGCTTCTGCAAACGCAGGAGCATGAATGGCTAACAGCTTATTCGCTGCCTATCACTCCGCTAGATCATTATGAGAGTCAGAACCAGCGTGCTTTGCCTGTTATTTATGGGAAGCTACTATCAGAAGGGACTTATTTCTATGCCTCCGAAACAAGGATAGAGTTAGGAATTGATGTGTTTGGCAGCATTTTTTTTATGCTTACTCGTTATGAAGAATTGGTTAAGCCAGAGCGTGATCATCGAGTAAGATTTCCAGCGTCTGCTTCATTAGCTTTGGAGGGAAATTTTCTGGAAAGACCGATTGTGAATGAATATGTGGAACTTCTATATAGCTGTTTACAACAGCTATGGCCACAAATATCAAGAATAAAACGTCATTATCGAACTTATCTTAGTCACGATGTAGACGTGCCGCTCTTAGCTGCTGGAAGGTCTCTCAGGCAGGTTATGAAGAACGCAGCAGGGGATATAGTCAGACACAAATCTTTTACTGCTGCGATCATGCGTATGCGCTCCTATATGCGGGGGAAGCTCGGGGACTACGATTCGGATGATGCCAATACTTTTGATTTCATTATGGATGTAAGTGAGCAAAAGGGTGTGCAAAGCGCTTTTTATTTTATTACAAGCCGAAGTGCAGGAACTATTGATGGTGATTATTCGATGCAAGACCCTTGGATTCGGAAGCTGCTTCGAAACATTCACACGCGAGGTCATGAAATTGGTTTGCATCCAAGCTACAATTCATTTGATCAAAAAGAGATGCTTCTTAAGGAATTCTCTATTTTGAAGGCATCTTGTCAAGACGAAGAAATTGTACAGGAACGATGGGGGGGACGTCAACATTATTTGCGCTTTGATGCAGCTCATACGTGGCAAGCTTGGGAATTAACGGGTCTTGATTACGACAGCACGCTGAGTTATGCGGATCATGTAGGCTTTCGAAGCGGTGTATGTTACGAATATCCCGTGTTTGATCTACGCATGAGACAACAATTGAATCTGCGCGAGCGTCCGCTTATTGTGATGGAGCAAACGTTATTGAGTGGGGATTATATGCAGACATCTGTAGAGGATGCTTACGATAAAACAATCGAATTGTCCAGAATTTGCAAAATGTTTAATGGTGATTTCACACTATTGTGGCATAATGACGAATTAATCGAACCTAAGCAAAGGGAGCTCTATCAAAATATCGTCAAGGTAATCTAACAGGGTGTATAAGGGAGGACAAAGGGTTGCGAATTTTATTTATTTCTTATTTTTTTCCACCCTATAATACGATTGGTGCCGTTCGAACGGGTAAAATGGCAAAATATTTGACAAAGTTAGGGCATGAAGTGTTTATAATATCTGCTAAAAATCAGCCTTTACAACGAACATTATCTTTGGAAGTACCAGACGATCATGTTGTTTATACAGATTGGGTGGATGTGAACAAACCTATACAATTCCTATTAGGTGGCAGAGCGAGCGTAGCAGATCGAGGATATATACCTCCTAAGGGTATTCTTCGACAAACTTTCAAATGGCTGGGGCGTACTTACAAAACTGCAATTAATTTTCCGGATGGTCAAATCGGTTGGGTGCCATATGCAATTAGAGAAGGATCAAAGCTTATAAGGAATTGGAAGCCAGATATTATTTATGCAAGTGCAATGCCGCATTCCTCACTCCTAGTTGCCAAATCTTTATCTCAGAAGTATGGGATACCGTGGATAGCTGAGTTTCGTGATCTTTGGGTTGATTATCAATATTATCATTACGGAAGAGTTAGAAAGACGATTGAGACATGGTTAGAGCATAACACGCTATCCACTGCCTCAGGCTTCGTCACAGTTTCAGAACCTTTGGCAGAGACGCTACGAAAGAAGTATAGCGGCAAGCCCACTCAGGTTATCATGAATGGCTATGACATAGATGATTTTGGTATAAAATACGAGGATAATCATGAAGATATTCTTAAGATAGTTTATACAGGAATGGTATATGAGGGAAGAGAGGATCCATCTCCACTATTTAAAGCGTTAAAACTGATAGGCGATCAGAGTCATAAGGTTCGCATTGAGTTCTATGGACGTTACCTCGAAACAGTACGAGAGTTAGCTAAACTACATGAAGTAGATCATCTTGTACAGATTAATTCGCCTGTTCCATATCATGAATCTGTTCAATTACAATGCCAAGCAGACATATTGTTGCTACTTCTATGGAACGATCCGATGGAGAAAGGAATTTATAGCGGAAAATTATTTGAATACATCGGGGCAAGGCGACCTATTCTTGCTATTGGTTGTGAGGACAACGTTGCATCGGAGCTAATACGAGATCGTAACGTAGGTATAACATTGCAGAACGAAGTACAAATTGCCGCATTGTTGCTTGAATGGATGGATGAAAAACGATTGTCTTCAATTCCAAGTAAACCACTCGAAGCAATTGTAGGCTTATCTAGAGAAGATCAAGCACATCTTCTAGATACATTTTTGCATTCCATTATACAAGCGAATGAACCCCTCAAGCAGCTTCATGCTTATGAGGTGATGTGAGATGAATAGTGTGCCTATGGAGGTATCCTTTTTCCCCTCCTTATATTTTAAAATGATTTGGTTTTTGATGCCACTTTGTGCAGTTGTTTTTATCGAACCATCTCCTTATGATTTTGTGATTTTACTCGCATTTGTAATCGGTGTTTATTGTTCTTACCTCATTTTTCCTAGTTATATGGGATTACCTTTACTATTGATAGGTATTTTCTTATTGAGCAATTTAATTCCAATGCTATTCGTTAATGATGGTCAATTAACATCAATAAAATATTTTTTAATTACTTTCTATTTATTTGTGTCTTGGTTGTTTTTTGTTGGGCTCCACAATCGTTTTAAAGAAAAAATCTTAAAAGTGATTTTCTCTGGTTATGTAGCAGCTGCCCTATTCTCAACCTTGATAGGTGTGCTAGCTTACCTAAATATTATTCCGACATTCGATATATTAACGAAATATGGAAGAGTGACAGCTTTTTTTAAAGATCCTAATGTATTTGGTCCGTTTGTAGTGCCTGCAGTTGTTATCGCCCTGCACAATATGGTAACCAAACGAAGACAGATGATGTTGTTCTGGATACCTGTCTTTATATTTCTAGCTGTTGGGGTACTGCTAAGTTTCTCAAGAGCAGCATGGGCCAATTGTTTCATTGCCTGCACAGCGTACTTATTATTTCCATACTCAGTTCATCTAAAAAAAAGGCTGATTGCGCTTCTTTCAATCTTAATCATTGCTGCGCCGATAATGGGCTATGTTATTGCAAGTCCGAGTATAAACAGCATGTTTGTTGATCGATTTGGGATGAAAAAGTACGATGATGATCGGTTTGGAACACAACAAAAGGCGCTGAGTCAAGTCTTAGAAAGCCCACTTGGTATTGGACCTGGACAGTCGGAACTTGTATATTCATATGCTACACATAGCTTATACGTTCGTGTAATTACCGAGTATGGCATTATTGGTTTTATTGCTTTCATGTTGTTCTTAATGATAACGATATATCGGGCATTTTATAACGCATGCTTACGGAAAAGCCCGTATCATGCGTATTTTATTGTGTTTTTTTCATGTTTGATAGGAATTTTATTTAACAGTTTTTTCGTTGATACTTTACATTGGAGGCATTTTTGGCTGCTGCTAGCCCTTCCATGGATGCCTAACGGATCGAATCCACGTCAATCATCGTAAAGAGGAGTTTTTATGAAAATCGTACAATTAATTACACGATCAGATAGTATAGGCGGAGCTCAAATGCATGTATTTGACTTATCACTCTCTTTAAAAAATTTAGGTCATGAAGTAACTGTGCTTGTTGGTGGGAAGGGGCCATTCTGTGATCTTCTGACAAGTAACGGAATTACATGTATATCGATACGACAATTGGTTCGCTCGATACGACCGATTCCGGATTGGCGGGCTTTTATGGAAATTCGCCGGGTTATCAAGCAATTGAAGCCAGATTTAGTCGCAACACATTCCTCTAAAGCAGGCTGGATCGGACGGATTGTTGGCAGGTCGTTAGGCATACCAACTGTATTTACAGCACATGGTTGGTCGTTTGCAGAAGGTGTACCTGCTAATCAGAGAAGGATGTATTTATTTGCGGAGAAGTTGGCTGCTCATTTGGCAACACGAATCGTAACGGTATCCGAGTATGATCTCGTGTTAGCGTTACGCCACAAAGTTGCGACTGCGAATCAACTTGTTGCGATTCATAATGGCATTCCAGATTTACCTAGTCTATTAGCACATCCCGGTCATAATCCGGCAAAATTGGTAATGGTTGCACGGTTCGAGCCACAGAAGGATCATCGCACTCTCATTCTCGCACTTGCACAGATACGTGATTTGAAATGGGAATTAGATTTAATTGGTGACGGGCCTTTAAGACCGCAAATGGAGATAATGGTTCGTGAGCTCCAGCTAGATCAGCATATTCATTTTTTAGGGGAATGCAAGGATGTACCCCGACTTTTGACACATACACAGATTTTCTTGTTGATTTCTAATTGGGAGGGGTTCCCAATTAGTATATTGGAGGCCATGCGTGCGGGCATTCCTGTAATCGCATCAGATGTTGGGGGCGTTCGAGAATCAGTGGAGGATGAAGTTAATGGATATCTCATACCACGAGGTAATGTTGAGCTACTGACTGAACGGATGAAACAGCTTATTTGGAATCCAGAGCTTCGTGTTCAGCTTGGAAAAGAAGGTCGTCACAGATTTGAAACTCAATTCAAGTCTAAACATATGAATGACAAAATATTATCCTTATATGAGGAGATAACTCAAGACAAAATAGATTTAAGGGAGAGTAGGGTATGAGCAATATTTCCAAATTTCGATGGGTTCACGCATTGATTTTACTTGCTGATCTTGCTTGGGTTCATCTAGGGTATCTATATGCCTACTGGGTTTATGATCAATTACACTCGCTTAGCTATTTTATAGTGCTGTATGGGAAACATCTACCTTGGGTTTCCATGGTCGCACTATTTACATTTTATCTATATGGGCTTAGTAATGTTAGTCGAGGAAAAAGAATACAAAGCGATGTTTTCACAACGATACTATCCGTAATTACACTAAACTGTGCGATAGCCTTGCTTTCACTCTTTTTTAAACCATTTGCTTTGCCAAGTTATGTATATGTAGCTGCATGCATGGTTCAGATCGCTTTAATTTTCCTATTCCATCTCATCTTCTCCAGCTTGAATAAACGTTTGTTTGGGAGAAAGAAGGTGATGATTATTGGAGAAAGTGTTCACGCAGGAAGGTTACTTGAGCACAAGGTTCAAAATATAGGAAGTGGTTGGTTCGAGATCATGGACTCCATTCATGCTACAGATTGGAGGGAAAGTAAGCATAAGTTGGATAATTCTGATGTCGTTCTTATTCAACTGAATTTTACCGATAAGGAAGAAATCATGGGATATTGCGCTTTGAAAGGCAAGGAAGTTCTAGTTGTACCTGAATTGTCAGATTTATTTATTTTGAATGCTGATGTACAACATATGGATGATCTGCTTGTACTGTCTATCAAACCTCCCCGTCTAAATTTGGGCGAACGGTTCTTTAAACGATTTTTTGATTTAGTTATTTCATTTTTATTACTTGTGTTATTAAGTCCGGTGTTTATGGTTTTGTTTATATGGATAACGCTCACTTCATCAGGGTCAGCCATATTTACACAAATTCGTTCAGGATTGAATGGCGCAGAGTTCCAAATTTATAAGTTCCGAACGATGGTCCATGATGCTGAATCGTTAAGCGGACCAATACTAGCAACGGATAAAGATCCAAGAATTACACGAGTTGGCAAAATACTACGTGCTACAAGGCTGGATGAATTACCGCAGTTAATCAATGTATTGAAAGGTGATATGAGTTTAATTGGTCCGAGGCCAGAACGTCCCTTCTTCGTCAATCAGTTTATGGAAATAATACCAACGTACAGCTATCGAATGACGATGCGGCCTGGTATAACAGGTTTAGCTCAAATTATGGGAAAGTATAATACATCAGCAGAGGATAAACACCGATTTGATCTTATGTACTTACGTCAATATAGTTTTCTGCTAGACATCAAAATTTTGCTGCAAACGCTACTTGTTGTGTTAAGTAAAGAACAGGCTGCAGGGGTTCAGACTGTCACAACACTCTCAAGCATTGCGGAATCTGCTGAAAAGATGTGAAAATTCAAAGTTTCACGAAATGAGTGAATGGTCATGAAAGTTAGATTGAAATGGAAGTTCATCGTTCCTCTTATGGTCATGATTGGCTTGGTTGGCTGCGGATTTTCGGTTTATTGGCAATATGAGCCCTCACGACATTTTGATGAAAAAGAGATTCCTGTGCTAGTTATGCCGAATGTCTCTCCTTCACAAGAGAATGATTCATTGCTAGAAAAGAAGGCTGTTGAACCCAGCAATCCAATGCCAACTTCCGATGTGATAGAGCCTATAGGAGATCCAACATTTAATGTTCTGATACTTGGCATGGATGCGAGAGAAGATGAACTTTCTCGTTCTGATGTTATATTCGTCGCGCATGTGAATCCGATCAAAAAGCAAGTTAATCTGATATCTATTCCACGGGATACACGAGTAAACATCCCAGGGATAGGCTATACCAAGGTGAATCATTCGCATATTCTAGGTGAAGGCACAGGTGGAAATCATGGTGGGACGCAATCAGTTATGCAAGTGATCAGCGACTTTCTTAATATTAAGATTAACTACTATGTTAAAACAAATTTCGAAGGTTTTGAACGTTTTATTAATACGATAGATGGAATTGATGTGGAACTAGAAGATGAGGTTAGCCTAACCTATACGGATCACAAGACAATTGGTCCTGGAAGAGTGCATCTGAACGGTGAGACAGCGCTAATGTTTGTTAGAGAGCGAAAATCGCTTACTGACGGCGATTTCGGCAGGCAAAAAAATCAAGCCTTGATACTCAAGGCTTTGGCTAAAAAGCTATTACAAGTGAATTATATGAAGCAAATGCCATCGTTAATTGAGCAAGTCAAAGAAGATGTGTTGGATACAAACTTTACCGATGGGGATTTAATCAGCTTGGCTTGGATGATGTCTGATATGAATAGCGATCAAATGGAATACAGATCTATTCCAGGACACAGCGAAAGGTTAATGGATCCGTTAGTACGAATGGAGCTTTATTATTGGATTCCGGATTTAGTAGAAGTTAAATCAATTGCAGAAAGTTTTTTTAGTGACTGATACGCCTCTATATAAATATTAATACTGGAGGGAAGGTCTAATGTAATGATGGAGCGAAATTATGCGATTGATTATATTAAATTTTTTGCAATATTAATTGTAGTATGTGTCCATACTGGATTCTTGAAGGGGTTTAATATTACCAATCTGTTTGATCTACACTTTTTTATAAACACTTTTTCAAGATTTACAGTTCCGTTTTTCTTTGTCATATCTGGATTTTTGATTGGACAAAAAACGTATAATCTAGTTAATAAAAAGAATTATTTCAAGAAATATTTATGGAAGACAAGCAAATTATTTATAACTTGGACTCTTTTCTTTTTTATTTATGATATTTTCACTCGATTATGTTATTTTCTTATTAAGGGAGAAAGCGGTAAATTTTATAATTATTTAGAGACTTTTTTTAGATTAGATACCTTGTATTATGGACCTCCGGCTACCTCTCATCAGTTGTGGTACTTGACATCCTTAATATGGTCTGTTGTCATTCTATTTATTTTTATAAAACTTAAAAAATTAAACTACTTGTTAGTTGGAAGTTTGTTGTTAAACATAGTGGGGATTTTCGGTCAATCCTACTCTGTAATTCTGACAATACCTCTTGAAACAAGGGACGCTTTATTCTACGGTTTATTCTATACTACGCTAGGGTACTTCATAGCTACACAATTTGACTGGATTAAGTCAAATTTACTTAAACTAAATAATAAGATATATCTATTCCTTTTTTTTGTTTTTTCAATTACTCAAATAGCGGAGAGAGGCATACTAATGAAGTATTATGGATTAGGCACTGGTGAAAATTATTATTTTTCGACAATTCCTTTGATCATATGTTTAATACTCTTTGTATTAACGAGTAAAAACCTGGGCAAAAACTCCTTTTTTTCAAAAATCGGTAGTACATCTGTTGGAATCTATGTTCTACATACTTTTTTTATCAGCTTAGTTGTTAATTCATTAGAATTGTTTGGACTTAATTATTTATTTGACAGACTTTTATTTCAGCTGCTATATACTCCTAGTGTATTCGTTATTTCTTATGTAAGTTATAGAAGCTTACAAGTAATAAAAAGGAAAATTATAATCCTTATCCAAAATTATAAAGGAATTCCTACTCAATCCGAATTGTTAAAAATGGGGCAGTCCCGAAAGTAATTTGGATATTCTGCTTTCAGGACAACACTTATTCTTTGATCAACATTTGATATTTTATAAATAGGTGATTTGAGACCCGACATTCTTGTATAAATTATTTGAATTAGTTGCTTTATTTCTTCCGACTGTTGCTGTGCATTTTTCAAGAATGACACGGTACATGGTTGAATTGTTAAAAGTATTATCGGTTATCGAAGCTGTGCCTTTATAAATATAGATAGCTCCATTATTATTGAAAGTATTATTCTTTATTGATGTATTGATGCTTGACTTTACATCAATACATTGCTCAGTAGTCAACGTAAATTGGTTATTCTCAATTATCATGTTTGACTGATTGCTTGATCCATCGGCTTCGATCCCCTTAGACCAACCATTCAAAGAGTTTTCAGTTACTATTAAGCCATCTGACTTATTGATAGCCAATACAGCAGATTTGGGTGACAGCTTGCCTTTTACATATTTGATAATGTTATTACTGATAGTTGTTTGATTACATCCGGATGAAACATAAATACTGCAAACTTCCCCAGCTATTGTATTTTTTGTGATGGTGCAGTTCTGTGCATTCCACATATATAGTCCTGTACCTGCTTGCCCAGAAATGCCTGCAATCGGTTTGTCTGAACCACTTGTCGTCGTATCAATGGTATTACCCACAACTGTAATGGCACTGCAAACAGAACCTGATGCAGGGAATAACTCAAGCATTTTCATCGTATTGTTTTGAATCGTAACATCACGTGCAGTCGAAATACGCATGTGATTGATTTCGCAATTATAAACTAGCATTCCACGCAAACTCCACAACAGTGATTCCTGAAAATGCGAATCTTTGACTACAATATCCGCTAGTTCAGCGTCGTTCTTAGATGCTGCGTCTAATTCATTAAAAGTACAGTTAATTACTGTGACTCTTTTAACAAGTGGCTTCTCAGGTTCGATATCAAGCGCTCCGGTTCCCATGCAATCAGTTATCAATACATCATAAGCATGTACAACGGCAATATCTTGACGTCCTATTGTCTTAAAACTACAAGAAGTGATATTTACAAATTGAGGGACGATTTTAAGGTCTCCATCCTCAGTTGTACGTATCCCATCTCCACAGATATTTTGAAAATTAACACGAGTGATGGTTAAATTTTTGCTTCCACCTTCAACATCTATTCCATGCATCTGGACATCTTTGAGCTTAATCATATCAGCAGACCCATCAATTGTCATATCAGAGATTATGACGTCCTCTGCTAGTACATTTCCACCCGTAATAAGAACCATATCCCATACCTTGGAGGTTACAGGTAGTTTTAATATCGTTCCTGCTCCTTCGCCAACTAAACTAATTTTGGATTTAATAACCACATTCTTAATAATAAAGATACCAACTGGTACTCTAACCTCTCCACCGTTAGTTAAGCTATTAATCGCCTTCTGGAAAGCTGAACTACTATCCGTTTTTCCATCGCCTTTAGCTCCAAAGGTGATCACATTTACAGAAGATGGGCTCACGTACGATTCCCCCTAAAGTTATTTATCTTACGTTTTTATACCTTGTTTCAATTTAATATATTCAGAGTTTTAGATTTATCATCTTGCATAAGTCTATTTAATCAGAAAGAAATTATAAGTAGGAAATAGAAAAAGTAGACAACTTAAAAGTGCATATCTATCATGTAAAGCAGTGAAAGAATTGTCCTAAAATATTGAATTTATACCAATATTATCTTGACAATACGTAAAAAGTATCATAGATTATTCCTGTAACGATACAAAACGTATCTAAAATTCTTATTTTGATACATTTAGTAAACGACATAATTAAGGKAATATGGGGGAAATCGATAATGTCTAAATTTCTTGTGACTGGTGGAGCGGGATTTATCGGATCTAACTTGGTTGAGGCGTTATTAATGAATCAGCATGAGGTTACAATACTTGATAATTTGTCAACTGGTAAAATTTCTAATATCCAGCCTTATATCAAGGATATTCATTTTATTAAAGGTGATATACAAAATCCAGAAACATGTTTTCGCGCGGTTAGGGGTATAGATTATGTATTACATCAAGCCGCGATAGGGTCTGTTCCCCAATCCATTAAAGATCCCATTCATACACATCAAAACAATGTGAATGGTACGTTAAATATACTAGTGGCTGCAAGAGATGAAGGTGTAAAAAAAGTTGTGCTTGCTGCATCCTGTGCAGCGTACGGAAATACAGAGCAGATGCCCTTGAAAGAGTCGGAGCTGCCTTTGCTTGTTTCGCCATATGCTGCTTCCAAATTGGCAATGGAATCGTATGCGTCAGTTTTTCATAGTGTTTATGGATTACAGACGATATGTTTACGTTATTTTAATGTTTTTGGACCTAAGCAGGATCCAAATTCGCAATATGCTGCAGTCATTCCTAAGTTTATTTCCAAGCTACTTAACCATGAGTCTCCAGAAATATATGGCGATGGAGAACAAACACGAGATTTTACATACATTGATAATGTTGTTCAAGCGAATCTCAAAGCTTGCTATGCAGGAGCAGAGTCCAGCGGTAAAGTGTTTAATATTGCATGCAGTGAACAAGTGTCGTTAAACCAGTTGTTTAATAAATTGTGTCGGTTGTTAGGTGAGAATGTAAATCCCATTTATATAGAAGCTAAAAATGGTGATATACGACATAGCTTGGCGGACATTCAGCTAGCCCAAACTTATTTGGACTATCAACCTCAAATTAATTTTGAGCAAGGTTTGAAAAAAGTACTAGAATGGTATCTTTATCTTAATAAAACTCAAGTTTCTGCCATTAACTCTCACGCTTTGCATTCGTTCTAGGTTATGATCCGTCGGACCAAACTTATCATCGTTGCAGTTTGCTGCTGTCTTATCTTGGTTGCAAGTCTTTTCTATTATTATTCATTACGAGATCAATCCATTATGAAGTCGCTCGATATCGTTAATGTTGCTAGCTTTGGTGCCAGTGGTAATGGTGCCACTAACAGTAGTACCGCATTTCAGAACGCAATAAACAGCTTGCCAAACGGTGGAGAAATCCGAGTACCTGCTGGTACTTATATCGTCCGAGATATTGTCATAAAATCAGGGATTCATCTTATTGGTGAAGGAGCGGCAACTGTGTTAAAGCTGCCTTCTGATAGTAAGGTATGGAGTATGGTTCTCATCACTGGAGGAGATGTACCAGCTAAAAATGTTGTTATTTCTGATCTAACAATCGATGGATCAGCTGATATGATAGGTCTGCGTGATGTTCAAATGCATGGCATTGATGTACAAGGCGGTAGCAAAGAAGTCTTGATCAAGCGTGTTCATTTTCAGAATATGTGTGGGGATGGCATCCGGATCACGGAGGATGGACAATTAAAAATTGTTCCACAGTATGTGAACATTGAAGCATCTACATTTGAGTCCATTGGTCGTCAGGATATTGCGGTTGTTCATGGCTACGATGTTAAGATCACAGATAGTACAGGAACCGGTTCGCTTGATATCGAGCCAGAGAAACCCCTAGTCAAGCGAGTTACGGTTATAAACTGCACATTTACTAGACTGGATGCAGCTTCTTCGAACAGATCGGCAGGAATTATTGTCAGGAACTCACGCTTTCAAGATGCTTTATTGTGGAATCTTAGTGGTATACATATTGAAAGTTCAGAATTCGGTCAAATGCGTATTTCAAGTGCTCGAGATGTAACAATACACAATAATAGAATGAAGATGCTTGAGATTTTTCCACCATCGGGTAAGAAGAGCACTGACATAACGATTACAGACAATATTATCGAGAATATTGCGAAAGATACAAACAGTCCGGTTGCAGGATTCTCCGATCATTTAGGTGTGGGAATCTATATGTGGAATGCACAGGATTCTATCATTTCAAACAATATCATTCGTGCCGAAGTAATAGGTATATATATATCATCAGGCTGCAATCAAATTTCCATCAAAGATAATACCATTGAGCTTGTAGAAGGTAATCTCCCCTCGGAGTACGGCTTATTTTCCATCCAAAATTCTAATGGTGTGACGGTCTCAAAAAACACATTTATCGGTTGGCAAAAGGGTGTTTTGGTTAACGATTCCAGACTTCAAACGAACAAAATGATCGGGAATAACTTATTTCGAGAGATTCAATAATACCGTAACACGGGTGAGTTACTACCTTGCTATTTAAATAGCAAAATGATAATATGCAGTCAACGAATTAAATTCATACGGGTGGTATTGCCCCCTTATGAATTAATTCTGCATTACTAATTTCATACAATCCTTCGGGGCAGGGTGAAATTCCCGACCGACGGTGATGCCTAGAAAGTATTTTTTACTTTCTATGTTATAAAGAACGAATCAATTAACTTTATGACAGTGGAAACAACACTCTAAAAATCAGGGTTGTTTTTTTCTAAGCTAAGTCCGTGACCTGTGGAGAACGCGAGATTTTTGTATTCTCCATGGCTGATCTGGTGCAAGACCAGAACCGACAGTATAGTCTGGATGGGAGAAGGAGAGCTGCATAGACGGAAAGCAACTTTTAATTTAAGTTGTTCTTTTATTCACATGCTCATAAAGTAACAAAGGTGGTTTTATTTGTCATACCTATAAGGTCATGACAAGTTAAATCTACTCATCTTCATGATGTTATTTTGTGATTCATGGTCGCCTCATTGCACTTGACATTTTCTCAAAGCCCCGTTCCTATATGGACGGGGTTTATTTGTGTTCAACGAAACAGATGGGAAAGCTGCTTCTTGATGATCAGGAGGTGTGATGAATGGAGTTACTCAGCGATACGTACTATATGCGACTTGCGCTAGATTTGGCTAAGAGCGCTACGGGGCAAACAGGGATCAATCCTGTCGTTGGGTGCGTGTTAGTGAAGGATGGCCGAATTATTGGTATGGGTGCCCATCTACAAAGAGGGGAAGCACATGCAGAGGTGAATGCATTACATATGGCAGGAAATAAAGCAGAAGGATGTATAGCCTATGTCACGCTTGAGCCATGTTCACATTACGGTAAGACACCACCTTGTAGCGATAGACTTATCAATCAGAAAGTCAAACGAGTTGTCGTTGGAGCACTAGATCCTAACCCTTTAGTAGCAGGTTCAGGAATAAAGAAGCTGCTTGATGCAGGGATTCAAGTTGATGTAGGCATTCTGGAGGAAGAAGCCATAGCGATGAACGAGGTATTTAACAAGTTTATCGTTACAGGTATGCCATGGGTAACACTAAAGCTTGCTTCGACACTGGATGGTCATATCGCTTCCAAAACAGGTGATTCCAAGTGGATCACCGGAGAAGCTTCGCGCGCCTATGTCCACATGCTGAGGCATCAGCATGTAGGCATTATGGCTGGCGCAGAAACTGTGCTCGCTGACGATCCGCAGCTGAGCACAAGGCTATCCGTACCGGCTCTGCAACCGGTACGGATCATCGTAGACGGCGCGCTGCGCGTCCCGCCGTCAGCTCGCGCGCTGCAAGGCACGGCCCAGCAGCGCACCATCGTGCTGACGACCACAGGATCGTCAGCCACGTGCCGCGCCGAGCTTGAAGCGCTCGGCGTTGAGGTGCTAACGTGCGGCGATGGCCCGCACGTAGATCTACCGCTTGCCCTCAGCGAGCTGGGCAAGCGAGACATCGCCTCCATTCTGCTAGAAGGAGGCGGAGGTCTTGCAGGCGCCATGCTCGAGCGGCGCCTGATTGACAAGATGGCGCTGTTCTACGCGCCTAAGATTATTGGGGGCGGCTCGAGCGCCCCGTCGAACTTCGCTTTTGAAGGTTTTGAACGAATGTCTGATGCGATTGAACTGGATCGCTTGCGTGTTGAGCAATTTGGCAGCGATATTTGCCTAATTGGTTATCCTAGATATAAGGCTGCTTTAGATTAACCTTTAGATTATCCATAATCTATGGCAACGTAAACGGCTGGGTTTTTGCACGATATTGGCCAATACTACGCTTTTCTATTTCATTGAAAGGAGGTGTCAGATGTTCACAGGTATTATTGAAGAAGTAGGCACAATGAATCGCGTAAGTAGAAGTGGTCAGGCGATGCTGCTTACCATTTCAGCACGAACGATTCTGAACGATGTAAAGCTAGGTGACTCCATAGCTGTTAACGGGGTCTGCCTAACCGTAACTGCTTTTGAGACAACTACATTTACAGTCGATGTCATGCCCGAGACGTATCGCAAAACGAATTTAAGTGAGCTAAGAGCTGGGATGCCTGTTAACTTGGAGCGAGCAATGTTAGCTGGTGGGCGATTTGGAGGACATATCGTACAAGGGCATGTGGATTGCACTGCAAAGCTAAAATCTCGTATGGTTGAAGAGAATGCAGTTGTGTTCCATTTCAAGCCCGAGCACACCGATCACATGAAATATATGATGCGTGGTGGTTCGATAACAGTGGATGGAATTTCACTTACAATTGTAGATGTATTAGATGAAGAGTTCATTGTATCCATAATTCCTCACACTCTTGCTGAAACTGTTCTTCATTTTAAGAAGCCAGGAGATACAATAAATGTTGAGTGCGATATTCTTGGGAAATATATTGAAAGACTGCTATTTGGGCAGTTGAACGGAATAGGAAATCCCAGGAACAGTAGTAAAACTGCAGAGAGTGGACGCATGAGTTCATTAACAGAAAGCTTCTTAGTCGATAATGGATTTATGTAAATTGGTCTGTGCAGCTATTGATAGGACCATATGCGTTGCATAGCGATCGTAAGGACAATCCGTCCACGCAGCTTACTCAACAAGATATCCACATCACCTATAGGAGGGGTTTATCAAGATGAAAGAGAAATTCGATTCAATAGAAGATGCCATTTATGATCTAATGTTAGGTAAGGTTGTTATCGTTGTAGATGATGAGGATCGTGAGAACGAAGGGGATTTTATTGCGCTTGCGGAGAAAGCGACTCCAGAGGTCATTAACTTTATGATCAGAGAGGGTCGTGGTCTTGTATGCTTGCCAATAACTGAGGAGCGTGCACAGGAACTAGACTTAGCACCTATGGTTGCTCGTAATACGGATAATCATCAAACGGCATTTACGGTTTCAATTGACCATGTAGAAACAACGACAGGTATTTCGGCTTTTGAACGTTCACATACGATTCAATCGATTACTTCATCTAGGGCGAAGTCATCACACTACCGCCGGCCAGGGCATATATTCCCGCTCATTGCTAAGAAGGGTGGCGTGCTACGCCGAGCTGGTCATACTGAAGCTGCAGTTGATTTAGCAAGAATGTGTGGGTCATATCCTGCGGGTGTTATTTGCGAAGTGATCAAAGAGGATGGTACAATGGCACGCGTACCTGATTTGATGAAAATTGCGGATAAGCATGAGCTGAAGATCATTACCATTCAAGCCTTAATTCAGTATCGTAACCTCAAGGAAAACTTGGTGCAGCGCGAAGCCGAAATTAAGCTTCCAACTGATTTTGGTGAATTTAAAGCGAGCGTATACTCGAACCGAGTGGATAAACAAGAACACATCGCGCTTGTGAAGGGTACGATTGATCCGAATATACCCACTCTTGTCCGTGTACATTCAGAATGTTTAACTGGAGATGTATTTCATTCCCATCGATGTGACTGTGGTCCGCAGCTTGAAGCAGCACTGCAACAGATCGAAGAAGAAGGCTGTGGAATTCTCTTATATATGAGACAAGAAGGCCGAGGGATTGGCTTAATTAATAAATTGAAAGCTTATGTATTGCAAGAGCAGGGATTAGATACAGTTGAAGCGAATTTAAAACTTGGGTTTGCTCCCGATCTACGCAATTACGGAATCGGGGCACAAATTCTCAAAGACCTTGGTGTACGTAAAATACGATTGTTAACGAATAACCCTCGCAAAATCAAAGGGCTTGAAGGCTATGGACTCGAAGTAGTTGAACGGGTTCCTATCCAAATGCAAGAGAATGATAATAATGAACGTTACTTGCGCACCAAAAAAAGCAAGCTTGGACATATGCTTCAATTTGAGGATTAATGTTTTAACAAAAACATGTCTAATATACCCTATCATTGTAACAAGAACTATCATTCTCAACAAAAGACAGCAGAAGGAGTGTTTCGATTATGCCAAAAATGTATGAAGGTCATTTAGTATCAAGTGGATTAAAATATGGAATCGTTGCTGGTCGGTTTAACGAATTTATTACAGGTAAGCTATTATCAGGAGCGCTTGATGCACTTAAACGTCATGGCGTGCAAGATGATGAAGTGGAAGTAGCTTGGGTACCAGGAGCATTCGAAATTCCATTCATTGCGAATAAGATGGCCACAAGCAATAAATATGATGCTGTTATTACCCTAGGAGCGGTTATTCGTGGGTCTACACCACATTTTGAATATGTATCGAATGAAGTTACTAAAGGAGTGGCTGCTATTTCTTTACAATCGGGTGTACCTACCATTTTCGGAGTATTGACTGTTGATTCGATTGAGCAAGCGATCGAACGTGCTGGTACTAAAGCTGGTAATAAGGGCTGGGAAGCTGCAACAACAGCGATTGAGATGGCTAACCTAAGCAAACAATTCTCATCATAATGATAGAAATCGCATCTTATTTACAATTAGATACGTTACTGTACAGAGTGCTCGCATTTCTACTGGCGTCCACTCTGTATAACAGCGTGTCCGCGTACACAACAAGCCTGCTAGGTGATCGAACAGCTCGTGAACAAGGGAGATTGTCTTTCAATCCTGCTGTACATATCACTCCTTTGGGGCTGGCAATGGTCTTGTTCGGTCCTTATGGCTTTACTAAATCAATGCCGATAGATCCGCGGAGATTCAAGAAATCTTCGCGATTAAGTTCAGTTATTGTTTGGCTTGCTCCAGCACTAGCGAATTTACTGATAGGTGTGTTGTTCTGGTTTATTCATCGCATGATCCTGACGAGTGGTATCGATGTCTCTACGATGGGGCAGTTCTGGTCTCAATTCGTGCAATTTAGTATGATTGTGAACTTAATGTATGCTTTCCTTCACTTGATTCCGCTATACCCACTAGGGGGATGGTATGCACTTCGCTCTTTCTTAGGCCTTGAACCTTATAACTCTATTAATCGTGCGAATGAGAATGCCGCTGGGCAGGAGAAATCAGGTATAGGTCGGCGTTTTTCTCTATGGGAAATAATCGGTTTATGCTTCGTGATTTTTCTTATGGTGGTTCCACTTGGACGTTGGCTCCTAGGCCAAATTTATGTTATTCTAGAACGATGGATATCGATTATAGTTGGAATTTAATTTTCAAGAAAATAGGAGGGGGGGACTTCAATGAAAGTACAATATAAGCTAGATGTATTTGAAGGACCCCTTGATCTATTGCTTCATCTTATTGATAAATCTGAGGTTGATATCTACAATATTCCGATAAAAGAAATTACGGATCAATACCTAGAATATGTACAAGCTATGCACGAGCTTGAGCTTGATGTAGCAAGTGAATTTCTTGTTATGGCGGCCACTCTGCTCTCTATCAAAAGTAAAATGCTATTACCTAAACCTCCTGTTATTGAGATTGAAGAAGGTTTATATGATGAAGAACTCGATCCTCGGATGGAGCTTGTTCAGAAGTTGCTCGAGTATCGAAAATACAAGTCTATTGCAGATGTTCTTCGAGAAAAAGAGGTTGAACGTAGCCTAGTTTTCACAAGAGAACCTGAGGATTTAGCTCCTTTCTTACCTCGTAAGCAAGAGAATCCTGTTCAAGGACTGGATGTTAATGATTTATTACTTGCTTTTCAACGATCACTTCGAAGATTGACGAGGCGAACTAGCGTTGCTAGAATTCGTCGCGATGAGATATCTGTTAAGGATAGGATGACTGAAATTATAGCGAAGCTAGAAGAAAGTAGTAAGCTGCTTTTTTCCAAGCTATTTGATTATGAGTTAACACGGGAAGAGATTGTTGTTACTTTCTTAGCCTTGTTAGAGTTAATGAAACGGAATGTCGTTATATGTTATCAATTCCAGACATTTGACGAAATCGTAATTATGACGCGAGGGGAGGGATACGCGGTTGAAATTACGGGAAATGAAGTCAGCTATTGAAGGGATGTTATTCGTTAGCGGAGATGAAGGCCTCGATGCCAAAGCCATTGCAGAGGTACTTGAGATTGATGTACATTTGGCATCAGAGCTCGTTCTAGATCTCAAAAAGGAGTTATTGCAAGGTCGTCGAGGGGTTCAAATTGTTGAAGTCGCAGGAGCCTATCAATTGACGACATTACCAGCACATGCCCCTATTTTTGAGAAGCTTGCCCATTCTCCTACTAGGTCTACATTGTCTCAAGCAGCTCTAGAGACATTATCAATTATTGCGTACAAGCAGCCACTAACTCGGATTGACATTGAAGAAATACGCGGAGTAAAGTCTGAACGTGCTTTGCAGACACTAGTGGGTAAAGATCTGATTAAGGAAATTGGTCGTGCTGAAGCGGTTGGTAGACCGATTCTGTATGGTACATCCAAGCAATTTCTTGAATATTTTGGTCTCAAATCATTAGCTGAACTGCCTGATTCTGCTGTGATTGAAGGTCAAATTGATCTTGAAGAAGAGACAAGGATGTTATTTGAGAAATTGGATAATCAGCAAATGACATTTGAAGATGTGGTAAGTAAGGTATGATCCTATAAAAAGCTTGTTATACTAACTCTGATGGAAGAAAAACCTTCCAATCGGAGTTTTTTTGTTGGTACGCCACTTTAGGTTCACCGGAGGTTAGTTATGACGTTATTTTTATGGTGCTTCTTACTGCTTGTTTGTGTATTATTTGCTCTAACCTGGACATTTATCGAAACTAAAATGGTTGCAAAGCGAGATGGTAAAGATGATCAAGTAATGGTCGAATTTAAAGCTCTATGGGGGATTATTAAAATTCGAATTGATATCCCTACGCTAAAATTGGCTAATTGGGGTAAGGGAGTCATTTTTAAGAAAGAACAAATTAATGAGAATGCGAATGAAGAAACGCAAGCATCATCGAATCAGGTGAACAAAAGAGTTATTAAGAATTATTTAAATAAATTTAAACAGTTGCAAATGAATACAATTCAATTGGGTAGCTGGATCAAGCAAACTCTTGGAAGAATTGAGTGTACTTCTTTTCGGTGGAATACAAGAATTGGTCTTAATGACGCACCTGTAACCGCTAGTATGGTTGGCATTGCCTATGCATTGAAATCGATGCTTGTTGGTTACGGGATTCATTTTGTGCAAATGAAAGGAAATATTCCACAGATGTCTGTCATGCCTCAATACAATACTTGGGATTTCTCTACTGAAATTCAATTTACGTGTAGAGTAAGGATTATTCATTTATTGTCCGCTTTGATAGGCTTACTCATCCGAATTATGAAGGTACCTAAAGGCTTTCAAGTTTGGAAAAGCGTCTTACTTAAGAAAATGTAAATTGAATGGACCTTAAGACTCCATACATAAATGGATTGAAATGAGGACAAACTAATTAACAAAGTGAATAAATGTTCTTACTTAGAGGAGGTTTAAACTATGTCATTGTCCGAGCATCCGATTCAAGGCTTGATGAAGACAGCAATGGAAAATATTAAAGGCATGATAGATGTGAATACAATTGTCGGTGATCCAGTTGAAACACCCGATGGTTCCGTTATTATGCCTATTTCTAAAATTGGTGTTGGATTTGCAGCAGGTGGTAGTGAATTTACAGTGACGGGGAATCCGGGTTCCAAAGAGGGACAAGGGGATTCTTATCCGTTCGGTGGCGGTAGTGGTGGCGGATTAAGTATTACACCTATTGCTTTCTTAGTAGTTGGAAGTCAGGGCGTTAATCTGCTTTCAATGGACCGCAGTGCACATGTAGTTGAAAAATTGATTGAATTAATTCCGACTTTAGTTGAGAATATTCAATCGTCGATAACTCAAGGTAACAACAGCTCAAACTGTACGTCTAATAATTCCCTACAATAAATGGATTAAGGTTACTAACATACATACCCCCAAATCTATCCAGGATCATTCTGGAAGAGCTTGGGGGTATGTTTGGTTTAACTTTATGGTAAGAAAATGAGGTATCGGAAGTATAAGTATCCATAAGCAAGAGCTAATGAAACAAGTGTAATCGGTGCCCCGACCTTGAGGAACTCCCAATAGGAGAAGCCTTTACCTTCTTTTGCGGCCATTCCTGCTACAATCACGTTAGCTGAAGCGCCAAGAATAGTACCGTTACCACCTAGGCAAGCTCCCATTGCAAGTGCCCACCATAGTGTGTTGATCTCCACTGAATCGACAGCTAAGTTCATTCCTTCAGCCATATCTTTAATCATTGGAATCATGGTTGCAACGAAAGGGATATTATCAATGGTTGCAGAAGCGAAACCAGATACCCATAGAATTAGGGTTGCTGCCATACTGATATCACCATTGGTAATATCGAGCATTTTACCCGCTAAACTTTTGATAATACCTACCTCTTGTAAGCCCCCAACTAAAGCGAATAACCCACCGAAGAAGAAGATCGTTGTCCACTCAACTGAGCCGAGGGATTCTTCGATGTCATGCTCTGTTTTAAGACCAATTAGCATCAGTAATGTAGCTCCGAATAAAGCAATCACTGCAGCTTCAACATGAATGACGGAGTGAAGCATAAATCCTACAAGCGTTAAACCTAGAACAATTAATGATTTAACCATAAGTGTGCGATTCTTGATGTAATCTCTCTCATCCAGCTTCATTAACTCTGCTTGCTTAGCTGGATCTGGCTTAAGCTGTTTACGATAAATGAGATACAATAAGTACGTGGTGACACCCATAATAATAACTGCTATCGGGGCTAGATTTGTTAGGAATGCATTAAATGTTAAGTGTGGGTTTGCAGAACCAATCATAATATTCGGCGGGTCACCGATTAAGGTTGCAGTTCCACCAATATTTGAAGCGATAATCTCGGAAATTAAGAACGGTACTGGATTTACACCGAGAATACGTGTAATCGAGAATGTAACAGGTACAACTAGCAGCACGGTTGTAACATTATCCAGTAATGCGGAACCAAGTGCAGTCATTAATGATAGCAAAACGAGGATTTTCAGCGGATGTCCTTTACTGAACTTTGCTGCACGAATGGCGACAAATTGGAACACCCCTGTTTTATTCGTAATTCCGACTAGAATCATCATTCCAATTAGTAATACAATCGTATTCCATTCGATGTATTTGGTATACACAGTATGTATATCCAGGATACCCAGTATAACCATCAAGCCGGCACCACATAAAGCGATTACAGCGCGGTTAATTTTCTCTGAAATGATAATCGCGTAGGTTACTAAAAAAATGATCAGTGCAACCCATGTTTGATCCATATACTCCATCTCCTTCATTTGGGAAAGCCAAAAAAATGCAAAAAGAAGCCTTGGTGTGCAGGCTCCTCCGTATATTTCCCAATATTCACTTGAAATAGTATTATAGCTAAATTTCTCAATTCTGTAAATATAGGAAATGAAAAAAAGTTGAAGTTAATTCTATGATACAAGCATATACATGAGATAGACAACCCTTTGATTGGAGTGGATACAGGATATGTTACGCAGATTGAGATATGGATGTTTCCTGCTTATGTGTGTCTGTTTATTAGCAATGCCTTCGCAGTTGTGGGCTGCAGAGGTTGGAGTTCGGATTCAGGCTCAAGGCGCAGCTCTGGTTGACGTCGCTTCTGGGCGTATTTTGTATAGCAAACAAGGGGATAAGCCTATGCGAATTGCCTCTCTCACCAAAATTATGACCGCGATCGTGGCTATAGAGAATGGCAAACTTAGCGATGAAGTGAAGGTGAATAAGCAAGCAGCGGGTAAAGAAGGATCTTCTTTATATCTTAGACTAGGTGAAACGATGAGCCTCAATCATATGTTATATGGTCTCATGCTTCGATCTGGTAATGATGGAGCTACCGCGATAGCTGAGCATGTTGGTGGCAGTGTGGAAGGCTTTGTCTATCTCATGAATACGAAAGCTAGTTTAATCGGTATGGAACACACTCTTTTTTCCAATCCAACTGGCCTTGACGAGGGTGCTGGAAATACAGCGTCTGCCAATGATATGGCCAAGCTTACGGCATATGCCCTGCAGAACCCAACTTTTCGGGAGATTGTAAGAACGAAAGTGAAGCGTGTACCAAATCCGAATGAAACATGGGATTATGTGTGGACGAACAAGAATAAAATGCTCTCTTTGTATGAGGGAGCTGATGGTGTCAAGACGGGATACACCAAGCTAGCTAAACGTTGCTTAATCTCATCAGCTACTAGAGGCAATCAGCAGCTTGCAGTTGTTACCTTAAATGATTCAGATGATTGGATTGATCATACCAAATTGCTTAATTACGGATTCGAGTCATTCCCTTTACAAATGGTTATGCAGCAAGGTGATCAAGTTGGTGAACAGGATTTAATTGCCGGACAATCATTTCTTTATCCACTAACACCTGAAGAGAAATCTCATTTAGTCGAACAAGTTGTTGTAAATTATGATGATTCTACAGATTATCGGCTTGGGATAAGAGGAGAACTTGAATTTCAATTAAAGGGACGAACAATTGGTTCGATTCCACTTTATGCTAAGGACACAACTAAACAAGCCTTAACACAGTCGCAGTCATGGGGTCAAAGGCTAATACATGCTCTTAATCAGTCCTTGGACTCTATGTTTACATTAAATTGATTGTTTCATGAAAGGAGGAGCAATTTATGGTGAATTTGATTTGGTTATTTTTTATCGCGGTAGGGTTCATTGTTGCAGGGGTTCAAGGGAATATTGATGCAGCAACCCAAGCGATGTTCAAAGGTGCAGAAAGCGGAGTGACAGTTTGCTTTGGATTAATATCGATACTCGTCTTTTGGCTTGGGATTATGCGGATCGCTGAAGATGCGGGGATTCTTCGTAAGATTGCTAGACTGATTAGACCGCTTATCCGTTTCTTATTCCCATCAGTGCCGAAGGATCACCCTGCTATTGGCTACATCATGACGAATATGAGTGCTAATATCTTAGGTCTCGGGAATGCAGCAACACCGATGGGAATTCGGGCGATGCAGGAATTACAGAAGCTTAATCCTAATAAAGATTCGCCGACCGCTGCTATGTGTACCCTACTTGCACTAAATACTTCATCCGTTACTTTAGTACCGACTACTCTTATTGCCATCCGCATGACATATGGCTCAATGAATCCGGCAGAAATTGTTGGAACAACTTTAATGGCAACAATGATTTCAACTACCGTAGCCATTGTGGTTGATCGATGGTACCGAGGTAGAGAGAAACATCCACCTCTACCTGTTTCGAAAGGATGATGCTTGGTGTATGCAATTATATCGTTAATCTCAGCTTGGGCAATACCGATTATGGTTGTTTCGATTCCTTTATACGCAGCATATCGTAAAGTACCCGTGTACGAGTCGTTCGTAGAAGGGGCTAAAGATGGGTTTGATACTGCCATTCGAATAATTCCACATCTCGTTGGTATGATGGTCGCAATATCTGTATTTCGTGCTTCTGGTGCGATGGAGCTGCTCACCGGATGGCTGAGGCCTATGTTAGAGAGCATCGGTGTCCCTACAGAAATATTGCCATTAGGTATTTTGCGACCCATAAGTGGGGCGGGATCGCTTGCTTTTACAACTGACTTGATTCAGCAGTTTGGCCCTGATTCCATGATTGGGCGTATCGCCGCAACTATTCAAGGTAGTACAGATACAACGTTGTATGTAATTACAGTCTATTTTGGTGCAGTTGGCATTCGCAAGGCAAAATATGCACTCAAAGTAGGACTCATATCTGATTTTGTTGGTTTTGTTGCTTCCATTATTATCTGTTTTCTTGTCTTTATGTGATCTTTCGTCTAATCTAATTTAGCTCTAATCTCATATACTGCTACAGACAACCAAGAAGAGGTGAACTGTATGCAGTATACGCGAATTATTGTCCATCATTCAGCATGTCCTTCGATAAATGGAAGAGGATATGATTATATGATCATGCAAGAAGGATCCGTTATAGCTTCAACTGAGCCATTTGAAGCTGGCAGCTTGCATATATGCTTAGAAGGGGATTTTAACTCCCTAAATACGAGTTTGAACGATAATCGCGAGCAGTTGTTTATTTTTCAAAAACTGCTCCTGCGATTATTTCGTGTTTTCGAATTAACGATTAATGATGTCTTTGCACACTCAGATACTTGTCCAGGCGAACATTTTCCTTGGAATGAACTTGTGATTTCATCTACAGATGGTTATCATTGAGTTTGAGCTTGTACAAAATATTGAGGAGAATCAACAATGGAACGATTACAGAAAGTCATGGCAGCAGCCGGCGTCGCATCACGTAGAAAATGTGAAGAAATTATTGTGGCAGGTAGGGTGCAAGTGAATGAAGAGACAGTTACAACGCTTGGCGTGAAGGTCGATCCTAATACGGATGTTATTACCGTTGATGGTCGCTCAATCGGAAGCGAGAAGAAAATATATATTATTTTCAATAAACCTAAGGGTGTAATTACATCTGCTAATGATCCGGAAGGACGCAGAGTAGTGACAAGCTACTTGAAAGGAATTACAGAGCGGGTATATCCAGTAGGACGCCTTGATTACGATACAGAGGGCTTATTACTTCTTACGAATGATGGAGAATTTGCTCATTTACTAACGCATCCGAAGCACCATGTACCTAAGACATATCATGCAACCGTAAAGGGTGTTCCCCATGGTTCTGTCTTGGACAAGCTTCGTGAGGGCGTATTGCTTGATGATGGTATTACCTCTCCGGCAGATGTCGAATATGTAGACGTAGATCTAGAGGGTAAGCAGTCTATTATTTCGATCACAATTCATGAAGGCCGTAACCGTCAAGTAAGACGAATGTTTGAAGCAGTTTCTTATCCAGTCCAAAAACTTAAACGTGTTAAATTCGGCGCTTTATTGTTAAATGGGCTACCGCGGGGTAAATTTAGACTGTTATCGCCTAAGGAAGTTAAAGAATTACAGGATGAAGCTGTTCGCTAAGCTATTCGATAATTATTCTAAGGACACATAAATTTCAAAAGTTGTTTAGAGATATGTCAGGAAACTTCGTTATAATCGAGATAAAGCTACTTGTGTAAAGGGGTTTTATCATGGGCAAACATAAAAGGTTAGTACAAATTATTTTATTCATCGTGATATTAATCATAGGTGCTTTTACGGTAATAACAAACCTGTCAACCAAAGAACCAGAAATTCCTAAGGTTGGTTCTAATGCGCCTGAGTTTACCTTGCTTGGGTTAGATGGGAACAAAGCGAGTTTCTCTGACATTTCTCGAGACAAAGTAATCATGCTTAATTTCTGGGGGACATTCTGTACCTATTGCAAAGATGAGATGCCTGCAATCCAGCGACAATTTGATAAATGGCAATCAGAGAATGTAGTGGTTTACGGCATCAATGAGGATAGTAGCCGGATCACTGCTCAGCGTTTTGTAGAACAATATAAGATTCGCTTTCCTTCTCTTCATGATGATAAGGAAGTGGTCCGCAAAATGTACGGCGTTAGGGAATATCCGACGACCGTATTTATTGGCGCGGATGGAATTATTAAAGAAATTTTTATTGGTGAAATGAAAGAGCAGTATATTGAACAGACGCTTTCACGGATCGTTAATGAGAGGTAGGAAGGTGCAGGATGATAGAGAATACCAAATGTGAGTGTGGGCATCAGAATCCTGTCGGTACAGTATTGTGTGAATACTGTGGTAAACCGCTGTTTGACGATGAAGATAGTACGGCCTTACTTGAAATGCGATACGATGGGATCGCCCGTCGTTCTCAGAAGCAAGATCCGAATCTAATTGATAGAGTGTGGCGTTTCTTCTCTTCAGTAAAAATCGCCGTTTATATTATTATTTTCACGCTAATCGGAGCTGGACTTGGTACAATATTACCTCAGGAAAGCATTCTAGTGAATATAGATCCCAAACAATACTATAGTGAGACTTATGGTATGTTTGGATCCATTTATTATTTCACTGGCTTATCACATACATTTAGTTCTTGGTGGTTTATGACGTTACTGTTCATGATTGGTGTTTCACTAGTCATATGTTCATTAGATCGTGTATTACCACTTTATCGCGCTTTATCGAGGCAAAATATTCGAAAGCATCTTAGTTTTCTTCTAAGACAGAAAGTTTCATATACTGGGAATGTTCCGAACAATATGACGGATGAAGAGTGGACAGAGGCGATCGGAAAAGCACTTGGAAAGAAGCATTACCGGATTCACCGTGATGGAACTGCACTTCTTGCTGAGAAAAACCGTTTTTCACGTTGGGGGCCTTATGTTCTACATATCGGATTAATTCTTTTCTTATTAGGAACCTTGGCTAGATCAATTCCAGGTTGGCATATGGATCAATATGTGAGCATCATGGAAGGCAGCATCGTCCAAGTACCAAATACGAATTATTATATTGAAAATAAAGATTTTACAATAGAAGTTTATGATGAGAATGAAGTTAGTGTTGAGTTCCGCGCTAAGGGTAAGACGATGCCTAAACAGTACGAAACCAAAGCCGTCCTCTACGAGTGTACTGCACAGTGTAATGAGCCAGGTGCAACACCCGTCTTGAAAGAGGTAACTAAACATGATATTCGAGTGAATGATGCACTATCCTATAAAGGATTTCAAGCATATCAGTACAATTATGAACCGACGCTTCAACTTGTTACTGTGAAGCCGAAGCTTGTTGATAAAGCGACTGGCAATGAGATTGGTACATTTGAATTACCGATGCTAAATCCACCTGAACAAATTAAAGTAGGCGATTATACGATCTTTTTAAGAGATTATTATCCTGATTTTGGATTGAATTCACAAGGGGTACCGACAACGCTTTCTAATGTTCCTAATGCTCCTGCTTTCATTTTCTTAATCAAAGGTCCTAATCTTAAGCCAGAGGGAGAGATATATTTATACTTTCCTAAACAAATCGATAAGGTCAAATTCAGGCAAGATGATATAAACGGTGCAATGTCTAGTAAAATCGAGCTTGTTGTTGATTCTATGGAAGATGTAAAGTTCGCAGAATATACAACCATATTAAATATACGAGTAGATTCAGCAATGCCGATTATTTGGACTGGTTCTGCAATTGCGATGATTGGACTAATTATGGGCTTCTATTGGCAACATAGAAGAGTTTGGCTGCGAGTTGATGAACGGATTATTTCACTCGGTGCCTATACGAATAAGAATTGGTTTGGTTTCCGTAGAGAAATCGCAGATGCTTTAAACAAATCTATGGATCAATCTGAAGAGATAATTACAGTAAAATCGCTAGATAATGGAGGCCATAAGTCGTGAGTTTAAATTCACTCAGTTCATCAGCTTTATTAATTGCATTTTTTGTTTATTTAATTGGGTTCATTATTTTCGTTCTAGCGATATTAGGTAAAAGGTGGAATCGCGATAGTACTGATGAGTCTGCCGCAAGACATATGAAACGATTTGGTTGGGTGGGTTATTTTACAGCAGTTATCGGGTTTATATGTCAGATCGTTTATTTCATTACACGCTGGATAGAATCGGGACATATTCCAACTAGCAATCTGTTTGAATTCTTAACATTTTTTGGAATGATGGTCATATTAGCCTTTCTTGTAGTATATTTAATTTACAGAACACCTGTATTTGGTATTTTTGCAATGCCAGTCGGATTTATTATCATTGCCTATGCTTCTGTATTCCCTGCTGATATTCAGCCACTTGTTCCATCACTCAAAAGTTACTGGCTCAGCATTCACGTTACGACGGCTGCACTTGGAGAAGCATTTTTTGCAGTTGGGTTTGCAGCAGGTTTAATGTATTTGATTCGTATGGTTAACTTCACGGGAACGTCCAAGAATGATCGCCGTGAACGCTTTGGTGTTGAGTTCTCATTATTTACGATTGTTGCATTAGTCTCATTTATCGTATTGATTTTCTCTTTTAACGCAGCAGGTTATAATGCTACATTTACAACGGAGAAGATGGTTAGTGGCAAAGCACAACTTGAAGAAAGTGTTTATGTATTACCACCTATCGTTTCACCTAGTAACTCGCAAGTAGTAGAAATGGATTCATTTCTAGGGATGAAAGAACCTTTGTTCGAATCCCCTTCTTGGTTAAAAGGTGCTTCTGCTGCTAGAAAGCTCAATACAGTTATTTGGTCAGCATTTGTAGGTTTATTGGTATACGGTCTATTGAGATTAATTACTCGTAAACCGCTTGGGGCAGCAATCGCTCCAATTGTGAAGGGTGTAGATCCTGAAGATCTAGATGAAATTTCGTATCGAGGGATTGCAATCGGCTATCCTATTTTTACACTAGGCGCTCTAATTTTCGCTATGATATGGGCCCAGGAAGCATGGGGACGATTCTGGGGATGGGATCCCAAAGAAGTATGGGCACTCATCACGTGGTTGTTCTATGCGGTATTATTACATCTTCGTCTCTCAAGAGGCTGGGTTGGTAAGAAATCAGCATGGCTAGCGGTTATTGGCTTCTTAGTTGTTATGTTTACATTGATAGGTGTGAATCTAGTCATTGCTGGCTTACATTCCTATGCAGGAGTTTAATGAAATGAAATAGAAGTTAATTCAAGGAATCCACCCGTCTTAAGAGACGGGAAATATGGTTACTTCTTGTCGATCGATACAGGAAAGGATTGTGTTTTCTATGGAAATGAAGTCTAGTATTCTAGTTGTTGACGATGAGGAAAGAATTCGCCGCCTTCTAAGAATGTATCTAGAAAAAGAGGGCTACGAAATTGATGAAGCTGAAGATGGTGAAAGTGCACTAGAGAAAGCATCTCAGACGAATTATGATCTTGTTTTACTGGATGTTATGCTTCCAGGGATCGATGGTGTGGAAGTATGTGCAAAGCTAAGACAAGTTAAATCTACGCCTGTTATTATGTTAACAGCTAAGGGCGAAGAAACGAATCGTGTTCAGGGCTTTGAAGCGGGTGCAGACGATTATGTAGTGAAACCTTTCTCACCACGTGAAGTGATTTATCGGGTTAAGGCTATTCTACGTCGTTCTTCAGCAACTGCTTTCTTATCTAAAGATACGTATTCGAGTAACAATATTGTTTTCCCACATCTCGTTATTGAGCATGACGCGCACAGGGTTTCAGCAGATGGACAAGAAGTTGCACTTACTCCTAAAGAATATGAGCTGCTTCATTTCTTGGCTGTATCACCTGATAAGGTTTTCTCTCGTGAGGAATTGCTTAAAGACGTATGGAACTATGAGTTTTTTGGTGATTTAAGAACAGTGGATACACATGTTAAGCGTTTGCGTGAGAAGCTTAACAAAGTATCTGTTGATGCGGCAGCAATGATTACGACAGTTTGGGGCGTTGGCTACAAGCTAGAGGTGCCTAAATAAAGTGTTCATTTTCAAAAGCATTGTTGGTAAACTATGGATGACGATCATCGGGTTAGTAGCGGTTGTCATGATTTTGTTAGGTTCATTCATGATCCCTTATGTGGAGAATTATTTCTCGGAATCCAAGGATCAGGTGATTTCACTGACGAAGCTAGCTGAACGCGTCTCCACTTTGTCAACAACTAATACGAATGATGCAATGTTTAATCAGCTTACGAATGAATTACTTGGATTTCATGATGCCCATATGATTATTTTGACCAAACAATTATCAGAGTCGAATTATCCAAAAACGGATAAGAAACCAACTTTATATCGTGCAATAGATTTTTTCACGAATGCAGAGATTGAACAAGTTTTTGCAGGGCAAATAATCGATAATAGTACCATTATCCAGAAATCGAATAAAGTCAGTCCACATAACGAATATGCTGCTGTCGCTGTGCCTGTGAAATCTATCAATAATTTAGTTGAAGAAGTTGATAAGGTAGCCATTTTATATCAACCACTGAATTCACACAGTACGACTAGTTCTTATGTTATCCGAATGTTTGTATATGTAGCCTTATGTGGGTTATTGATGACGACAGTTTTTGCTTTTTTCCTATTCTATAAAATCACGCAACCATTACTACGTCTCAAGAAAGCAGCTGGTCTGATTTCGATGGGTGAATTAAGTATTCGTGTACCTATTGACTCGTCAGATGAAATCGGTGATTTAGCTATTACCTTTAATCGCATGGCTAGCGAATTGGAAGAGACGATCAACGCTCATAGTCATGAGAAAGAACATCTTGCATCCGTTCTACGTTCGATGACAGATGTTGTGATGACCTTTGATGCGGAGGGTAATATCATCCTTACGAATCCACAGGGTAATAAGATTTTGCGTGAATGGAGTAGTATTAGTAATTGGTCTGATCAGCCACAAGATGTGAATGCAGCAATCAGGAAGCATGAGTTTGAACAAATCCCTGAACCCTTACAACCTTTGTTTAAAGAAGTTTTAACGAATGCTACGGAAATTCAAAGCAATATTCATGTTCGAAGTGATGTATGGTCAGTTGTCATGACACCACTCTATGCAAGAGATGGTGTTCGTGGAGCGGTTGCCGTACTTCGGAATGTAACAGAAGAGTTTCGTCTAGATAAGCTTCGTAAAGATTTTGTGGCGAATGTATCTCACGAGCTTCGAACGCCTTTGTCAATGCTACAGGGCTATAGTGAAGCTTTGATCGATGATATCGCTGGCACGCCAGAGGAGCGCAAGGAACTAGTTCAGGTTATTTATGATGAGTCGCTTCGTATGGGAAGGCTCGTACGTGATTTACTTGATTTAGCGAGGATGGAAGCAGGGCATCTTCAGATGTACTATCGAGAGATGGATTTGAACAGCTTGCTCAAGCGTATTCAAAGAAAGTTCTCTGTATCATCCAAGGATCAAGGAATCTCGATTGAATGTCAGGTTTCTGAAGGAAAGCTAATGCTACATCATGCCGATGAAGATCGACTCGAGCAAGTACTAACCAATTTATTCGATAATGCGCTTCGCCATACTCATGCTGGTTCTAGTATTTACCTGAGAGCAAGCAAAGCTCATCTGGATGGAATGGATGGCGTACTCATTGAAATTAGTGATGAAGGTGATGGTATTCCCGCTGAGGATCTCCCATATGTCTTTGAACGCTTCTATAAAGCCGATAAAGCGCGTACACGGAAATCTACTGGTGGTGGTACTGGTCTCGGACTCGCAATTGTTAAAAATATCATCGAAGCACATAATGGTAACGTAGATGTGACTAGTACAGTTGGTGTAGGTACCAAGTTCACCATTTTCTTGCCGGAATATACGAATACTGATTAATGTCATACAATCAAGTGCGTAAGCTCGACAAAATAATAAAGGCGCGAACCACTAATGAAAGCGGTTTGCGCCTTTATTTGTTGAAGCCTATACACAAATCTTGTTGCTCGTGAAACAGTTATAGGGATAGCTCGCGAACAGCGACAATTTCTGCTAGTTTCTCTAGCTCAGTGACAACGTCTATGTCAGCAGACTTATCAATTGTAAGCACCATGATTGCGGCTCCACCAATCATTTGACGGCCGACATGCATAGTTGCGATGTTAATATCTTTATTACCAAGAAGCGTACCAACGCGGCCGATCATACCTGGTTTATCATTATGTGATACAAGAAGTACATTCCCTTGTGGAGCAAAATCAACGGAATATCCATCAATACGGACAATACGTTGCCCATATTCCGCAACTAGTGTTCCAGCGAGTTTTTTGGTTTCTTGCTTTGTTTTAAGTGTAACAGTGATTAAATTCGTAAAGGCAGTTTGAGTAGAAGATTTCTGTACAACAATATTAACCTCACGTGTGTTAGCAAGATGCATCGCGTTCACGATATTAACACCTTCAAGACGATCTGTTAATACACCTTTAACGATATGACGCGTGATTGGCGAAGTATCGACATCAATTAAGCTGCTTGAATAGCCGATAACGATTTCTTGAACTGCACCTTGTGTAATCTGACCAAGAATACGTCCAATCTTCTCACCAAGATCAAAGTATGGTTGAACTTTACTTAGTACACTTGCAGGTACTGAAGGCATGTTAACTGCATTCTTAAATGGCTCATCACGAAGGATATGCAGCACTTCATCCGATACGTCTATTGCTACATTTTCTTGCGCTTCAATTGTCGAAGCACCAAGATGCGGCGTTACAATAATTTTGGGATTGTTTAGAAAAGGGTGATCTGCTTCAGGTGGCTCTTGTGTAAATACGTCAAATGCAGCTCCTGCAACGATACCTTGGTTCACTGCTTCTACAAGTGCAAGCTCATCAATGATTCCACCGCGTGCACAGTTAATAATCCGAATACCAGGCTTCATTAATGCGAATTGGTCAGGACCAATGATATGTCTAGTTTCTTTAGTTAATGGCGTGTGAACAGTAATGAAATCAGCTCTAGCAGCAATTTCATTTACAGTCATCAATTGAACGCCAATCTTCTCTGCACGTTCCTCAGTTAAGAAAGGATCGTAACCGATAACTTCCATTCCAAATACTTTGGCACGTTTAGCAACCTCAGTACCAATACGTCCCATACCGACAATACCAAGCGTTTTATTGCGTAACTCAACACCAACGAAAGTTTTGCGATCCCATACTCCGTCCACAGTTTTTTTGTAAGCTTGAGGGATGGAACGTGCAACGGACATCATCATGGCAAATGTATGCTCACAAGTAGCGATGGTATTACCATCAGGAGCATTAATGACTACGATACCGCGTTTTGTCGCAGCTTCTAAGTCGATATTATCAACTCCAACACCTGCACGACCGATTACTTTAAGACGGGTAGCTGCATCCATAATTTTCTCAGTTACACGTGTTTGTGAACGAACGAGTAGGGCATCAAATTCACCAATAATTGCAACGAGCTCATCCTCGGATAAGCCAGATTGTTTAACTACCTCGACATCACTTGCATCATACAACAATTGAATTCCTTGATCACTAATCGGATCCGACACTAGTACTTTAAACATATGAACACTCCTATTCTCTATTCGATATATGCAAAAAAAGCTTCCAACCCCCATACGTATTCCGTATGAAAGGGACGAAAGCTTCTGATCGTGGTGCCACCCTACTTCGCTATAAGTAGTTACACTCATAGCCTCATGAGGAATGATAACGGATTCCTGCCGATTGCTTCTACTTGCTTGTTCAGCTTTCAAAACAATGCTCTGGAGTGCTTTACGTAAGTTTTGCTGTCGATTCTCACCAACCATCGACTCTCTGGATGCTACACTAACGCATTTCTCCATCAACGCTTTAACGAAAATATTTTCATCCAATGTAACATGAGGTTTTGAAGAGTGTCAAGATTGGAAGTAAATAATCACAAGAATGTCACAATTCAAAAAAGAATATTAAAAAGCACAGAATGGTGAGTTGAGCTTAAATTATATCATTTTTTTAAAAATTTATTGTTAAGCCTATTCCATGTTATGATAAGTATATTAATAATATAGGGGAAAAGTCGCAAATTGAACATGATTTGAGACTAGTAGGTGCTCAATGAAAAAACCTGATTTTAGTAGATTTAAACTGAAGCAAATTTCATTAGCAGATATAGATGATCGAACGCTTATACTTAATTTATATCTCACTCAGTTTATCACGCTTTTGATTGGTGTTGTTATTCTGTTTTTCCAAAATCCAGATTTATCCTCTATGTTTTCTATTAAACAGGGGCTTCCTACAATCGCGCTATACGGGGCTGGCTTCGCTGGTTTAGTTATTGTCGTTGATCTTGCGATTTCTAGGTTTGTACCTGAGGAAATGACGGATGATGGTGGCATGAATAAAAGATTGTTCGCCGCTAGACCCCTCTGGCATATTGTGTTGATCTGTTTCATTGTTTCCATCTGCGAAGAAGTATTGTTTCGTGGGGCAATAGGAGGAGCAATAGGTCCATACTGGACAAGTATTATTTTTGCCCTAATTCATGTTCGTTACTTACAACACTGGCTTATGACTGGCCTAGTGTTTAGTATTTCGTATGGACTTGGGTTAATGTATGAATTTACAGGCACTTTATGGGTACCCATAATAGCACATTTTGTTATCGATCTTATTATGGGCTGTATTATTAAATACAGTAAGGAGGATTCGTGAATGCAAGAAGAGGAAGACAAGGACATTTACTTTTTACCATCAAGAAAGCAAGTACATAAAAGAGAAAAAGGGAAATGGACAATCGTTTTCTATCGAATCCTGCTTATATTACTTATCTTACTTGTGATTGGTCTTGGTGTTTGGGGTGTATTCTTTACGGAGTAGTAGTTAGTCAAATCTTGTTAAACTAAAGGAGCATTTCTTAGTGCAAGTAGCGCTTAGAAATGCTCCTTATTTTATCATTTATCTCATTTCAAGCTCAATTGATTGCGGGTCCACAAAACTATATCCCTTCTCCTCTAGCTCAGTTAATAGTTTATCAAGCGCATCTACGGTCCATTGCAGTTCATGCATGAGTATATTTGAGCCAGGATGAAGCTGTTTCATCACATTATCAATAACTTTATTGGGATCATTTTTTTTAGTTGACATTTCCCAGTCTAGAGAACCATTTGACCAGGTCATGAATAACATACCGCGCTGTTTGGCCGCATCTTTAACTACATCGCCGCCAGAACCGAATGGAGGTCGAAAAAATTGGGGCTCTTCACCTGTTATTTCTTTGACGATCGTTTGAACATCATCCATTTGCTGAGCAACTTTATCTGCACTTTCGGACTTTAGTGAGATATGATCCCAGGAATGATTACCAAGTACTTGTCCTTGCTCATGTATATACGTTAAAAGTTCGGGATGTTGTTTTATTCTGTAGCCATTCATGAAAAAAATCGCTTTTGCTTGATGCTTTTCCAGTGTAGTAATCAAGCTTTCAATCATTTTTTGATCTTTCGGGCCATCATCGAAAGTTAGAAGAACCACTTTCTTGTTACCTTCTGGGTCATTCGGAACAATATCATACACCTTGTTCATGTGATACGTTTTGGCTATAGAAATAGCTTTTTCAGTAGGTGTAGTCGTTATTGTTGGCGATGGTTCAGTTAAAGGAATTGATGAAGGCACCGATGAAGGCACTGGAGATGGCGTTATTGATGACACAGCGTTTGGGGATACTGTAACTACAGCTTGAGGATCAGGTGTTGATTCTTGAGCTGAGTTTTGTTTGCAGGCAGTCAACAGAAATATCAATGCTGCTGCAATCATAATTTGTTTGTTATTATTCATGGTCGTTCAAACTCCTATACTATATGAAAGTTGTCAGTATATTGTAACATAATTAAGCTACTGTAAATCCTTAAATTTCCTCTGTTTCGAGTGAATTGATGAATGGATTTCGAAGCAAGCTAGTCTAGAGAATTTGATAAAGTTTGAACGGAGGAATACTATACATGCGATTAGGCTCATTTATTGCTGGAGGAATGTTAGGTGCTGCAGTAGTATACACGTTGAATTCAAGAATGTCGTCAAGGTTGATGTCTGTAGTGAGATCGTCGATGAGTGAAATGAAATCCGGTGATGCAACGTCTTCAAGATCCGGTCAAAGCTCAAATTCAAATCATTCATCAGCAGATAGTTCACAAATCGATCTTGATGGACTCAAAAAATTCAAGCAATTGATTAAACAAGATTCACAACTGAAGCAAACCATTTTGGATATCATTAATCAAGATGAACATGCTCCTAAAACCGCTGCAACAAATCCTTCTCAACATTGATCAATAAGAAGAATATAAGCTAAAATAAGCAAAAAACGCAGCTCATAACCTTATGAGAACTGTGTTTTTTTGCGTGCATTCATTATAGAATCATGATAACATTATAAAAAGAATTGATTATTTTAAATGTGGCGAGACCTGCGTACACACCTTTTTTTAATGAATTCATAATTTAATATTAAGGAAATAAGCTGGAAAGTTTTAATCATCCTTATAGGACAATAGTAGCTTGCTTAACTACAAGCGACATGCGGCGTTTCTAAAGGTTATACAAAGGGGGAAGATCCTATCATGAAGATGGAGCGTTTGAGTCAGGATAAGATTCGGATTTTCCTTACTTTCGACGATTTGTCGGAGCGTGGGATTCCGAAGGATGATATGCTAAATGAGACATATAAGCTCCGTGAGCTGTTTATAGAAATGATGGACCAGGCGTATTCAGAACTTGGATTTGATCCTTCAGGTCCACTTGCTGTAGAGGTATTCTCCATGCCAGCACAAGGAATGGTTGTGATTGTAACTTCATCAACCGTTGGATTCTATCATTCTCACGATGATCTATTAGATGATAGTGAAGCTGAGGAAGTTTACGCGATGGAAGTTATGCTGGAGCAAAGTGATATCATCACTTATGTATTCAAGGATTTTGAAGATGTAGTTCGAGTATCCAAGATAATCCTCCCGATGATCGAAGAAGGTGGAGCTTTATATAAATATAAAGAAAAATGGATTCTACAATTTGATCATATGGAATTGGAAGAACAACAGTACCAAACGTTAATTGCCATCTTATCCGAATTTGGAGAAGCCAGTTCGATTACGCAGGCAGTCATACAAGAGTATGGACACACGGTAATGAAATCTGATGCTGTCAAACAACTCTGTCATTATTTCTAGAGTAAATATAAAATAAGCATCGTCTCGAATATATTTCGGATGATGCTTCATTTATGTTGTTAATTCAATCCAAACAAGAGAAATTTCTCAAGAATTAATGGTAAATAAATTTGATAATGTTTATAATGTGCATAACAATGAAAAATTGGAACTACATGATTGATATTTGAAAGGGGAGCTTTGATGCAAGTTTTGTCGATTTTAATGGCAGCAATTGCGCCGGGGCTCTCTTTGCTAGCATATTTTTACTTAAAGGATCGTTATGAGTCAGAACCCATTCATCTCGTAATAAAGGTGTTTTTACTTGGTGCTCTACTTGTGTTTCCTTCAATGGTATTACAAACTGCCTTGCTAGACATAGGGATTGTAAGTGACCTGGTGTTTTCTTTTGTGATTACAAGTGGAATCGAAGAATTCCTTAAATTTTTTCTGCTTTACCATATTATTTTTAAACACAGAGCATTTGATGAGCCGTATGATGGGATTGTATATGCGGTTTCAATTAGCTTAGGATTTGCTACACTCGAGAATATCTTCTACGCTTTGTTTAATTCCATGTCATTCTCTAATTTGCTTATTCGTGCTTTATTGCCCGTATCGGGACATGCTTTATTTGGAGTTATGATGGGCTATTATTTAGGCAAAGCCAAGTTCGAACCGAATAAAAAGCGAATGTATCTGATGTTAGCTTTATTTATTCCTATTTTTTGGCATGGACTATTTGATTACATCTTGATGATTTCAACCACATACTGGATGTGGATTATGATTCCGCTCATGATATTCCTGTGGCTGAGAACAATGTGGAAGGTAGAACGTGCTAATGAGCACTCACCTTTTCGGGTTTTTCAACGTGAGGAGAAGGTTAAGCTAGGATAATTCCGTATATACTGTGGGTAAAGGCTCATAGGAGTGATGGGATGCATAGAGGCCGGGTTAAGGTTACAATCCGCTGCAAGCAATGTGGTGAAAGATTTATTCTAAGAGGCAGAAAAGACAGAGATCGAATTGAAACAGGCTTTAAACAATGTGTATGCGAAAATTCACATGATCTAGAAATCGAAACAGAAGATTAACAAGAGACTGTCCATCATAAGGCAGTCTTTTTTTGTTTACCTTGATTGATACAGATTGTTGTATAAATGTGTGCAGCTAGGCAAAATATAACTTCAAACAATCGCTACTTGCGAAAGGAGTAAGCTGCACTATGTACAGAAGAATTAGTATGATCTTATTTCCGGTCATGACTATTGCGCTAATTATTACGGCGTACTGGGGATACACGGAATATACCAAACGTAATAAAATCATGGTCAAGGCGGAAAACCAATATCAACGCGCGTTCCATAGCTTGTCTTATAATATGGATCGTCTGAATGCACAGTTAGGTAATACGCTCGCGATGAGCTCTACTTCGGTTGATTCATATCGAAAAGGTCTTGTTAATATCTGGCAATTAACCAACGAAGCCAAAAGTGAAGTGACACAGCTTCCACTCGTTGGTATGGAATTTAGTAAAACGGAGCAATTCCTATCCAATGTTGCCAATTTCTCTTATCAAGCTGGAATTCGTGATTTTTCCAAAAAACCACTCGACGAGAAAGAGCTTCAAACTCTAAATTCTCTCTATAAACATTCAGAGCAGTTAACCAAAGAACTACGTGGTATGCAGGCCAAAGCATTGTCAACGAATCTCAAATGGTCTGATGTCGAGATGGCCTTGTCTTCTGACAAAGGCCCACATGATAATATGATTGTCGATGGGTTTCAAGCCATGGATAAACAAGTAAGTGGTTATAAAGACGTAGAGTGGGACACATCTGTTACGAATATGTTCCGTAAGAATGATGGTCAAGCTCTTGAAGGCAAGGTTATGAGTCCTGATGATATTAAGAATAAAGCAGCCCACTTCTGGAATGTTGATCCTCAGTCAATTGTAATTACGGAAAATGGAAAAGGAACTAACTTCCAGACGTTCACTGCAAATATGAACAATGGATCGGGAACGAGTCAGATGGACTTCACACGCAAAGGCGGCTATCCTTATTACTTTATGAACTCCAGAGAAGTGGGAGCTCCTACTTGTGATCTGAATCAAGCAATTGATAAAGCTGGGCATTTTCTGAGTCAGCACAATTATAAGAATATGACGCCGATATCTTATGATACCTCTGGAAATTCCGCAGATATTACATTTGCTCGTAAACAAAATGATGTGACGATTTATCCGGAGAAGATAATGATCAAGGTAGCCCTTGATAATGGTGAAGTAGTTGGAATGCAAGCTACTGATTATGTCTATAATCATAAAGCGCGTGAGCTTAAGCAACCTGCGTTAGATATGGATGTAGCACAAAAAAGTTTGAATGAAAAAATGCAAATTAAATCCAAAGGCCTTGCGATTATTCAAAACGAGTTACGAGAAGATACACAGTGCTTTGAATTCCTTGGTCAACTGGATAATACGAACTACCGCATATTTATTAATGCCGATACAGGTGCACAAGAGAAAATTGAGAAGCTTGAACCTGAGCAAGCAGTTGCAGCACAAAAATAATTTCACAAGATATCGAGCTATCCCAATTGGTTCTTACCAGCGAGGGGATGGCTCGATTTATTATATGTGCGGATATCCTAGCAGTAATTTGGCAATACTAGGGTCAACTTTCATGGTACGTAAGGTCAGGTGTTTATGTTGAATAAGGAGCAAATTAAGAAATTCTTTAATCGTGTTGAGCGTGTTTTGTTAAGATTAAGTATCGCTCTAGCAATTCTCCTCGTCCTATCGCAGGTTATGTTACAAATACCAGCAGTGAGGATGATTATTACTTCTGTAGATTTGTTAGAGGGTCATCCGTATCATCGATGAGCCGTTCCTTCCTTTGCATGAAGCTCTAAAGTATGGTATAATGGCTTTCGTTAGCAGGCATAGCCTGCTTTTTTGAGTGATATCTGCTCATAGAATAATTAATGAAACCTATCATTCGTAAGGCTGTTGTGGGAGGAGTGCCAGATTGAAACCGTTTAACATTGCTATCGATGGACCCGCAGGAGCTGGTAAAAGCACAATTGCAAGACTTGTTGCTGAACGCCTAGGATTTATTTATGTTGATACTGGGGCGATGTATCGCGCAGTTACTTGGAAAGTCTTGCAGCTAAACCTATTACCGGAGCAAACGGAGCAAATCGGTCAGACTGCCGAAATGCTGCAGATCGAATTGAAGCTCGGAGATAATGGGCAATTGGTATTTGTGGATGGACAGGATGTAACGAATGAAATTCGCGTACCTGCTGTAACAAATCTAGTATCACATGTTGCTAGTATCGGCCGGGTAAGAGAACTGCTAGTACATAAGCAACAAGATATGGCTAATGCAAAAGGTGTCGTAATGGATGGGCGTGATATTGGTACTCATGTATTGCCTGAAGCAGAGGTCAAAGTTTTTTTGACAGCAAGTGTAAGGCAACGAGCAGAACGGAGGTTCCGCGAACTACAAAAAACACAACCGGAGTTGACACTTGACGAACTAGAGCAAGACATTTCAAGACGTGACAAGCTTGATCAAGAGCGTGAATTATCACCGCTTGTCAAAGCAGAGGATGCCAGTTTGCTTGATAGTACGGATATGGGGATCAATGAGGTTGTAGACTATATACTGGAAATGTGCAGAAATAAATTGGGTTGGGGGATTTAGTGCGATGTTCTATCGTTTCATTAGAATGCTTATTAATATTATTTACTCCATATTCTTTCGATTACGTACCGAAGGTATTGAGAATATCCCGACTGATGGACCCGTGATTTTATGTTCAAATCATATTTCTGTACTCGATCCACCAACTGTAGGAATTCGTCTTAAACGAAGAGTTTATTTCATGGCCAAAGAAGAATTGTTTAAAAACGCATTGTTTGGCAATATTCTTCGTAATCTTGGTGCTTTTCCTGTTAAACGGGGTGGTGTCAGCAAGGAATCCATTCGCCATTCACTAGGTATTCTGCGAGAGGGTAATATTCTTGGTATTTTCCCAGAAGGTACTCGTGGCACTGGTGGAATGGGCAAAAAAGGAGCAGCCTCTTTTGCATTAAAGTCTGGTGCTGTTGTGATCCCTGTAGCAATTATTGGTACTTATAAGATTTTTCGTCCAACACTTGTGAAATATGGTAAACCTGTCGATTTAACTGGATTTGATGGAGGATCTTCTGAGGATTTAGAGAAGGCCACCGAAAAAATTATGGTCGTAATTCGCGCTATGACTTCCGAACATTTAAGAAAATAACAACTGTGTGTATGGATTTAAGTAGAATTATTGATACTAAACGTGCATAAGTTCGGATAATGGCGTGCTTTTTCTCGCAAATTGCGATATAAATATGAAAATAGTTGTTTTCTAAGCTTATGCTGCCGACATTTTCTCTAGTCGTGAACATGAAGTATAAGTTTAAGTTAAACATAACTTGTAGGAGGGTTAATGCAATGTCAGAAGAAATGAATGTGCAAGCTCAGAATGAAGCAGAAGCGGCAATGTCGCAAGTAACAGTACTTAAGAAAGGTGATATTGTCACCGGTAAAATTGTTAAAGTTGACGATGGTGGAGCGCTTGTCGATGTTGGTTACAAATACGATGGCCTTATTCCATTAAAAGAACTTTCATCAGTAGGCATCGATTCTGCTAATCAAGCAGTTGAAGTTGGCCAAGAAGTACAAGTTAAAGTAATCAACATTAATGATGGTAAAGAAGAATTAACACTTTCCAAACGTGCTATTGACAGCGAGAATGCTTGGGAAGTATTGAATAAACAGCTTGAAGACAAAACAATCCTTGAAGCACAAGTTGCTGAAGTGGTTAAAGGCGGTCTAGTTGTTGATATCGGAGTTCGTGGATTTGTTCCTGCTTCGATGGTTGAACGCCATTTTGTTGAAGATTTTGCCGACTATAAAGGTCGCACACTTCGTCTTCGCGTGAAAGAAATCGATCGTGAGAAGAACAAAGTTATTCTTTCTCAAAAAGATGTACTTGATGAAGAGTACGAAGTTAAGAAAAAAGAAATTATGGCAGGCGTTCAAGTTGGTCAAGTGTTAGAAGGAACAGTACAACGCTTAACACAATTTGGTGCATTCATTGATATCGGTGGTATTGATGGTCTTGTTCATATTTCCGAAATGGCTTGGAATCACGTAGGTCACCCTTCAGAAATTGTTAAAGAAGGCGATCAAGTGAAAGTACAAGTTCTTAAAGTTGAGCCTGAGAAAGATAAAATTTCACTTTCCATCAAAGCAACTCAAGATGGTCCATGGGAATCAGCAGCACAATCATTTAAATCTGGTGAAATCGTGACTGGTACAGTTAAACGTCTTACAACTTTTGGTGCTTTCGTTGAGATCGCTCCAGGCGTTGAAGGTCTTGTACACATTTCCCAAATCGCTCACCGTCACATCAGCACTCCTCAAGAAGTTCTTGAACAAGGTCAAGAAGTTAATGTTAAGGTTCTTGATTTTAGTGCAGCTGAAAAACGTGTATCCTTGTCAATCAAGGAAACAGAAGAAGCACCTGCTCAAGAAGCAAAACCTGAGAGAGAAAGACAACCAAGAGGCGAGAAGTCAGGCAATCATGCTAAAGACATCGCTGGTAACGAGAACGTGTCCCTAAACAGCCAAGGATTAAGCACTACTTTGGGCGAACTGTTTGGCGATAAGCTAGCTAAATTCAAATAATAATGATCGTTTCAAGGAGGCCTGTCGATGCGCACGTCACGTAAAATGGAGCATGTGCTTCATGCGCTAAGACTCGGTCAATCCGGACAACAGGGTTTGGATGATCTCAAACTCGTTCATAATTGTTTACCTGAAACATCATCGCAGCAAATTAAGCTGCATACATTAATCGGCGAGCTGCAACTTAGCTCGCCGATTTTAATTAACGCGATGACGGGTGGGTCAGATGAGACGGAGACAATTAATCGGGAATTGGCTGTAGTCGCACGTGAAAAGAAACTAGCCATGGCTGTAGGATCACAAATGGCTGCGATTAAGGACAAGCAAGTTGCGTCTAGCTATCAGATTGTTCGGAAAGTGAATCCAGACGGTATTATTTTCGCTAATATAGGTAGTGAAGCTACGGTTGAACAAGCGAAGCAAGCTATAGAGATGGTTGAAGCTAATGCCCTACAAATTCATTTGAACGTCATGCAGGAGCTGATCATGCCTGAAGGAGATCGTAATTTTATTGGGATGGAAGAGCGGATTGCGGCGATCATAGACAATGTTTCAGTACCTGTTATCGTTAAAGAAGTTGGCTTTGGTATCATGCGAGAAAGTGCTGCTCGTCTTAAAAAACTTGGAGTATCCATTATTGATGTCGGTGGCACAGGTGGTACGAATTTCGCTGCAATTGAGAATGCTAGGCGCCCTGCACAGGTGGATTGGTTAAATAATTGGGGAAATAAAACTAGCATTGCTCTGCTGGAGTCGCTTACGGTATTCCCTCGCGGTTCAGTTATTGCTTCTGGTGGTATTCAGAATCCGGTCGATATTGTGAAAGCATTAATAGCTGGAGCATCGTTGACTGGAATGGCAGGGGCTTTCCTGCGTGTATTACAGACCGAAGGGACAGAATCATTACTTCACTTTGTAGATGAGTTGCATAGTGGTCTTACGATGGTTATGACAGCACTTGGTGCTTCAAGTATTCAAGAGCTGTGGAATAAACCACTTGTTATTACTGGAGAAACAGCTGAATGGTGTGTATCTAGGGGAATAAATATAAATGAATATGCGAATCGAGAGGGAATTATGAGTAATTTTTGTTGATTTTCTCATACTAAGGGTACCATCTGATCTAAGTGAAGAAGCGCATCCGTCTTAAATGCCCGGTAAAACCGTTTCTTGTTGTATCAGATGATTAACCCCTATAGGTGATTGAAAATGAATCCTGGTTATCTTTCATTGCTTCTAATCTGCATAACGATTGTACTACTATCAAGCGGATGGAAAGAAGTATTTCTGAGTAAAGCTTCACACAAGGAAATACTTCTTTTTTTTGTTTTTTGGATCACAGGCTCACAGATAACGGTCCCACTGACTTACTTTCCTTTCCTACAAATTAATGGAAGTGCCGTAGTTATATGTGGATTATGTCTTTATATCTTAATTTGGAAAACCAGCTGGATGAACAAAATCCATATCCTATTAGTAGGGCTTTTATTGGCATCCGTACATTTTTTACTGCTCGAATTTTATACGCTTGATCCAATCTTTGTAATATTCAATGTAGAACTTGATATAGCGGTCATACTTAGCATCATCTGTTTATTCTTAAAACGCGAATCGAATGCTCAAATTGCAAGCTTGTCTATTGGACTGTTATTTGGTGATATTTATTACGCTTACTTTCATCAAGATTCATTGTCAACTCTTCTTGGTTCCTCTCTTTTTCAGGATAAATGGTGGCTTGCCATAATTATTGTACGAATGCTTACAGTATTCATGCAAGCGATCATCATTTCATATAAACGCTTTGCACTTAGATATGAAACATTCAGAAAAAGAGGTTGGAAATGATAAGAGCGATGTTTGTGGAACCTTATACTTTAGGGATTATTATGGGCGTGCTTTTTGGCGTACTAACTAGACTATCTATGCTAAGAACGGATTATCGTCAATACCCGACGTATCCACATGGCAAAATTATTCACATCTCACTTGGCGTAATTGCAGCAGGTTTAGGAGCTGTTGCTGTGCCTTCCTTACTTGATAAGGACTACACAGCGATTACCTTTCTATCGCTCGCCGCTCAGCAGTTTAGGGACGTTCGTAATATGGAGAGACAGAGCTTGTTGCAACTCGATAAAATGGAGTTAGTACCTCGTGGAATGAGCTACATAGAAGGGATTGCGATGGCATTTGAGGGTCGGAATTACTTAGTAATTTTTAGCAGCTTTATGACGACATTGTTTACTATTCTAGGAGGAACAGTGTGGGGAGTTATATCAGGTGCGGTTTCACTTCTTTTGGCTAATCTATATAAGAAGGGAAAGAGCATAAGTGACATTGCTGATGTTGAGGTCGCTGATGTTCGAATGGAAGGACCTGATTTGTACGTAGGTGACATTTATATCATGAACGTAGGCCTTGCGGACTCGCAGGAAATTATTCGGGAGCAGGGACTTGGGCTGTTACTTAAACCGAAGAATCTGAACAGTCGGGCTGTCCTTGCACATATTGGGCAGAGACAAGCTATTCTTCATGATTGTTCTATCATTCTCGGTGTTTATCGAGATACAGGAGAACCATCACTCGTTCCACTAGCGAAGCTGGATAAAGATTCGGGAACACTTGCTGTATTTTTACTCCCACAATTTAAAGACGTCAAAAGAGCGATGGTAGCCATAAACCGAGTACCGGTGCTCGAAAGTGCTGTGAGATTACCTCTGGAATCTGTTGCCATGGGCGGAAAGGAGTAACAACCAATGAATAATACGATTGTAGCGGTCGTAACAACGAATCCCGATAAGGTTAGTGGTGGAGCGCCGACATTTATAGTTCCTGATGTTGATGAAATGCAAAAGGTATCTTTTCTCCTTGAGAAAATAACGGATTCAACAGCACATGATCTAAAAAATGGTGTCATGATCCTATTCAAACATTGATCAATCCATATGATTACATGGAATGGACATGAATTATACTTGGAATGAACATGGTTGGAACTCGCCAAAATGCATGTTTTTTGCTATGATGGTAAATGTGAAAATAGTGAACTTAAATAATTGTAAGCGAGCAAGATGCTTTGACTTATAAAGGAGTGAGGACGAATGGCCAGACCCATTATCGCAATCGTAGGAAGACCTAACGTCGGCAAATCCACGATTTTTAACCGTATGATAGGTGATCGGTTAGCCATTGTTGAAGATAGACCGGGAGTTACACGAGATCGTCTATATGGAATCGGCGAATGGTTAGATAAAGAATATAGTGTCATTGATACCGGTGGTATTGAGCTTGAAGGTGACAATGAGATTCTAAGATCTATGCGTGTACAAGCCGAACTTGCGATCGAAGAAGCTGACGTAATTGTGTTCATGGTTGATGCAAAAGCAGGTATTACACCGGCTGATGAAGAAGTAGCACAATTATTGTTCCGTTCACGTAAACCCATAGTGCTAGCTGTTAACAAGGTAGATAATTTTAAACGTCAAGATGAAATTTATGAGTTCTATTCCCTAGGCTTTGGAGATCCAGTAGCAATATCAGGGTCTCATGGGATTGGAATTGGAGATCTTCTGGAAGCATGCGCAAAGCATTTTCCGGATGAGCAAGAAGAGGAATATGGAGATGAGGTCATTAAGGTGGCTCTTATTGGTCGACCGAATGTCGGTAAATCATCACTAGTGAATGCTATTCTTGGTGAAGAGAGAGTTATCGTCTCCAGTGAAGCGGGTACCACTCGTGATGCGATTGATACAACGTTTGAGAAAGATGGACAGAAATATGTGATCATTGATACCGCGGGTATGCGTAAACGAGGCAAAGTATATGAGAACATTGAGAAATACTCTGTTATGCGTGCACTTAAAGCAATTGAGCGTGCAGATGTGGTGCTCGTAGTTATTAATGGTGAAGAAGGTATCATTGAGCAGGACAAGCATATTGCTGGTTATGCACATGATGCAGGAAAAGCAGCTATTTTCGTCGTAAACAAATGGGATGTTGTAGAGAAAGATGATAAAACACTACACCAATTCACACAAAAAATACGCGATCATTTCTTGTTCATGACCTATGCTCCGCTTGTATTTGTATCAGCCAAAACACATCAACGTGTGAATCGCATTCTCCCAATTGTTGATCAGGTAGCTGAGCAGCACTCGATGCGGATTAAGACGAATGTACTGAATGATGTAGTATCAGATGCTGTGACATTTAATCCACCTCCTACAGATAAAGGTAGAAGATTACGAATTAATTATGCGACTCAAGTTACAGTTAAACCTCCTGCATTTGCGTTTTTCGTCAATGATCCAGAGCTTATGCATTTTTCATATGAACGCTTTTTGGAAAATAAAATTCGTGCAGCTTTCGGTTTCGAAGGGACGCCAATACGAATCTTTACTCGCAAAAAATCAGGGGATGAATAGGAGAGAGGGCTCTTGCAAAGCGTATTAGCCATAGTAGCCAGCTATTTGATAGGCTCAATCAGCTTTAGCTTCATTATTGCCAAATTTGTTAAGGGAATCGATATTCGTAAGTATGGTTCAGGAAACGCGGGGGCAACGAATACGCTCCGCGTTCTTGGTAAAGGACCCGCTATTGCGGTTCTTCTACTGGATGTATTTAAGGCAATGATCGCTGTTTGGATCGGTATGTGGATGACAGATGTAGTTTGGGTATCAGTTTTGTGTGCTCTTGCTGTCATTGCTGGCCATAACTGGCCTATTTTCTTTGGATTCCGTGGAGGCAAAGGAATTGCTACCACAATTGGCGCTATGGCGACATTAAGTTTTCTTCCGGCACTGTTTGCCGGGATTATTGCCATTATTTCTATATTCATTACTCGATATGTATCACTTGGCTCTCTTATTTTTGCTGGACTTCTACCTATCTTTATTTGGATAATGGGCAAACCTTATGAAATCATCATAGGAAGTATAGTCATCGGTGTGTTTGCATTTATTAGGCATCGTAGCAACATTGTTAAGCTCGCGCATGGTAAGGAGAATAAGATCGGCGCGAAATAAGGTGTGATAAACGATGGGGGAATTAAAGTCATGAATAGAAAAGTTGCGGTCATAGTAGCAGGTTCTTGGGGTACAGCGCTTGCATCAGTATTAGCGGAAAACCAGATTGATGTAGCGCTTTGGTCTAGACGTAATGAACAAGTCAAAGAAATTAATGAGCTACATACGAATGAACACTTCTTGCCTGGGACGAAGTTGTCTGAACGGATCGTAGCAACAACTTCTCTAGAAGAGGCCGTTAAGAATGCAACTGCAATTCTGCTTGTTGTTCCTTCTTCTGGTATGCGTGAGGTTGTAACTGCAATGCAGCCTTATATTAAGTCTGATATGCTGATCATACATGCGACTAAAGGCTTTGAAGCTGACTCGCTTAAACGGATGACACAGGTAATTGCGGAAGAATTACCACAGATTGATTCCAAGCGAATCGTTGTGTTGTCTGGTCCAAGTCACGCTGAAGAAGTGATTCGCCGTAATCCAACAACGATAGTTGTAGCATCAGAAGACGATGATTGTGCTGAAGCTGCGCAGGATTTATTTATTAATTCGTACTTCCGTGTTTACACAAATCCAGACGTTATTGGTGTCGAGGTTGGTGGAGCACTTAAGAATATCATCGCGCTTGGAGCTGGTCTGTCGGATGGGCTTGGCTTTGGTGACAACGCCAAGGCTGCGCTCATGACAAGAGGTCTAGTTGAAATTGCGAGGCTAGGCGCTGATATGGGCGCTAACCCGCTTACATTTGCCGGCCTAGCTGGCGTCGGGGACTTGATCGTGACATGTACAAGTAGTCATAGTCGGAACTGGCGTGCTGGTTCCATGCTTGCCCAGGGGATGGCATTAGAGGATGTTCTCAGAGAGATGGGAATGGTCGTTGAAGGTGTGAAAACAACGAAGGCAGCTTACACCTTAGCTGCTGAATATCAAGTAACGATGCCGATTACGACAGAACTTTACCGGGTTTTGTTCGAGAACAAGCCGCCGAAGCAAGCTGTGGAGGCTCTAATGGGTCGTGTCCGTACGCGGGAGCTTGAAGAGGTAGCTAAGAGTGGACAATCGGAGTGGTTGTAATCCACAGCCCACACGTATACATGAAGGCGTCATATAATACCATAGACAGGACCTGAGTTGCTGAATGACTAAGGAATCGAACAGCAGGCTTGGGTCCATTTATGTAAGGAGGCGCTGAAATGTCAAGTAAGGATTTTTCTAAAAATGTGTTAAACACTGTTAAGAAAAAAACCGGTAAGGCTGTTTCCGAGAAAGATATACAGAAATTAGCCAGCGGTGTAAAATCTTCAACAGTTAAGAGTGAAGCTCAGCTTCGCCAGTTAATTAATCAAGTGGCTTCACTTGTGAATGTTCCAGTGTCAGAAGAAACTATTAAAGAGATTGTCAATGCAGTCAAATCTAGTGATCTTGACGGATCGAACATCACACAGCTTATGGGTGCATTACTCAAAAAATAATCTTAAGTCTGTCTCGTAGATCATGCAATAATGATTCGAGAGAATGAAGCCTTCACTTCCACTCTAATTGTGGATTTGGAGGCTTATTTGTTGTAATGAAAGGAAAACATTACTCTATATTCCTTTATGGATAGTCAGTTACACAAGTATTTGTGCGTTTTTGTTCATTTTCCAAAGAATTTGTTAAATGCTATAATGATTGTTATTTGATTATTATATTTTTCAGTATTTTATTATTAGTAGCTGGTTATGTTTCTAGGAGGTTATTATTAATTATGTCAAGTATGACGAAAATGTATATTTCTTTAGGTGCGATCCTGTTATTAGTTTTGGCGTCTTTGCTAATTACTTTTGCCAGAACAAGAACAAAAGGGGCTGTTAAGTTCGTATTATCAGTCGTTGCTTTTGCTATGTTAATTATTGCAATGCCCATGATGGTGGTTTCTTTGGTCTAACTTCATAAATTTCAGGTGTTATGTTGAAATTATTATTAGAAGTATTATGTATATGTAGAGGATAATGTGCAATGAATATGGTAGAAGTAACCTTTCTGCCTGAGGGTAAAAAGGCTAAGGTAAAACAAGGCACTACACTGCTTGACGCAAGTAGACGAGCTGGTGTTGCTATACGAACACGTTGTGGCGGTAAAGCCGCGTGCTTGATGTGTAAAGTGAATGTTGATAAGGATCAAGCTGGGCTATCAGAGCCGGCTCTTAATGAACGCAGGAAGCTTGGGAGTGAATTACTACAAGGGGTTAGACTGTCCTGTCAGGCGAGGGTAGAGGGGGACGTCAGTGTAACAGTTCCAGAAGATCCTCTCAAAAGTGCGATACGTAAGCAGTTAGCTAAGCAAAAAGAAGATGATGATTGGATGTTTACCTAATAACTTATAAAAGGTGTTGGATCACTGTTGAAACATATAAGCCAAGGTTTAGTCGTTGTTCTGCTTATTAGCATGATGACAATCATGACGGGGTGCTTCTACCCTAAGGATGAGCTTAAGCAAAACCAAACAAATCCTGAGGAATTCATAACGGTTGTACAAGGTGCCATTGACAAGTACCGTGAAATGAAAGGGGGACATATACTCCCGATTAAGAACAGTACAATGGATACACCGCTATATGAGAAGTATAAAGTTGATTTTGGATTAATACAGCAATACCGTCTACTTACAACATTACCTGCGAATGCTTTCGAAAGTGGCGGTGGATACATATATGTTATTGTTGATGCGGATGAGAACCCCAAGGTTAAGCTGCTCGATGTCGCCTCTTATCAAGCCGTTAACCAAATCCAAGATAAAGTGAATACATATAGAAATGAAAATAATGGTAAATTACCTCTGGGTAAGCAGATCAGTGCAAACTTCTATTCACTTGACCTAGAACAATTGAAACAAGAAAAAATAAAGGTTAATTCCGTTTATAATCGCAATAATGAATTAAACTTTCTCATAGAGGAATCAGGTGTGGTCAGTATTGAGTATGCTTTTGATTTAATGAAATTGATTGATAGTAAAGGGTTGCAAAGTCAATTAACCTCTAAAGAAGATTTAAGAGACTTGCTCGTCCATAACACGCCATTCGTACCTATTCAGTCCGTCCCTTATTATTGGGATGAAGGGCATCCAATACCTCGAAATGAATAATAAATAGGGCTACACCTTTACTTTGCTTGGGAAAGCAGGGTAGGGGTGTTTTTGTTTATCTCAATTGTTCAGAATAAGTTGACAGTAAACACATATATTTTTAAGGGAAACAATCATATTTCTACTACCTGTACATATATTTCTATCATAGTAGCGTGTCAAGAGGAAATAGCTTCACCATTATAAAATGTGAAGAAGCATTTTCCTACGAAAAGTAGGCGAATCCTGCTAGGAGGGGACTTCATTGGAAAAAGTGGATATTTTTAAGGATATTGCAGAACGAACTGGAGGAGACATTTACTTAGGTGTCGTTGGTGCAGTCCGTACGGGTAAATCAACCTTTATTAAACGATTTATGGAATCAATCGTACTCCCTAACATTCAAAGTGAAAGTGATCGCATAAGAGCGATAGATGAACTTCCACAAAGTGCTGCGGGAAGAACGATAATGACAACAGAGCCTAAGTTTGTTCCGAATACTGCGGTGCAAATTTCAGTTGCTGAAGGCTTGAACGTCAATGTACGTTTGGTAGATTGCGTTGGATACACGGTGGATGGCGCTAAAGGCTATGAGGACGAGAATGGACCAAGAATGATTTCTACACCATGGTTTGATGAACCGATACCGTTCCAAGAAGCAGCTGAAATCGGTACTCGTAAAGTCATTCAAGAGCATTCCACACTCGGTGTTGTTGTAACAACTGATGGTACAATTTCGGATATTCCAAGATCATCGTATGTGCTAGCTGAAGAACGCGTGATTGCTGAATTGAAAGAAGTAGGTAAACCCTTCATCGTCATTATTAACTCTCTCAAGCCGTTTAGTGATCACGCGCAAGAGATGAGAACTGATCTTCAAGCCAAATATGATATTCCTGTCGTTACAATGAGTGTTGCAACTGCAGGCGAAGAAGAGATGATCTCTGTTCTACGGGAAGTTCTATATGAATTCCCGGTTCATGAAGTTAACGTTAATCTACCTAGCTGGGTCATGGTACTAAATGAGAAGCACTGGCTTCGTGGAAATTTCGAGAATTCTGTTCGTGAGACAGTACAGGATATCAGACGACTCCGTGATGTTGATCGCGTAGTTAGTCAGTTCAATGAATATGAATTTATTGATCGAGCTGCTCTCGCTGGTATGAATATGGGGCAAGGTGTTGCAGAGATCGATCTGTATGCGCCAGATGAACTGTACGATAAGATTCTAATGGAAGTTGTTGGTGTAGAAATTCGTGGTAAGGATCATTTACTGCAGCTGATGCAGGAATTTACGCACGCTAAGCGTGAATACGATCAGTTTGCAGAAGCGCTAGAGATGGTCAAGACGACGGGTTATGGAATTGCACCTCCTACCTTAGCAGAAATGGCTTTAGACGAGCCAGAACTGATCAGGCAGGGCTCACGATTTGGTGTCAGACTCAAGGCAACTGCGCCATCGATTCATATGATTCGTGTAGATGTTGAATCTGAGTTCTCACCAATTATCGGTACAGAGAAGCAAAGTGAAGAGCTGGTCCGTTATCTCATGCAGGATTTCGAGGATAATCCACTCAAAATTTGGGAATCTGATATTTTTGGAAGATCACTGCATTCGATCGTTCGAGAAGGAATACAAGGTAAGCTCGCTATGATGCCTGATAACGCAAGATATAAGCTCCAAGAAACATTGGGACGAATTATTAATGAGGGTTCAGGTGGTTTAATCGCGATTATACTATAGCTTGTATCTAAGAAGCTGTTGACACTTAGTTGTCAGCAGTCTTTTTATTGGCCCAATAATTAAGTATAAATTTATATAATTCTAACATGTTACTTTTGTGCTATTTTTGTATCAGAAATATTTACAATTATGTAAGTCTTTCCTCCTGCTTTTTCCTTTTTTTTATGAAAAGGAGTTTGTGGACTTGAAATTGCTATACGGGTATATTACTATGAATTTATTGTTTTAGTTGATCTGATTAGCTAAAACAACAACTGAAGCTAGACATATAACCATAGGATATGCTTACCTTGATATGAACGATTATTCGTTTCTTCATGCTTTCCGTGTATAATTTATAGGAAATCGGTGAAAACAGGGAGTAAAAGCAATTTCATTCCTTTTGGGAGGAGGTGAATCGCATGAACAAATCTGAATTGATCACGAAAGTGGCTGAGACCTCTGAACTATCTAAGAAAGATGCAACAAAAGCAGTTGACGCTGTATTTGAAGCTATTTCTTCCGCATTGCAACAAGGGGATAAAGTACAACTAGTTGGATTCGGTAACTTTGAGGTTCGTGAGCGTTCCGCTCGTAAAGGGCGTAATCCTCAAACGGGTCAAGAAATCGAAATTCCTGCTAGTAAAATACCAGCATTTAAACCAGGTAAAGCACTTAAAGACGGAATTCAATAATTCGTTGTTGCTACATATTGGTTGACAAATAAAACCGTGTCGGAAGTCCTACACGGTTTTTTTGTTGCATTCTTTTCTGTTTGAAAGAGTCAAATGGTCTCGAAATTAGAGATTGTTTGTTTGTTATATATTGTTTATTATGAAAATTATGAATATAACTGAAATTAGAAAGAGGTGATGCTATGCATTCTCTTCATCCTAAATTACAAGGTGGAGTTTACGGTAAACAATTGAAGCGAGATGTTTTTAATACTTCGGGTTTGCTCATAGTACCTGCAATGACTGTAATCGACGAAGAACAAATTCGAAAACTAGAAATGCATCAAGTTTTCTTAAATAGGAATGATTTTCAAGATCAAGCTTTTGAAGAAGCGCGTACTAGTGTAGACATCGATAACCTTGTGAACGAATCTACTTACCAGGTTGAAGAAATTTTTACAGAGATGCGTCATAGCAAGCAAGTACCTCTTATGGATATTCGAAAAACGGTTATTCCAATGATTAACCAAACGACCGAACAACCAGGTCTTTATAAATTATTCTCTTCCTTGCAGTCAAAGGATGACTACACGTTCCGTCACAATATTGCAGTAGGGATACTATCTAACCTAATAGGTAAGTGGATAAAGCTCAATGATTCTGAATTAGCTCAACTTACACTTGCAGCCACTCTGCATGATGTTGGTAAAGTCAAGATTCCCATGGAACTACTGAACAAGAAAGGGAAGCTTGAGCCTAGCGAACTTGAATTGATGAAAAAACATGCCATATTCGGTTATGAGATGCTGAAGGATACGGTTGGGCTCAGTCATCGCCAAGCACTTGTCGCACTTCAGCATCATGAACGCAATGATGGAAGTGGTTATCCATTTGGAATACTCGGAGACAAGATTGATTTATTCAGCAGAATCGTCGCGGTAGCTGATGTATTCCATGCTGTATCATCAGATCGGCCTTATCGGAACGCATCACCTTTCTATGAAACGCTTAAACTGATGCATCATAATTCATTTGGAGAATTCGATCCGCGCATTATTCATGTGTTTATGGACAAAATGATGCAGTCACTCGTTGGTAATGATGTGTTACTAACTGACGGAAGAATTGGTAATATCGTCATGATTAATCCTCATGCACCCATCTATCCACTTGTTAACCTACAAGATCGCTTTCTGGATCTGAGTAAAGATTCATCCATACATATCGAACAAGTTCTTGCTTAGCTCCTCAAATTACTTTACTTTCGACAACGACCAATTTACAATTGGAGTTAGATATGAGGATCTAAGTGGTTCTATCCACTTATGAGACCGTATTCATGAGGTACAACATCGGGGTATAGCGCAGCCTGGTAGCGCGCACCCTTGGGGTGGGTGAGGTCGCACGTTCAAATCGTGTTACTCCGATAAGTTGAAAGACATACCTCTGGAAACACTGCAGCTCTGATTTTAGTGCAATGTGATTAGGGTGGAGTGTCTTTTATTTATTATTTAGGAGGATATGTCAAGTGGAAGCTAATCAAAATGATCATTTTGTGATTAAAGCCAAAGAAAACGGAGTTCACGTTATCGGATTAACTCGTGGACAAGATACTCGTTTTCATCATTCAGAGAAATTGGACAAGGGTGAAGTGATGATAGCCCAATTTACCGATCATACTTCAGCGGTTAAGGTAAGAGGTAAAGCTGTCATTTATACCAAGTTTGGAACAATTGATACAGAAGATTAATGCGATGCAGGCATAGCCTGCTTTTTTTCTTTGTACAATGGTGTAAGGGGGTGCCATTTGTATGTGGAAAAAGCTAATACTGGTTGTGACCATCGCGGCCATTTCATTTGGAATTATCATTGCAATGTCGTGGTTTCCTACACTTTATTTACATCCAGCAGAGGATCAGAGAGTCACATTCGTGAATGAGGATAATCTGGTTGATTTAATTGCGGGAGTTCCTGTTCAAATGCGGATTCGTAAAGTGAAGCTGAATCATACGATTTTATCCATTGATTTAATTATAACGAGTAAAACAGATAAGGCATCGGTATATCATGATTTGTATGAAGTCGCTCAATCTACAATAAAGCGAACGACTAACTTGAACCGAGTGCTTGTACGAGTGTTTGAATCTGATCCGAATGCGGACGGAAGCTATCCTACGAACACCTTGTTATTATCAACTGACCTAAAGCGCAATGATGCCAATGGTTTATCTGCGAATAAGTTTGACAAAAGTTCGAATTTTTATCGTAAAGAAATGGAATCCAATTTTCAAATTATGTTTACACCAAGGTGGTCGGGACGATTTTCTAGTTGAAAATTGGAATGGTAACGGATTACAGGAATTGTGCGCAAATCATTTGACTGTGCTATAATTATCTGAAATGTATTTAGCTGGATAACGGCAAAAGGTACGGAGGATTACATGAGCGGATATCGAATTCCTGAAATCGCAAAACAGTATACAGATTACGACATGATTACAATTCATACAGACTTACCTAACATTCCAGAATCTAGGACTCGCTTGTTGTATGCATTTCTAGAGAAAGACGAAGAAATGAAGCAATCAAGTGAATTATATACGCTTGTTGTATCTCTTTTGCAGATGGGTATGGATACACATGATTTGGTCTCCGTATCGAATGACAACAAGGAGAAGTCAGCTTCACGTGAGAGGCAGCTTAAAGTTCTTGCAGGTGATTATTTCTCCTCGAGATTTTACCAGCTATTGTCTAAATCGAATGACATCGAACTAATCAAGATTCTATCGGCAAGTATTTGTGAAACCAATCGTTTGAAGATGATGTTGTATATGAAAATAAAAAGTTTACACCTGCGTGCTGAAGAGTATCTACAGCTTAAGGTTCAGATGAAGTCTCAACTTCTCCTTGGATATACGAATTTAATTAGTGAGGCTAATCGCTCGGTATGGCCAGAGATAGTTGATTCACTCATTCGCAGTGAAGTTTTACTTGAAGAATTATACAGATTGGAATCTGCTTCTGATTTTAGAGAGAGCTACGGATTCTGGTATATCATGCACAAAGGTTCGAGAGAAGATCGTAAAGGCCTGCAGCATGGAGACTGGGATTATACTAAATTGCGAGCAATGGTTCATAAATACCGAATTTCATCTCATCTTAACGAGCAGTTAGAAAGCTGTTACAGGGCATATAGTGTGAAAGCTCATGATTGTGTACCTGAGAGCTTAAAGAATGACTTGCTGCTAATTGGAGAGCCATATAAACGCTTTATCACGAAAACACATGTATCAAGCGAAATATAATAACTGAACTTTATAGGAGAGCGAAGAATGAAAGTTAAATCCAAGGAGCAGTTCGTACATGAGGTGTTTGAAAGCATTGCTCCCAAATATGATCTAATGAACGATATTACGAGTTTCCGTCGTCACAAGGCTTGGCGGAAGTTTACGATGCGTAAAATGGATGTTCAGAGAGGACAAACTGCACTCGATCTATGCTGTGGTACTTGCGATTGGACAATTTCACTAGCACAAGCTAGTGACACTGGTCGTATCGTCGGTCTGGATTTTTCTCAGAATATGCTTGAAGTTGGTAAGCGTAAAGTTACTTCTGCTGGATTACAGCAGCAAATTAATCTGATTCAGGGTAATGCAATGAGTTTACCTTTTGAAGATAATTCATTTGATTATGTAACGATTGGTTTCGGACTTCGGAATGTTCCTGATCTTCATCAAGTGTTAAAAGAAATGCGTAGAGTGGTTAAGCCAGGAGGAAAAGTAGTTTGCCTGGAATTGTCCAAGCCTACTTGGCAGCCATTTAAAGGAATCTATTATTTCTATTTTCAGAAAGTATTACCGTTGCTTGGTAAACTGATTGCTAATCGATATGAGCAGTACCGCTGGTTGCCTGAGTCACTAGCAGTTTTCCCGGATCATAAGCAATTAGCTACTATTTTTAGAGAAACAGGACTTAAAGAAGTGGAAGTTTACGCTTTGTTTGGTGGAATTGCTGCCTTGCATATAGGAGATAAATGAACGTATGATTTGGGAGTGTAGATCTAATTATGTGGAATAAAGTTAAGATTTTTCTAGAAATGATTAAGTTTGAACACTCGATCTTCGCACTACCATTTGCCTTTATGGGAGCACTCCTTGGTTCAGTGGTAGTGTTTAATACTTTACCTTCCTGGTCGCAAATTGGCTGGGTTACACTTGCTATGGTTGGTGCAAGAACAGCTGCTATGGGACTTAATCGCATTATTGATAAAGCGATCGATAGCAAGAACCCTCGTACAGCAGGGAGAGCGATTCCAACAGGACTTATATCAGTGGGAACTACCATGTTGTTCGTCATTATATCTTTTGTTCTATTCTTTTGGGCAACCTATAATTTAAATCCGTTATCGATGAAGTTATTACCAATCGCTGTTGTTTTCCTAGTATTCTATTCCTATACCAAACGATTTACTTGGTTATGTCATATTGTCCTTGGCTTAACAATTGCAATGGGCCCTATGGGTGGCTGGGTAGCCGTTACAGGAGAAGTCAATGGTGTATCTCTGGTCCTTTATTTCACAATCGCACTTTGGACTGCAGGATTTGATATCATTTATGCATGCCAAGACGCTGAGTCTGAAAGATCTACGGGTGTTTATTCCATTCCAAGCCGGTTTGGAGTTTCAAAGGGGTTATTCATTGCACGGTTGTTTCATATCTTAACCGCTATTGGACTTTTAACGATGTTTTTTATGACTAATTTGAGTTTTGTTTATTTAATTGGTCTTATTATTGCTTATATGATTTTAATTTATGAACATCGATTAGTATCACCAAATGATTTGTCAAAGCTCAATGCTGCGTTTTTCATGATGAATGGCGTGTTAAGCTTAGTTGTATTCTCTTTTACATTTATAGACTTGGTATTAGTGAGGTAGACAGAATATGAAAGCTTGGGCTGTTGGAATTACAGGAGCAAGTGGAGCTATTTACGGGATCAGACTATGTGAAGAGTTATTGAATAAAGGACACCACCTGCATCTGCTTGTAACAGACGCTGGCTGGCGTGTTCTGAATGAAGAATTAGGTGAACGCAGGGAGACAATCGAACAACGGTTTAGTTCGTTTCCAGGCACGTTTGAATACCACAAGATTGTAGATATTGGAGCAAGTATTGCTTCAGGCTCCTATCTTGTTGAAGGACTAGTAATTATACCTTGTTCAATGGGGACTTTATCAGGTATTGCACATGCCGCTTCTGGGAATTTGCTAGAACGTGCTGCAGATGTGATGTTAAAGGAAGGTCGTAAGCTCATTATTGTTCCAAGGGAAACCCCCTTACATGCGATTCATTTGGAGAATATGCTAACACTAACTCGGATGGGCGTACGATTGATTCCTGCTATGCCAGCTTATTATTATGGTCCCAAAACAATTGATGATATTGTTGATTTTCTAGTCGGTAAAGTATTAGACAATATGGGAATTGAACATAAATTGTTTACTAGATGGGGAGATAAACATGAATAAACAATCTGCACAGATTAGGGTCGGACGGATTACTTATTCGAACGTTTGGCCTATTTTTTATTATTTTCCATTTGCAAAGTTTGGTGATTCGGTTCAGTTTATTGAACAGGTGCCTTCAACCTTAAACAAAGCTATGGCATCAGGTGATATTGATATGGGGCCGATCTCTTCATTCGCTTACGGAGAAAACTATGATTCATATGTATTGTGTCCAGAGTTATCCGTTAGTGCGAAGAATGAAGTCAACTCTATCCTTCTATTTCATCGTAAACCGCTCGATCAAATAAAGAATGGTCGCATTGCCTTAACTAGTGCTTCAGCTACTTCAGTGAACTTACTGAAAATCATCATACAGAAGTTTTATGGTGGTACGCCTGAATATACGACAAGTAGCCCTAATCTTGATGAAATGATGAAAGAGCATGATGGTGCCTTGTTGATAGGGGACGATGCTATCCGTGCAAGCTGGACGGAAACGGGGTATATGGTAACAGATCTTGGGCAAGAATGGAGAAAATGGACAGGCAAAGGGATGACATTTGCCGTATGGGCAATTCGAGAAGAAGCAGTTCGTCAGTATCCAGAGCTCATTGATAATTTACACCAGGCATTTATACATAGTAAACAACAATCACTTGCAGATCCGGCTTCCATGATTCATGATGCCCAGGCGAGTATAGGTGGAACAGAGAGTTATTGGCTTCATTATTTTAATGATTTGTGTTATGATTTTGGTTCTGAACAATGGGAAGGACTGAATTTATATTATCGATACGCTTGGGAACTCGGACTTCTGTCTAAGCGAGTACCGCTCAAGCTTCTCTAAATTTAGTCAGAAAAATTAGTGACATGGGTGACGGAATGAAACTGACGGACATTTATTCACGTAAGAAAAAAGAAATAGATATTATTGAAAAGCAGCTTGAAGCGACAATTCGATCTGAATATGCCTTGCTGTACGATGCCTCCTTACACTTACTTAAAGCAGGAGGCAAACGAATACGTCCTGTATTTGTAATGCTCGGTGGGGAGTTTGGAACGTATAGCATCACCCAGATTCAGCATGTGGCAGTATCTTTAGAACTTATACATATGGCTTCGTTAGTCCATGATGATGTAATTGATGATGCTAACACAAGAAGAGGGCAATTGACTGTTCGTACCAAATGGGATAATCGAATAGCTATGTACACAGGCGATTATATTATTGCTAAAGCACTTCAAGAATTGACGAATATCAAGAACCCAGCTCTACATCAGATTATGTCTAATGCGATGGTCGAAGTGTGTATAGGTGAAATGGAACAAATTCGTTTCTTCTATGATACCAATCAAAGACTGCGAGATTATCTACTTCGTATTAAACGCAAAACAGCACTTTTAATAGCTATTTCTTGTCAATTAGGTGCGATTGCAGCTGGTGCTTCGGATTATGCTTCTCGCAAACTGTACGATTTTGGGTATTATGTCGGTATGGCATTCCAAATACGTGATGATATTCTTGATCTATGTGGAACTGAGAAGGAAATTGGCAAGCCGCCAGGCAGTGATCTTAAACAGGGCAATATTACGTTGCCTGTTATTTATGCATTGCAAGACCCTGCACTAAGTCTAGCAATACGGGGAGAATTACAACTCATCCAGGAGACAGATGGTCAGATGAATATATCCCCAGTTATTCAAATGGTGAAAAGCTCGGATGGTATCGACAGAGCTAGTCATTTAGCTCAGCGATATATCACGAAAGCAATTGCTTCTCTTGATGATTTACCTGATATCTTAGCAAAGCGCGAATTGAAAGAAATTGCCCATTTTATAGGAGAACGTTCCTATTAAAGCCAAAATATCATCAATTATTCAGACTTTTCCTGAATCTTGTGAACAATCACTCTTTTCAATTGCTAATTAAACGCTTGCATTGTATAGTTAAAACTGGTATTTCAACTTTAACATACAATGGAGGCATTTTTTCATGGAAAAAACATTCCTAATGGTTAAACCTGACGGTGTTCAACGCGGTTTAGTAGGGGAAATAGTTAAACGTCTTGAGAGCAAAGGATTTCAACTTGTTGGCGCTAAACTAATGACAATTAGCAGAGAACAAGCTGAGAAGCATTATGCGGACCTTGCAAGCAAATCATTTTTTGGTGAGTTGATTGATTTCATTACATCAGGTCCTGTATTCGCAATGGTATGGCAAGGAGATCAAGTAATCACTCTTTCACGTACACTTATGGGTAAAACGAATGTTCTTGATGCTGCACCAGGCACAATTCGTGGTGACTTCGCATTACATACAGGCATGAATTTGATTCATGGATCAGATTCCCCAGAAAATGCTGAGAAAGAAATCAATAATTTCTTTAAACCAGAAGAAATACTTGATTATACGCGTGAAATTCAAAGCTGGATGTAACATATTATTTTGCAGAGGTGTGTAGGCACATGGAGGATCGCGATTTTACACGTTTTGTTGAAGCTATTAAAGCGTACACTTCGATAGATCTAGCACAATACAAAGAGACCCAGATGAAGCGACGGTTAACGACACTTCGTATTAAACGTGGTTTTGATACTTTTTCGGCTTATTTCGAAGCGATGAAGCAAAACAAAACGCTTTTGAATGAATTCCTAGACAGAATGACGATAAATGTGTCAGAATTTTGGCGGAACAGTTATCGTTGGTCTATTCTAGTAGATCGATTTTTACCAGAGTTATTGGCTAATAATCGAAGGCTGAAGGTTTGGAGTGCTGCTTGTTCAACTGGCGAAGAACCTTATACATTAGCTATGATATTAGCTGAGAAGCATGCTTTGAATGATGCGTATTTACTTGCTTCTGATATCGATGAGCAAGCGCTTGATAAAGCACGACAAGGCGAGTATTTAGTTCGATCTGTTCGTGAAGTGCCTGCACCCTACCTGCATAAATATTTTCGTCAACAAGATGAGCTCATTTATATTACGGATGAATTGAAGAAACAAGTTACTTTCAAGAAACAGAATCTTCTCGTTGATTCTTTTGAAAATGAGTTTGATTTGATTGTTTGTCGGAATGTAATTATTTACTTTACGGATGAAGCTAAGGATCTCTTGTTCCATAAATTTTCACGTGCATTGAAACCCGGTGGATTATTGTTTGTAGGCTCGACTGAACAAATATTTAATCCAGCTCATTATCAATTAGAAACGGTAGATACTTTCTTTTACCGTAAACAGGTGGAAGTGGGTACGCCATCTAATATTGGGCAGAAAGTATATTAATGTAATAATGTGGTTCGAGTGTATAACCTTTCCCAATCATTCCAATACTATGTTAAATAGGAAGAAATCCGTTCCTTACGACATCACTGGAGGTTATATGATGGATAAAAGAAAGGTCATTTCTGCTTATCGTCGTGGATTCATTACGATGCAGGAATGCGCACAGATTTTGGGAGTAGACTCCATAAATGTTATTGGATTAATGAACGAGCCTGAGATGACTGAGATACCCGGTTTCATTCCAAAAGAAATGGCTCCTGGTACCGTCTAGGATGGATTACAGTACGACGAATAATCGTTAATATGAACACGCTTTTGTCTAACCGGCATTGGCGTGTTCTTTCTTTTTATTCAATTTTCTTTTATAATATGCATAAAATTAGCGCATTGATGTAATAAAGTGTGATAGACTTAGGAGTTAATCAGAAGTTATGAAAGAGGAGAGATTACGATGAGATATTTGACAGCAGGTGAAACACATGGTCCACAGTTAACTGCAATTATTGAGGGAATGCCGAGCAATGTGGAGATAGATTTTGAAGCAATAAACTTTCAGCTTGGTCGTCGTCAGAAAGGTCATGGTCGTGGTCGCCGGATGCTTATAGAGAAAGATACAGCGAACATTGTGGGTGGAGTAAGACACGGCAGAACAACAGGAGCTCCAATCGCGCTTGAAGTTGTGAACAAGGATTTTAAAAGCTGGACTGCCATCATGAATGTTGAACCGATCGAAGATGGTGAAGCGAAGAGACGTGTACATAGACCTAGACCTGGCCACGCTGATTTAAGTGGCGGATTAAAATATAATCAGAAGGATTTGCGTAACATTCTAGAACGTTCATCTGCACGTGAAACAACAATGCGTGTAGCAGTTGGGGCAATTGCCAAACAATTGCTTGCGCAATTCGGAATTAAGCTTGCTTGTCAAGTTATCAGAATTGGTGATGTAGTAGCGCAGAGAAGCGATTTACCAATCGATGAACTCATCGAGATTACAGAGGAATCTCCCGTTCGAGTGACAGACAAGGATGCAGAAGCAGCTATGATCGCTGCAATTGATGTAGCCAAAGCTGCAGGTGATACGCTTGGTGGAATTGTTGAAGTTATCGTCGAAGGTGTGTCTGTTGGTTTAGGTAGTCATGTTCAATGGGACCGCAAGTTAGATGGAAGAATCGCACAAGCTGTAGTTTCAATCCAAGCCTTCAAAGGTGTTGAATTTGGTCTTGGTTTTGAGATGGCACAGCGTCCAGGATCCAAAGTTCATGATCCGATTATGTATTCGGAAGATCGTGGATACTACCGTTCGTCTAATAATGCGGGTGGCTTTGAAGGTGGTATGACTAATGGAGCACCTATCATTGTACGCGGTGTAATGAAGCCAATTTCAACTTTGTATAAGCCATTGCCGAGTGTTGATATTGATACGAAAGAACCGTTCACTGCACAGGTAGAACGTTCAGATACTTGCGCTGTGCCTGCAGCAGCAGTCATTATGGAGAATGTTATTGCTTGGGAAATCGCACAAGCATTTATGGAGAAGTTTGGCGGAGATTCTCTAGAAGAAATTCGTAACAATTTAGAGCAATACCGCAAACAAGTGGAGGGATACTAAAATGTCGAGCCTGGTCGAATTAAAGGTTGAATTAGGTGACCGTTCGTATCCAATCTATATAGGAGAAAAGCTACTTGGTGATGTAGGCAAGTATTTACATCATCATGGTTTCGGAACTAGATCTCCATTACTGATTGTGACAGATGAGACTATTGCTCCTTTATATCTGGAATATGTTTCGGAAGGGCTTCTTAAAGCAGGTTATACGGTAGTTCCACATATCGTGCCAGCTGGAGAGAAAACCAAATCACTTTCAATGCTTGAGGAGATCGTAACGACGGCATTAACAGGTAATTTGGATCGTAATTCAGCGGTCATCGCTTTAGGAGGCGGTGTCATTGGTGACCTTGCAGGCTTCGTCGCAGCTACTTATATGCGCGGAATCCGGTTTGTACAGATTCCAACAACTATTCTAGCTCATGATTCTTCTGTTGGTGGAAAGGTTGCGGTCAACCATCGACTCGCCAAGAATATCATTGGTGCGTTTCATCAACCAGATTTTGTACTGTATGATGTTGAAACTTTGCGTTCGCTCTCTTCGCGGGAGGTTCGCTCCGGACTCGCTGAAATGGTCAAACATGGCCTTATATGGGATGCTAATTTCGTAGAATGGCTTGACCGTTCAGCTGATAAGCTGCTCGCCCTTGATACAGATGCGCTCCAGCATGGGATTTATAGCGGTTGCCGGATCAAAGCGCATGTTGTTTCCAAAGATGAGCGTGAGAATGATCTTCGCGCAATCTTAAATCTAGGTCATACGATTGGTCATGCGCTTGAAGCTGTTGCAGGATATGGAGAATTGCTGCATGGTGAAGCTATTTCTATTGGGATGGTTGGTTCTGCATTACTTGCACAAAAACTAGGGTATTCATCCGAAATTCATACACAGACAAAGCGCTTATTAGAGAAATTCGAATTACCTGTATATTTGCCAAGTCACTTTGATGTGGATGCCATTATGACTGCTATGGCGCATGATAAGAAATTCAAAGAAGGCAAGATGGTATTTGTGATTCCTACCATGATCGGTGAAGTAGAGATTAATCGTAACGTATCTTCAGAATGGGTACGTGAAACGCTTGAACAATTGAAGGGAGAAGTATAACTTATGTATGTACGCGGAATTCGAGGAGCAACAACCGTTGATAAGAACGAAGAAATTGAAATATTAGAAGCTACTAGTGAGCTGCTCGAGCAAATTATTGCCGCGAACGAGTTTACACCAGAAGACATTGGATCAGTAATTGTTACTGTTACGGATGATGTTACAGCTACATTCCCAGCACGAGCTATTCGTCAGATGGCAGGTTGGGATCTTGTCCCGCTCATGTGTGCACTTGAGATTCCAGTGGATAATTCATTACCACTTTGTATAAGGTTAATGGTGCATGTTAACACCAATAAGAAGCAGAATGAAATGTGTCATGTTTATCTGAGAAATGCTACCATATTGCGTCCTGACATTGTCAATGCTGCCAAATAAATAGCGAATGAAATAAATCTTATTTACGTTTATTGACAATACCTGATAACCACAGTAAGATTAAGCTCATATAAATGAGTAAAGTTGAAATTTTAATTAAGTTTAAGCCGAGAAGATGATTAGATTTCTAGCTGAGTAGATTTTAGCCAAGTAGAGTTGAGCCGAGTAGAGTTTAGATGAGCAGAGCGAGCAAATGTGCGGATATAACGAACCTGTCTGTTAGAGATAGGAGTAACCGTATGATTTATGAATAAGAAAGTAGAAGTTGTTGACTTCATGACCGTAGTTTCTGAACGAGACTATAGTTATACTTTCGTCTATTCACCTTTGGAAATGCATGAGTCCATGATTTGGACAATAGCATCATTTCTTATAGGTCGTTTTGTCTTAAACAAACGAACTTCCACCTCTACAATTGTAGAGGTTTTTTTGTTTTTTATATAGGAAAGAAATGATCGAGGAGAGATGAGCATGAGTTTAGTTGAGCTTGAGAATATCAAAGTATTAGCGAAAAACTATAACCTAATCCCAATTTCACGTACAGTGCTTGCAGATACAGAGACACCAATTCGGGTGTTTCAACAGTTTTATCAGGAGGAGCGAGCTTTTTTACTAGAGAGTGTCGAGGGCGGGGTTAAATGGGCTCAGTATTCCTATATTGGCAGAGATCCTTTTCTTATGATTCAAGCCAAGAATGGTGTTACGCGAGTTGAAACAAAACAGCAGACAACCCTTTCATCTGATAAACCCATTGAAACTTTAAAAGCATACCTGAGGTCCTATTCTTCTCCCGCATTGCCAGGTTTACCTCGTTTCACAGGTGGTGCGGTTGGATTCTTTGGATATGATTTGCTTCAATACTACGAGAAGCTGCAAGCTCATCGCAAAGATGATTTGCAAATGAACGATATTCAGTTCATGTTCTGCGATCAGGTTATTGTATTTGACCATATCAAGCAGCAGATCAAAGTGATTGCGAATGTTCATATTCCGCAGCATGCAACAGATAAGGATATCGCAGAAGCTTATAACCAGACTCTTGTCAAAATTAATGAGATTGTAGAACGATTGAAGAATCCAGTTCATTCATTAATGGGTTCACACATGCCGATTGCGGAGGAAATTGAGCTCGGGGATGTAAAGTCGAATGTGACGAAGAAGCAATTCATTCATAATGTAGAGAAAATAAAAGATTACATTCGTGCAGGAGATATTTTTCAGACGGTCATCTCACAACGGTTCGAAATAGAGACAGAAGTATCTCCGCTGCAAGTATATCGTGTACTTCGTGTGATGAATCCATCTCCCTATATGTATTATTTGAAAATGGATGATGAGATTATCGTGGGAACTTCACCCGAACTTCTTGTGCGAGTTGAGGATGAGAAGGTTGAAACTCGTCCAATTGCAGGAACTAGACCTAGAGGTAAAACAGAAGAAGAAGATTTAGCACTAGAACAAGATTTATTAGCAGATGATAAGGAACGAGCTGAGCATTTAATGTTAGTTGATCTCGGTCGTAATGATCTCGGACGTGTTTCAGAGTTTGGATCAGTTAAGTGTGATGCTTGGATGGAGATAGAACGCTATTCACATGTGATGCACATCGTTTCTAATGTCTCAGGTAAACTTCGTAAGGATAAAGATTTCTATGATGCCCTATTATCGTGTATGCCTGCTGGAACTGTATCAGGAGCACCTAAGCTTAGAGCAATGGAAATTATAAGTGAGCTGGAACAAGAAGCACGTGGAGCATATGGCGGAGCGATAGGCTATTTAGGATTTGCGGGGAATATGGACACTTGCATCACGATTCGAACGATAATATTTAAAGGTGGGAAAGCTTACATCCAAGCAGGAGCAGGTATCGTGTGGGATTCGGTTCCGGAGAATGAGTATTTAGAGACTGTCAATAAAGCGAAAGCGTTGATCACTTCCATACGTGTCGCAGAGGCAATGTTTACAGGAACTGAATCGAAAGTGCAGGCGAATTCTCCAACAATGAAGGAAGAAGAGTCGGTTATTGGTGGATATCAGCATTACTAAGTCGTGTTGAACTTGAGATGAGAAGGGTAGGGATAACGAATGAATGTCAATGAAGCTCATATAACCAAAGCGATCGCTAAAGTGATTGAAGGTCAACATCTTAATCGTGAAGAGGCGCGTTTCGTAATGAATGATATTATGGAGGGTTTGACAACTTCTGCTCAGATCGGTTCATTGCTAACCGCACTTCGAATGAAGGGTGAAACCATAGATGAAGTGACAGGCTTTGCAGAAACAATGCGTGCCAAAGCCATGTCGTCATTCATCGAGCCGAATAATCTTCTAGATACTGCGGGCACAGGCGGGGATGGAGCGGGTACATTTAATATATCCACTGCTGCTTCGATTGTTGCTGCTGCAGGGGGTGTCAGGGTAGCTAAGCATGGGAATAGAGGAATGTCTTCTCGAAGCGGGTCTGCTGATGTGCTCGAAGCACTTGGTGTGAATATAGTTTTACCTGGCGATGCTGCGAGTAAATGTTTACAGGAAATTGGAATTTGCTTTATGTTCGCACAGCATTATCATCAATCATTGAAATATGCAGCCGGTCCTCGTAAGGAAATAGGCGTGCGAAATATTTTTAACTTACTTGGCCCTCTAGCGAATCCAGCTGGTGCAGACCATCAATTACTTGGCGTGTTCGATCGGAGCAAAACGGAGCTGATGGCACAGACGCTTCGTGAGCTTGGTCTAAAAAGGGCACTTGTTGTATCATCCTTAGATGGGATTGATGAAATATCCATATCTGCGGCAACGAAGGTAACCGAATTGCGTGATGGTGTCATCAACACATATGAATTGACACCTGAGCTACTTGGATTGCCTCGCTATCAGTTACAGGATGTGATTGGTGGTGACGCTGACGTGAATGCAGACATTATTAAACAAGTTTTTAAAGGAAAGTGTGGAGCTTATCGTGATATTGTTCTAGCTAATAGTGGAGCTTGCTTCTATGTGTCGGGTATATGCGATTCCTTGCAGAACGGAGTGCGTTATGCAGAGCATGTAATTGACTCTGGTGACGCTTATGAGAAATTACAGCATCTTATTTCATTTACAGGAGCGTATAGCCATGTTTCTTGATCGAATTGTAGCAACCAAATTAACGGAAGTCTCGCAATTGCGAAACGAATTATCGATTAAACAAGCAGAAGAGGCTATTGAGAAGTTGCCACCGTGCCTCGGATTCGAATATAAATTAACTGTAGGTAAAGGGCGCAAGGTAGGACTCATAGCTGAAGTGAAGAAAGCCTCGCCTTCTAAGGGACTGATCCGTGAAGATTTTAATCCGATTGAATTAGCACAAGCTTATGAAATAGCTCATACAGACTGTATTTCGGTTTTGACAGATAGATCCTATTTCCAAGGCAGCAATGAATATTTACAAAGTATACGTAAGCAAGTAAATGTTCCTATTCTTCGCAAGGATTTTACGATTGACCCTTTGCAAATTTATGAAGCTCGAATGATTGGTGCAGATGCTGTTTTATTAATTGCTGCGATACTAACTGATTTGCAGCTTAAGCAATATTTAGACTTAACTCGGAATCTTGGTATGGATGCGTTAGTTGAAGTGCATGATCAAGCCGAACTTGAACGCGTACTTGAACTTGATGTAACACTAATTGGGATTAATAATCGCAATTTAAAAACATTCGAAACTGATTTGTATACGACAGAGTCACTAATGGCATTCATACCTGATCATTGTTCTGTTGTAAGTGAAAGTGGCATATCTAAACCTAGCGATATCGATTATTTGTATGGGATTGGTGCACGAGCTGTTCTAATTGGGGAGCATTTTATGAGGCAAAATTCCGTAGTGGATGCTGTCAATGGTTTGATGGGTAGATTGGAGATGACAGGAGCATGACGAGTATAAAGATTTGTGGACTTCAGGGCGTTGAAGTGCTAAAATCAACAATAGAATTAAATGTTGAATTTATAGGTTTGGTATTTGCTAAAAGTAAGCGACAAGTGACTCCAGATCAGGCAAGAGCGCTGATTACTTATGTGAAGGAAATGCGAGATATGGGACATCAAGTTCCCAAAGTAGCTGGTGTTTTCCTGAATCCTACCGAAGAACAGCTCGCGACAGTAATGGAAGTTGCGCCGCTTGATATGATCCAGCTTCACGGTGATGAGACACCAGATTTCTGCCGATACGTTAAGAATACTTATAGTGTTCCCGTGTTTAAAGCGTTCTCCATTCGGAATGAGGAGACAAGTGATTGTACTGTGAGTGATCAATTGAGCGCTGAAACGAAGTCGAAGCTCGATGCGTATCGCGAATATATTGATGTGCTACTAATAGACACTTATGAACCGAAGATCGGTGGAGGCTCAGGTCAAACGTTCCGCTGGGAGGCTATCCCTGCATATGCTACTTGGGCTCGTGATAATGGGATTAAGCTATTCGTTGCTGGGGGGCTTCATTCAGATAATGTAAATGAATTATTGAATTCATATTCGTTAGATGGAGTGGATGTCTCTAGTGGGGTAGAAACTGATGGAACTAAAGATTTAGATAAAGTTAAATCATTCGTGGAGAGGGTGAGGCAGCATGAGTAAGATGCATACAGTGCCTGATGAACAAGGAAGATTTGGTAAGTTTGGTGGAAGATACGTTCCAGAAACATTGATGAATGCATTGTTAGAGTTGGAAGAGGCTTATCGTAAATATGCAACTCAGCCTGAATTCATTGCTGAAGTTCAAGATCTGCTTAAGCAATATTCAGGTAGACCGACACCGCTTTATCATGCTAAGAGGTTAACAGAAATACTAGGCGGCGCAAAGATTTATTTAAAACGAGAAGATTTGAATCATACAGGTGCACATAAAATTAATAACACGATTGGACAGGCAATACTTGCTAAGCGAATGGGTAAAACCAAAGTCATTGCCGAAACAGGAGCGGGTCAGCATGGTGTCGCAACTGCTACAGTTGCTGCGCTACTTGGACTTGAATGCAAGGTATTTATGGGCGAAGAAGATATGAAGCGCCAACAATTAAACGTGTTTCGGATGAAGCTCTTAGGAGCTGAAGTAGTGCCTGTTATGAGTGGTTCACGCACATTGAAGGATGCGGGTAATGAAACACTTCGTTATTGGGTAAGCAATGTCGAAGATACCTTCTACATTCTTGGTTCTGCTGTTGGACCACATCCATATCCGATGATGGTACGTGACTTTCAACGTGTCATTGGGGATGAAACTCGCAGTCAAATACTAGAGCTTGAAGGTAGATTGCCTGATACTATTATTGCTTGTGTAGGCGGCGGATCTAATGCAATTGGTATGTTTTATCCTTTCATTGAGGACACTGCAGTTAGGTTGATTGGTGTAGAGGCTGCAGGTAAAGGTATGGATACAGCTTTACATGCTGCTACGATTACCAAAGGTACACATGGTGTTTTCCAAGGCTCTATGAGCTATTTGCTTCAGGATGAATATGGACAAGTTAAGATTGCTCATTCGATCTCTGCAGGGTTAGATTATCCAGGTATTGGTCCTGAGCATTCCTATCTGAATGATACGAAGCGCGCTGATTATGTACCCATTTCTGATAACGAGGCGCTTGAAGCACTGCAGCTATTATCTCAAACAGAAGGAATTATTCCGGCATTAGAGAGCTCTCATGCTATAGCTCAACTGGTAAAGACGGCGAAGACGATGTCGAAGGATCAGATTGTCGTTGTTAATTTATCAGGACGTGGAGATAAAGATGTTGAAGCAGTGATGGGTTATTTAGACGCAGCTGGAGGTGAAAGTCATGAATCGTATTGATGCCAAGTTTGCTGAATTGAAAGCTCAAGGTAAGACTGCATTCATTCCTTTTATTACAATTGGTGATCCAAGTATCTCGCTATCAGTTGATATTATTCATGAGCTTGAACGCGGAGGAGCAAATATCGTCGAACTTGGCGTCCCATATTCCGATCCATTAGCAGATGGGCCCGTCATTCAAGCTTCATCTGAGCGTGCACTTCGTCATTCTGTGACGGTTCTTAACTGTATAGATGTTGCGAAGCAAGCAAGACAAAGTGGCTCGAAGCTTCCATTTATTCTATTTACTTATTTTAATCCAGTTCTTCAACTTGGGATTGAATATATTTTTCAGTTGATGAAGGATAGTGATATTTCAGGTATTATTATTCCAGATTTGCCCTTTGAGGAAGATAGTGAAGTCAAGGCAATTGCACGTAGATATGATATTCATCTGATACCATTAGTTGCTCCGACCTCAAGCAACCGTATTTCTAAAATTGTTGAAAATGCAACTGGATTCATCTATTGTGTATCGTCATTAGGCGTCACTGGTGTTCGCTCGGAGCTTCATTCTGGCATCCACACATTCATTGAGAGTGTGAAAGCTTCGACAGACTTGCCGATTGCTGTGGGTTTTGGTATTTCCAGCAGAGATCAGGTTGTAGCTTTAGAAGGTACAACTGATGGAATCATTGTAGGTAGTGCACTGGTAAAACTCATTCATGAGCTTAACGAGGATTTGCTTAATGAGGAGACCAAAGTGCAAAGTCTATTGCAAATTTCACAGTTTGTGCGACAATTGATGAACAATCAATAAGCAATGCTTTTACCCGGCTATCGATTATAGGGTAACGACATAAAATAATTAGAGAGGTGATTGGATTATGAAACCAAAGCAAAATATTGTGCATTTGCCGGTTTATAAACCTGGTAAGTCAACAGATGATGTCAAAAGAGAACTCGGATTATCTGAAATAACGAAGCTTGCTTCGAATGAGAATCCATATGGATATTCCCCTAAGGTTAGAGATGCTATCGCTGCAGAAATGGACAAAATTTCTCTGTATCCAGATGGCGCTGCTGTAGAACTTACGAAAGTACTAGCAAGCAAGTTTAATGTAAATACGAATCAACTAATTTTTGGTATGGGCTCAGATGAGATCATCCTGATGATCGCACGCGCTTATCTAGTTCCAGGTGATGAGACGATCATGGCGTCTACGACATTTCCTCAATACAAGCATAACGCCCATATAGAAGGTGCGACTTGTATTGAAGTTCCGCTCAAAGATGGTAAACATGATCTTGAAGCAATGCTGGATCAAGTAACCGATAAAACCAAAATTGTTTGGATTTGTAATCCGAATAACCCAACTGGAACAATGGTTACACATGATGAAGTAGCTGCCTTTCTCAAAGCAGTACCGAGCAGTGTACTTGTGGTATTGGATGAAGCTTACTGTGAATATTTTGTCACGGATCAATATCCAAGAACGTCTGAGCTGTTAGCAGCTTATAAGAACGCAATTTCGCTTCGCACCTTCTCCAAAATTTATGGTCTTGCATCGTTACGTATTGGGTATGGAATTGGTCACCCGGATGTCATTCATACGATTAATCAAGTTCGTGAACCGTTTAATACAGCTAGGTTTGCACAAGCTGCGGCAATTGCTGCACTGAGTGATGAACAATTCATAGCCGAATGTCGTGAGAAGAATGCAGCTGGTATTACATACTTCGAAGCTGAATTTAAACGATTGGGTCTTAAGTCATATCCTGCACACGGAAATTTCATCATGGTGGACGTTGAGCGGCCAGCAGCAGATGTATTTCAAGGGTTACTGAAACGAGGATTTATTGTCCGTCAAGATCCAGAGTGGAAGAAACCAACTTGCTTAAGAATTACAATTGGTTCCCGTGAACAGAATGAGAAATTAGTTCAAGCATTGGAATTAGCGCTTGCTGATGTGGCGTTGATATCGCAATGAAAATAGCTATTTTCGGAGTTGGACTAATTGGCGGATCGCTCTCGCTCTGTTTTAAGGATATTCCAGGAGTTTCTGTCATGGGACATTCTCCGAATGAACAATCCGTTCGCAAAATGGTAGACCGTGGTGTAGTCCACCATGCAACTACCTCGATGAGCGAGGCAGCAGAAGATGCAGATTTTATTTTTCTCTGTGTTCCCGTTTCCCTGTTGGAATCTTACCTAGAGCAGTTGATGGATGTTAAGCTCAAACCGGGCTGTATTATAACTGATGTTGGATCGACAAAAGTTTCCATCGCTCAGTTCGCCAAGGGACTTAAGCTAGAGGAAGTATATTTTATAGGTGGCCATCCAATGGCAGGTTCTGAACGGTCAGGTGTGGAGGCCGCTTCTTATTTATTATTTGAGAATGCCTATTATGTACTCACACCTGAAGCTGATACACCTATGCATATTGTAGATAAATTGACAGAATTGCTGAAACGGACAAGAGCACAGATCATTCAAGTAGCTCCTGATCAACATGATCAGATTGTTGGTGCGATATCGCATTTGCCGCATATCATAGCTGTTGCACTCGTTAATCAAGTTTGTGATTATAATGAAATCGATCCTTTGTACAAGAATTTAGCTGCAGGTGGTTTCCGAGATATTACGAGAATTGCTTCGTCTGATCCGACGATTTGGCGGGATATCCTTATTAATAATCGTGAAGTGCTACTCAAGCTGCTAGGTAACTGGAATGAACAGATAAGTAATTTCATTACACTACTTGATGAGAGCGATGGAGAGGGCATAGAAACGCAGTTTAAGAAAGCGAATCTATTCCGTAAGGGAGTTAAGGAACGTCGACCAGGAATGATTGCCTCCTTGCATGATATATATATCGATATCCCAGATCATCCAGGTATGATTGGTTCAATTGCGACTGAACTTGGTAATCATCAAATTAATCTGAGTAACGTTGAGATTATTGAAAGCAGGGAGCAAGTTCCTGGTATATGTCGATTATCGTTCCGAAACCGTCAGGATGCTGACAAAGCTTCAGAGCTTCTACAGCATAAGTATACAGTGTACGTCTAGACGTGTGCGAAATCATATAATGTTATGAGTATAACAAGGCTATTGCAAGCTTATTTGCAGTAGCCTTGTTGTCATATAAATCGGATCAATAATATTAAAGGAAGCGTTTGCAAAAAAAACGTTGACATTTTGAAAGCGGATACATATAATAAAAGTACAGTATGGTTTCTCTCCACTCCTATCCGATAATGCACAATGTGCACCCACCTGATTCAGGTGGTTTTTTTTTGTTTAATAATGAATCAATTCATAATATAAAATTTATTCAATATTTATATAATTCAAACATATATTGTGCATAGGCAATTAAACATTGGACATAAGTTAATTAATTAGTTAAAATAATTAGGAGATACGTAGGAATTCCGATATTATTCAAGAAATTCTATAGATTGTTCATTTTATTTAGCGCAACTTTTTGCTCTTACACTCGTCAAACCTTGTAAGGAAAGACTGAGGGCAGAATAAATGACAAGGGGGTACGTTAGTAATGATGGATTCTGAATTAATTCGTGAAATTAAAGACGGTAATGCCGAAGCTTACGGAATTCTAATGCTTCGTTACGAGCGTAAGATCATGTCCTTTATTTACCATATGTTGAAAAGCGCAAACCTCGAGACAATGGCTGAAGACTTATGTAACGAATCATTCTATAAGGCATACCGTAGCTTGCACTCGTTCCGTGAGGTAGAAGCATCATTCTCTACCTGGTTATATACGATTGCTCGTAATACAGTCTTAAGTGAATTGCGTAAACATAAGACAATGAAGCTATCACTCGAACAGAGTGCGCAAATTCCTCAGACAGCTACTGATGTGCTCCCAGAACAAGCGGTTATCCGTGGTGAACAAGTTTTGAAGGTGCGTGAAGCAATTAACGCATTACCTGATAAACAACGTTCAGCTCTTATCTTGCGTGAGTATGATGAGATGGATTATCAAGAAATCGCTACGATTCTAGGGCAAACAGTAAGCTCAGTCAAGTCCTTATTGTTTCGTGCTAGAGCCAGCGTTAAGCTGCAACTCGAGCCATACTATCTGGAATCTTCCTTCAAGGGCTAGAGAGGGTGTATTACATTGAAATGCGATGATATTCGGGAACTTCTTTCCGTTTATTGGAGCTTGCCAGAAAATGATGTAAGGCGCATTGCAGTCGATAACCACATTGTGACATGTGAAACCTGCAATGAAGAATTCAAGTTTTGGGAAGCTAGTGAGTTGATGATTCAAACCGAGATGGAAGGTTATACGACTATAGATATAAGTCGTGATCATTCCATTACTTCTGATGTTATGCAAAGGATTTACTCCGACGAATCATGGCGGATGCCTGTTCAGAGCCGGATGTATGCAATTTCAGACAGACTCAAACGAAATTTAACTTTAGTACTAGCATTTTGTCTGGCGTTGTTTGTTGGATCATTTTTATTTGCACTTGTTGGTAATGTATTCGCTCCTGTTGATCAAGTTGCTGCAACCGATAACTCAGTCTATTCCATTCAGACACCGCAGACGCTTGTGTCAAGTAGCAATAAAATAACCTCAGATTACAACATGGCGACGGCTGTTGCCAGTGTATCGCAAACATTTGTTGATCCTATTCCGTTTCATATGGGACCCATTCAATCATATTCTCATTTTTTATTAATCCTATCCATACTAGGATTTATTACAGCGATCTTAGTGCTGAACTGGTTTACGCGTGTTAAATCATAGAATGATTATTAGGAATTAAAACCGTTTTTTCTTGTTCTGGAGGTTAGAAATGACTACATATGGTCTTATTCGACACGGTGCCACAGAGTGGAATAAACTCGGTAAATTACAGGGGCATCAAGATACACAATTAATGGAAATAGGAATAACACAAGCTTATTTAATGGGCAAGCGTTTTCAGAAAAGCGAATGGGATTTTATAATTAGTAGTGATTTAACTCGTGCTTATGAAACAGCTCGAATTATTTCGAATGAATCAGGAATTCCCTTGCTTGCAAAGGAATCTAGACTTAGAGAGCGAGCATTTGGAGATCTTGAAGGGACTACCCTAGAAGACCGAATTGAACGATACGGTAAGGAATGGCGAACACTTGAGCTAGGCGTTGAAAGTGATGAATCGGTTTATGAACGATGGTCGCAAATCAATGACGAACTCATACAGAAATATCCTGATGGTAACATCTTGATCGTTTCACATGGTTCTTTCATTGGCACTGTGCTGCGTGTATTAGACCTTGAGGAACCTGATGGTTATATAACCAACACCTCTTTAACGATTATCCATTACGATGGTCACAGCTGGTCCTGTCCGCTTTATTCTTGTACACAGCATCTTAAATAATAGTAAGTTCAAACATAGTGATAGCTTTAGAAATGGGTCTCAATAACCGTTTCTATCGCTCTTTCTATGTTTTTTTATATTTAATCGAATATTTTTGTAAATAAATCCAATAATGGATAATACCTTTTGCTAGGGGGGAGATCCATGAATTTTGCCGACATGCTCAGTTATGCTGATATTCAGGAGTTAAACCGAATAGCCTCAAACTATGATTGTACTTGCAATTCTCATTCCAAGAATGAATTAATTCAAACGATTCTGATGACTGTTGGTCGTAAGGATGTGTTTGAACGGCAGGTTTCCAATTTAAGTATGGAGGAAATTAGGTTTCTGAATACATTAATGTTTGATGCTAGGTCTTCTTTTTCATTAGAGGAATTGCTAGCACGCGTCAAGCTAACACGATTTCAGCAAGCAGAGGAAGAAGATTGGAACCCTCGAGATACTATTTCAAGATTTAAAGGCTTGGGCTGGATTTTCCAAGGATTTTCATTGCAAACCAAGTATTTGTATCAAGTGCCACAAGATTTCAGAAATAGGTTCAATGATGTACTAGCCCAGAAGTTCCGGGAGGAATTAGTTTACTTGGAAGATCCAGTGGTTTATCGAGATGAGCAGACGCTTCTTGTCGACGATATCGATCGGTTTATGCGATTTGTAGATCAAAACAATGTATTAATGACTGTAGAGCAATTTATGTACAAGAAAGTATTAACTCAAGCGTTAGAGCACATGTCTGTTCGTGAAGAAGCAGTTGTAAAAGGAGCATGGCGTTTTGGATATGGACGTAAGTTTAAGGAATACCCCAATCGGTTCTCACTCATTTATGATTATTGTTTCTACAACAAACTAATAACAGAGGGTGAGGGAGTAATTGCTTTGACACCTTATGGTAAATCAAAACTTGAGAAAGGAACGAAAGAAAATGTGTTAGATGTTTACCGGTTTTGGTTAAGGCTGTATAAGGGACCTATTCCAAATTTACAATCCCTTGTCCACTGGATTAATCAGCTTGCTCGTAACTGGGTCAGCTTGACTTCATTAAGCGCAGTGCTTTGTAGGTTAATACGCCCCTATTATTATGATGGGCCAGAGTCAATTATGGAACAGCGAATTCTGCAAATGATGATGCATCTTGGCTTGATTGCAATAGGTGAAACTCATCCAACTGAGGGACAAATCATTCGAGTAACTAATTTAGGTTTGGATGTATTTAGTAATAACTCGCATCGTGAAGAATCCGTGATCAAGCTTCCTCATTTTTGAGGATGAAGGATTAGATTCATGAAGAATGATTGACGTAAGATTTAAAGCTTTCTAAGATAAGATCAGTACTTATACTGATTTGAGGAGCGGATCTTATGTTATATCCATACAAAGGTGTTACGCCAAATGTGGCAGAGGATGTTTATATTGCACAAGGAGTTCATATCATTGGTGATGTACAAATAGGGCAGGGTTCATCCATTTGGTACAATGCGGTTTTACGAGGGGATTTAGCTCCCATTCAAATAGGTTCAGGTAGTAATATTCAAGACGCATGCGTAGGTCACGTAAATATAGATCAACCGCTAATCGTTGGTGATGGTGTATCTGTGGGTCATGGAGCCATTATTCACGGATGTCAGATAGGCAATGGTACATTAATCGGTATGGGGGCTATTGTACTTAACGGAGCGCAAATTGGTGAATATGCTTTAATAGGAGCTGGTTCCATCGTTACTGAGAATATGGTTATTCCACCCTACACTTTGGCATTAGGCTCACCAGCAAGAGTAGTCAGACAGCTTACTGAAACAGATTTAGAACGAATGAAGCGTACAGCAGACAGTTATGTTATCAAAGGTAGAGAGTACAGACAGGAGACAACATAACGATAATTGGATTTGTAAAATAAAGACGGTGCTTGGAGGTAAGTCCTATGGGAAAAATGAATGTTTCGAGCGATGTCATGCTTAACTTATTCGCTGAAATGATCTGGGATGAAGCGCTACTGAAATACAAACAAGATCATCTCTATGAAGCGATCGATCATGCTTTGGCCGAAGGTGACGAAGTAACGTTTCTCACATTAACTTCAGAACTTAAATCATTGCAATTTCTCGGTTAATGTTGCTCCGTCTATAAGGATTAATAAGAAAGCTACAGTAGCGCTGCAATCCACATAGTTAGTGGGGATCAGCGCTATTTGAGCTATCAAAGAATGTGTCTATAATTTGAATGAATTGACTTTTGAGAACGCTAAATCTATTGTAAGTGTGATACATATATAGTTATAGTAAGAGAGTTATATGGAGCAGGAGGCAATGAAACGATGAAGTTCAGCGATATCGAACAGGACAAATGGGAACAGTTAAAGCCTTATTTAGACACTTGCTTATTACCAGTAACAGGATTAACAGGTTATGAGAATCCATTAGAAGCAACTGCGAGATTAGAAGAGCTGCGAGACGCATTAGATTGTCTTGAGAAGCCATATTATGGACGAATGATTACATATCCAGCATTGCATTATACGAATGCTAGAGATGCTGAACAAGTCATCAATGAACTGGTCAGCAAGCTTAAAGAAACTGGGTTTAAGTATGTAGTTGTCATGACAGTTCAAGCTGATCTTAGAGAATCTCATGTGGATCAGCCAGATTTATTCATATGCATAGATCCGAAAAAGTTATACGAAAGTCCGCAAGAAGTACGTGAAAGTTTGAACAAAAAAGTCAGTCAAATGTGGAGAACTGTGATCTAAATCATAGATGTGACAATTTAGTTAAATTTACTGAATACTTAGGCAAACTAGACGTTTATTAAAGGTTGGGATTATTGACGCCCAATTAGTCGTCGATTATGATATTTATGTCCTAGTAATATGAGGTTATTATGTTGTCGAACGAGACATGAAATATGAAATGTTAGTTACCGGGTATGTGCTAACAGTTTAGGGGGGTAGCATGACAAAATGAGTGAGCACATGGATCACAACGAGGAAGATCAAGAGAGTAAGAATGTATCAAGACGTGAAATGTCTAGACGTCAGTTTCTTACCTACACTCTAGGTGGAACCACTGCATTTATGGCTGCAGGAGTGACGTTACCAATGGTCAGATTCGCAGTTGACCCTATTTTGAAACCAAAGCAAGAAGCATCTTTCGTGAAAGTTGTGGAAGAATCAAAGTTAACTGAACAGCCGCAATCATTTGAATTTGTCTCGCACCAAGTTGATGGTTGGTTTGAAAGTGACCCAACTCAAAAGGTTTGGATCGTGAAGAAAAATGGCAAAATTTTCGCTCTAAACCCCACATGTAAGCATTTGGGATGTCAAGTGGAATGGAATGGGAGCACAGATTACAAAGATCAGTACTATTGCCCTTGTCATGGCGCACATTACACAATTGATGGGAAACACCTCGCTGTTGCCGATGCTCCACTTGATGAGTACGAGATTAAAGTGGAGAACGGATTTGTCTATGTCGGCAAACTCGGTGCGAACACGATAGTGAAATAAGGAGGCGTAATTGTCAGTGTTAAAGAGCATATACAACTGGATTGATGAACGTGTTGACATCACGCCGCTCTGGAGAGATGTCGCTGATCATGAAGTACCGGAACACGTAAATCCTGAGCATCATTTTTCAGCATTTGTTTACTGTTTTGGTGGATTAACCTTTTTTATTACCGTTATTCAAATTTTATCAGGTATGTTCCTGACCATGTACTACGTTCCTGACGTAATTAATGCGTATGCGAGCGTAGATTATCTTCAACATGAAGTAGCGTTTGGCTCCATCGTACGTGGAATGCATCACTGGGGAGCTAGCTTAGTAATCGTCATGATGTTCTTACATACGCTCCGTGTATTCTTTACTGGTTCATATAAAGCACCACGTGAGATGAACTGGGTCGTTGGCATGCTAATTTTCTTCGTGATGTTAGGTCTAGGATTCACAGGTTACTTATTACCTTGGGACAATAAAGCCTATTTTGCTACTCAAGTAGGGGTCAAAATTGCTGCTTCAGTTCCATATCTTGGTGTCTATATTCAAGAGCTATTACAAGGTGGAGAAGTGCTTGGTGCACAAACACTAACTCGCTTTTTTGCGATTCACGTATTCTTCTTGCCTGCAGGGTTGTTAGCTTTACTCGGCGGACACTTCCTCATGATTCGCAAGCAAGGTATATCTGGACCGCTATAAGGTGAAAGGAGTGGCATAAGAAATGGCACATGGTCATAAATCAGATGAAAAAATAGTATATGTCGGAGATTCACGCGTAATTAAAAAGAATATGGCTGACCGTCCTGTACCGACTGACTACACTGCATATCCGGGTAAGTCGGAAGTGTTCATACCGAACTTCCTACTTAAGGAGTGGATGGTAGCCGTTGTTGCTCTTGTCGGAGTACTGTGTCTGGTTATGTCAGATCCGGCACCGTTAGGTAAACCGGCAGATCCGCTCACACCTGGGTTTATTCCGATGCCTGACTGGTACTTCCTATTCATGTATCAATTATTGAAGTATCCATACGCTTCAGGAGATTTCAAAATTTTAGGAACACTTATTTTACCAGGGGTTATGTTTGGGGCGTTATTGCTTGCACCATTTCTTGATACAGGGAAAGAACGTCGCTTCTACAAGCGTCCAATTGCTTCATCTTTAATGTTACTTTCAATTGCTGCAATTACTTATCTAACTGTTTTCTCTTGGCACCATTATCAAAAAGATCTTGTTGATAAAGGCATCAAGACTGAGCATAGTATCCGTTATGAAGAGAAGCTTGCGCAGAAGGAATCTGGTGAAAAGGGTTCAACTCCAAGCAAGAAGCTCGCGTTAGTCGGTGCTGAAGAAGAAGGATACGAGATTTATAAGAATGCTACTTGTCTTCAATGTCACGCTGTTGATTTAAAAGGTGGAATGGGTCCGAAGCTTCTAAATGTAGGTGATAATTATTCACCAGAAGAATTGGCAGCAAAAATTAAAGAAGGTTCAATGAAATCTCAATATAAAGCAAGTATGGATAAAGGCATTTCTGCAGAAGACATGGATAAAATGATCGCATGGCTTGCAACTCAAAAGAAACCAGAATAAAATAATAAAGTAAACCTGACTGTTACTAAACAGTCAGGTTTTTTGTGAATTAAATCGTACAGCTTTAAATTATTTAATAGTGAAGGTGGTTTGGAATTGGATAAGGGCCTAGGTCTATCATTTTTATGGAGTAAGCATCTGCTTTTACATCGTTCTATGCTATGGTTAGTATTCTTAATTAATCTCGGCGGTACAGTTTACGGTTATATGTGGTACTGGGGGCAGTTGGTGATAACAGCTTCAGAGGAGCCTCTCTGGTATTTACCTTTTGTTCCGGACTCTCCTACAGCTAGTTTGTTTTTTACGCTTAGCATTGGCTGGTTATTATTTGATTCATATCGCGGTAAGGATCTAATTATGCGTAAGCAGAGCTCATGGTTAAGAGGGTTTATTGAGGCATTTGCTATTGTTACTTCTTTTAAATATGGTATATGGGCTGTGACGATGATCGTAGCTGCAGATTTACAAGGAACACCTATGGTTTGGCAGGATTGGATGTTAATTGGCTCGCATCTAGGAATGGCTATTGAGGTGCTCTTGTATGGTCGCTTCTACCGGTATGGTCTAGGGGCTGTAGGAGCTGTCGCAGTGTGGGCATTATGGAATGATTATATGGATTATGAGGAAGGAATCTTCCCTTACTTATCTAGAGTATTACATGATGATTTGTCAACCATACAACTATTTACAATTGGACTGAGCTTAATTGGAACTGTAATTGCTATCCTTTACTATCTTTATCGTAAACGGAATAAGGTCTAAAATAGGACAAACCCCCATACAATGTAAATGAGCATTTATTGTATGGGGGAGTGTCTTTTTATGTATTATAAGCTTGTTCGAATAAGTATAATCAGTACGCTGTTATTCAGCATAATGTTTGTTATGGTAGGTTGTAGTGGCACTGTGCAAAGTGAAGAGAATAAACAAAGCTTAACACAAGTCAAACCTGATCAACTTCACAAAATACAATCATTAGTTACCGTAAGCGATTCTTTATACAAAAAGAGTTTAAATGGTGATGTTCCGGGGATTAAGCAAGATTTGGAACGGATATCAATTTTAATATCTGAAACCGAGTTTGCAGGGATCTCCACTATAGAAGGATTACATGCATTAACGGGCAGTGTGATGGAAGCAATAAGGCTATCGAATGCTATACAGATCAACATGGATTCCGTCAAAATAGTCACTGCCAAAATCCGCTTTGCTACAGATGCATTGACGCATAAGCATGCACCACTGTGGCATCAGTACTATGACTTGTTGACAGGCGATTTACAATTAATAGCTGAGGGTGTAAATATTAATCAGAGAAAAGATGCGAATGACGCTTTTGCTAAATTCATCTTACATTTGGATACAATTAAACCTGCACTCCTGATATCCAAACAGCCCGAAGAAGTAGAGAAAGTGGAATCTCTAATTGCTTATATGAAAGCACAACTTAGGATTCAGCCTTATCAAGTAAATGAAATTCGCAAAGGTCTACAATATTTACAAGTGGCACTGGACAAGTTGTTTGAGAAAAATAATCAAGGTACATTTCTACCCTTAGCTCAGCCTGAGAATCCAGTCTACTGGACACTTGGAATTGGATCAGCTATTATTCTAGCGCTGACATATACAGCTTGGCAAATGTATAGAGGTCAAGAAGATGTCGTTCCGGCTCGCAAAAAAGGAGACAGAAAACATGGATAGACTATCTATTCTGTCTATTCTGTCTTGAAGCCTTCTCCCAGTACATCATGGACTTCTCCTACAATGACGAATGCAGCTGGATCAATGAGTCTAACAATCTCTTTTAGCTTTCGCATTTCTTGTCTTGGAACTACACAATAAACGACTTCCTTGGATTCGTTGGAATAAGCCCCAGTAGCATGAAATAGGGTAACTCCGCGCTCCATTTCAAGCGTAATTTTCTCAGAGATCTCTCTTGGATACTTCGTAATAATGGTAAATGCTTTGGCTGCATAAGCCCCTTCTGTAATATAATCGATAATTCTAGAAGAGATAAACACAGTGACAAGTGTATATAACACTTTAACTAATGGAATGTAGAAGAGCGAGGAGCCAATCACAATGATATCCATGGCGAATATCATTTGTCCGACACTCCAACCTCTTTTTTTGTTGCCTAATCTTGCGAGAATATCGACCCCGCCAGTAGTGCCTCCAAAACGAAATACGATTCCTAACCCGATCCCGATGGTCACACCTGCATATAAGGCAGCTAATATGTAGTCATTTCCTGCAAGGAATTGCATCACCCAGCCATGTTTAATCAAATATTCGACTACCCATAAGAAGAACGATAGAGAAAGTGTCCCGTATACGGTATAAAACATTGTTTTACCGCCAAATGCTCGCCACCCGATATAGAATAATGGGATATTGAGCACAAGTGTTGTTAATGATGGTGGGATGCTAAGTACATAGTTTAAGAGAAGTGCGATCCCTGTGAGACCACCTTCCATTAATTGATTTGGAATGATGATGATGTGTATGCCAAATGCGAATATGGCAGTACCTATTGAGATAGGAACTAAGTTTCTCATATGGCTTAAGAATGGATTGGATTGCAAACGAATTACCTCCTGCAGAAAAGGATTTGTCAAGCCTACTACTTTCAGTTAACATGGAGAAAGATAGTAAATGGAAAGAAGGGTGACAATGTCGGAACGTTCTTTACATGAGCTTCAAGAAGAAGTTCATCAATATATTTCTCAATTTAAAGAAGGCTATTTCTCTCCTTTATCTATGATGGCACGAATGTCAGAAGAGGTAGGCGAGTTAGCCCGGGAAGTGAATCATCAATTCGGTGAAAAACCGAAAAAATTATCTGAAGATGATAATTCCATTGAAATGGAGCTTGGTGATATTTTGTTCATCACAATCTGTTTTGCTAATTCACTTGGTATCGATTTGACTGAAGCACACAACAAAGTGATGCACAAGTTTAATACTAGGGATGCAAATCGCTGGACAAAAGTCAACACAGATTCAAATTAATTCCATATGCTGTACCATCTCCCAGTTTCATGCTATCAGAATATAGAGGAGGATGGAAGATGGACAGTGATCAAAAAGTTCAAAAAGCTTATGAATGTTTATTATCTAACGATTTCGCTAGCGCTGAGAAATGGTTTGAACTTGCAATTGAAGGTGATCCTTATAATGCTTCACTTCATTATAAGTTGTCTGTAACATACGCCCGCAATAACAAATTGCATAAGGGTATCGTGTACGCGGAGAATGCGGTAAACATAGATGCAACGAATGTTTTGTATACCGCACATTTACAACATCTAGAAGCTCGTCGTTTAATTGTTCAAGCTCAAAGCTATTTTGATGGGACAACCGAATCACTTTATAACGCCATTTTTTTATTGCGTAAGGCCGTTAATCTAGATCCACTTGCCATACATGGTTATTTGTTGCTTAGTGAGGCATATGCGGGTGTTGAAGATTATTTCCTCGCTGTTCAGAATGCGAAAGAAGCGTTAAAGCTTGATCCAATGGCTGAATATGCTTTGCAGCTACATGAACGATATAAGCTAAAGCTTGAACAATATTTATCCTAATATCGTTCATTAATTATTATTTTTTATGGTTATAGAGAGAAAGGGTGCTGGAACAGAATGAGTAACCAAATTAAAGTTGTGGTAGCAGGGGCAAGTGGGAGAATGGGTAGAGAAGTCGTTAAAATGGTGTTAGCTGATTCCGAACTACAGCTTGTAGCTGCTGTTAATCGGGTTGCTAAATCTACAGATGCTGGAAGCATGGTAGGTATGGAGCCTTGCGGAGTCATGCTTAGCGATAATCTAGAGCAAGCATTTAAGGAGATGAAACCTGATGTGCTTGTTGATTTCACAAGACCTGAAGTCGCTAAAGAAAATATTAAACTTGCCATTTCGTATGGCGTTCGCCCTGTAATGGGCACTTCAGGCTTTACAGATAAAGAAACGGAAAGTCTGGACAAGCTATGCCGCGATCAAGCGATTGGCGGGCTAATTGCGCCGAACTTCTCCATTGGTGCTATTCTAATGATGCGATTTGCAGCTCAAGCAGCCAAATATTTTCCGCATCTCGAAATAATCGAATATCATGGTGATCAGAAGCTAGATGCACCTTCGGGTACAGCAGTGAAGACAGCTGAATTAATTGCTCAGAATCGTGAAGAAATTCGTCAAGGTAATCCGAACGAAGAAGAAATGTTGGAAGGTGCTAGAGGCGCTTATTATAATGGTTTCAGAATACATAGCGTTAGATTGCCTGGAGTGTTCGCTCAGCAAGAAGTTGTCATGGCAGCGAATGGCCAATCACTTAAAATTAGACATGATTCCTATGAACGTGCGTCTTATATGCCGGGCGTTAATTTATCCATCAAGAAAGTTATGACTTATGAAGGTCTTATATACGGATTTGATCATTTCATCGAGTAATGGAGGACATTAGAAATGAATATCGCATTGATTGCACACGATCGTAAGAAGGAAGAAATGATTGTTTTTGCTATTGCCTATGAAGAGGTGTTTAAACACCACACCTTGTATGGAACAGGGACTACAGGTCTTAGAATCATGGAGAATACAGGACTTCAAGTGAATCGTTTCATGTCGGGTCCACTTGGTGGAGATCAACAGATTGGTGCTATGGTTGCTACTAATGAGATGGATTTAATCATTTTTTTACGAGATCCACTAATGGCTCAGCCGCATGAACCGGATATTATTGCTTTGCTAAGATTATGTGACGTGATGGGTATCCCTGTTGCAACTAATATTGCTACTGCAGAAATTCTGGTTAAGGCACTTCAACGTGGAGATCTTGCATGGCGTGAACTTGATGACACATTTAAACCAGGTTCAGGTGAATTATAATGGATGGAAAGCTTGACTTATTGATATTTGGTGCTCATCCAGATGATGCAGAAATTGGTATGGGCGGCACAATAGCTAAGCATACTGCTGCAGGTTATAAAGTCGGAATATGTGATTTGACTTATGCGGAGATGAGCTCCAACGGTGATGTAGAAACACGCAAGCAGGAGGCAGAGGTTGCTGCTAAAGCGCTCAAACTGCATCTGCGTTCGAATCTTGGACTACCTGATCGCGGACTCATGGTCTCTGCTGAACATATTGAAGCAGTAACAAGGGCTATCCGAATAGCAAGGCCATCTGTCGTATTCGCACCTTATTGGCAGGATCGTCATCCTGATCATGTGATGTGTTCACTTATTGTGCAAGAAGCAGTTTTTAATGCGAAGCTACGCAAGTATTGTCCCGATTTACCTGCATGGACTGTACCTAAACTGGTCTTTTATTTTATTAATGATGTATATGAAGCTAGTATGATCGTTGACATTACGGCTGAATATGAGGATAAACGCAATGGTTTACGGGCATATCGCTCACAATTTGAGCCTGCTCATAGTGGTAATGACTATGTGCTAACTCCACTGAATCAAAGCTATTTGGAACGAGTGGAGGCTCGGGATTTCTTGGTCGGACAAAAAGCAGGAGTGCAATACGCAGAGGGCTTTATTAGTAAAAGTCCTGTTAACATAGATTATTTTGGGAAGTGATTGAATTGAGTGGTTTTTTGAAAATAGGTATTACTTGTTACCCCACTTTAGGTGGTTCCGGTGTTGTAGCCACTGAACTTGGTATGCTGCTAGCCGAAAAAGGACATGAAGTACATTTTATTACACATGGGATACCCTTTCGCCTCGGACGATTTGATAAAAATATTTTCTATCATGAGGTAGAAGTACCTGACTATCATGTATTTAGATACCCCCCCTACGACCTAGCTCTTGCTACCAAGTTAGCTCAAGTTGCTGAACTAAAAGAACTAGATTTACTTCATGTACATTATGCAATTCCGCATGCTGTGTGTGCGCTGCTTGCCAAGCAAATGGTAGGTAGTAAATTAAAGGTTGTAACAACACTTCATGGTACGGACATAACGGTATTAGCGCAGGATCAATCCATTTCGAAATTGATTCAATATGCAATTAATGAGAGTGATGCTGTTACGGCGGTATCACAGGATTTAATAAATGAAACCAGAGCGTCACTCGATATTGTTCGTGACATCGATTTGGTCCATAACTTTGTTGATAGAAGAATCTATTATCCTCATGAGGTAAGTGAATTGCGACAAGAATTTGCTGAGCCAAACGAGAAGATTCTGATTCATATATCTAATTTTCGTCCAGTTAAGCGAGTACTTGACGTAATTGATACGTTTAACCTTGTTCAACAGCAAGTACCTAGTAAGTTAATGTTAGTAGGTGAAGGCCCAGAGTTGTCTAAGGTCATTCATCGTGTTAAGGAATTAGGACTTACGGATCGCGTTATATTCTGCGGTAAACAGGATGATGTGGCGCAGGTCATCTCGCTAGCTGATCTTATGTTGTTACCTTCAGAAAAAGAAAGCTTCGGTTTAGTTGCGTTAGAAGCAATGTCTTGCGGTGTTCCGACAATTAGCTCGAATGCAGGAGGTATACCAGAATTAATTATTCATGGAGATACTGGCTTCTTGGCAGATGTCGGTGATACAGCAGCGATGGCTTCACATGCAATTAACTTATTATCAGATTCTAATCTTTATTCAGCGATGTCTAAAGCATGTCTCTATCGAGCACATCACACCTTCTGTAATGATTATATGACCTATAAGTACGAGGAGATTTATTATCGCGTAACAGGTAAATCAATGCCAGAATGTATCAGACAACAGGCTATTCAAAATTGTGATGAATCGATAAATGATCATATTATATAAAAATATTAGAAACTTATTGAATTATAGCTTAAGGGATGAAGGCGATGACAAGTTTGCAAATCAATGAAGCTGAAAATCAAGGCCGAGTAGTGCTACAGCAGTTATTAACTCATGGGTATGAGGCTTATTTTGTTGGTGGCTGTGTACGGGACAGAGTTCTTAATCGGCCAGTCAATGATTATGATATTGCAACTTCTGCGACGCCAGATCAAGTAATTAGTTGCTTTGAGCGAACAGTGCCAACGGGTATTAAGCATGGTACAGTGACGGTGCTGATCGACCATCAGCCGTTCGAAGTGACAACGTTTCGCACAGAAACGGAGTATGAGCAGTTCCGGCGACCCAAAGAAGTGAAGTACGTAACTTCACTTGTGGAGGATCTACGCCGGCGTGATTTTACCATGAACGCGATGGCGATGGACATCGCGGGGCAATTAATCGATCCGTTTGCAGGGCAAGCGGATCTTAAGTCAGGGCTCCTCCGCTGCGTTGGCATAGCGGAGGAGCGCTTTGGCGAAGACGCACTGCGCATGCTGCGCTGCGTGCGCTTCGCCTCGGACTATGGCCTCCGTGTTGAGGAGGCCACATGGGATTCGCTCCGCGTGCAAGCACCGCTCCTATCGCATATTGCGATGGAGCGCGTACGCGCGGAGCTAGAGCGTCTGGTGGGGGGGAGTGACCCCCACCGAGGGATCCGGATGCTCGTGGCTAGCGAGCTTCCGCAATACTTTCGGCAGCCGCTGGGCCTGCCGATCGCGGCTAGGTGGAGCAGCGCGTTTGCTGAGCGCGCGCTGCGGAAGCTTACTGCGCTGCCAGATACGAAGGCGCGCTGGGTACTTCTCCTCCTGCTAATGGAGGAGGAGGTTGTTAACGTCAGCAGCGCACTTCGCAAGCTGACTTTCTCCCGTGCTACGATCACAGCTATTAGTAGTGCACTAGCGCTACATAGCAGTGTGATTCAGCCGCTCAGTCAGTTGCCGGAAGATGGACACCCTGTCACAACGCTTGAAACGACGTTTAAACTCTCTGTACTTGCTCATGGCCAATTAGCCGCTGAACTATGGCTCGCAGTTATTACTGTGCTTAACAGCGACGTAGTAAGCTGTGAAGAAGAAGCTAGTATAGAAGTAATTAATAAAGAAGTAATTAATAAAGAAATAGTTAGTAAAGAAGCAGTAAGTGAAGAATCAACTGAAGTAGCAGCTAGTAATGACGCCAAGTTAATCACTACACCCCTTATGTTACACTTAGAACCCTTCTTGCAAGCATACGCTGCCGAAATTGCTATGTCTGGTTATGAATGGCTTAACACAATGCCGTGTACTTCAATTAAGGATCTGATGATAACAGGGACTGAACTCATTGCACATATAGGTAAACCGGGTGGTCCTTGGGTTGCGAATGAATTACAAAGACTGCTTCGCGAGGTAGCACTTGGTTCTTTACCGAACGATAAAGCGGCTTTATTGGAGGCTTCAAAACAATGAATGACAATTACCAGCAAATTCTCCAAGTGTTTGAACAGCAAGGAGACACTTTTATTTCTGGCGAGCAGCTTAGCAAACAATTAGGTTGCTCACGGACTGCTGTATGGAAGCAAATTGAGAACTTACGAGCTGAAGGGTATGTGTTTGAAGCTGTATCTAGACGAGGTTATCGCCTTATTAAGGCTCCAGCTAAGTTTAATATTGCAAGATTATCATCCGAGCTTCAGACGCAAAAATTGGGACGTAAAATTCATTATTATGATACGGTGACTTCCACCAATACGATCGCACATGAGCAGGTAGTACAAGGTGCTGAGGAAGGTACATTAATCATAGCCGAGTGTCAGACAGATGGACGTGGTAGGTTGGGCCGTCCGTGGTTCTCCCCCAAAGGTAAAGGGATATGGATGAGTCTGGTTCTTAAACCGCGCATCCCCCTATTTTTCACACCACAATTAACACTTGTAACAGCAGTTGCCTTGTGCCGATCAATTAAACGCATGTGTGCAGTAGATATCGGGATTAAATGGCCTAACGATCTACTTATTTCTGGAAAAAAGGTAAGTGGTATTCTACTCGAATCTAGCGCTGAGGATGAACGTCTAAAATATATTGTTTGTGGAATCGGTATTTCAGCTAATATGCAATTAGATGAATTCCCGGATGAATTACAATCCATTGCGACTTCACTAGCGATTGAAATGGGCCATGAAATTGAACGCGAAAAGTTGGTTGCAACGTTTCTCAAGGAGTTTGAAGACTTATTTGAGCTTTATTATACGCAAGGATTTAGCCCAATCCGCTCATTATGGGAAGCTTTATCCGTATCTTTGGGAAGACCAATTCATGCTTACACAGCACAAGGGATTATTGAAGGAATCGCTACAGCTCTTGATGAATCAGGTGCACTGATTATTAAACAGCTTGATGGTCAGGAAGTCCGTATTTATGCTGGCGAAATCATGATGAGTTAATAACTGATATCAGGATGAAATAATTCGTGACATCATGATGAATTAATCAGTGACATCAGATTAGGGTGTTGATATAATATTGTTGTGAGGCGATATCTGAATCAGAATCGCACTCAGGTCGTACAACTCTTTATGAACCGTTAGACAACTGGATAATCTTAACGTAGTATGTTGGATTCTGCTCTGAGCCAAAAGGACCGAGACAGAAAGGATCATATGATTCTTTTTATTCGTGTGCCTTTTAGCCTGCCTAAAAGGTTTTTTTTGTTGTTATTTTTAACTGATTCTCTTTATGTGGGTTGTACTTATTTGGTCAAAAATAAGGATAGAAAGCGGGTACATGACATGCAAATACGTAAACCAATTACCACTTCTAGGCTTCAAAAAATGAAAGAAGATAGAGAACCGATCACCGTCATTACAGCTTATGATTATCCTTCTGCATTTCTAGCAGAAGAGGCTGGTATCGAAGTTATTCTCGTTGGAGATTCATTAGGAAACGTAGTGCTCGGTTATGATTCGACATTGCCAGTAACGATTGAAGATATGATTTATCATACAAAAGCAGTAACAAGGGCAGTTAAATCAACGTTCGTCGTAACGGACATGCCGTTTATGACCTACCATGGTTCACTAGAAACGACAATGCGTAATGCTGCTAGAATTATGCAAGAAGGGCTTGCTAAGGCAGTCAAAATGGAAGGTGGCGTGGAAATTGCTCATACAGTTCAATCCCTTACGATTGCAGGGATACCCGTTATGGGCCATCTCGGTTTAACTCCGCAATCCATCCATCAAATTGGTGGCTATAAGGTACAAGGGAAAACAGATAGCCAAGCTCAGAAATTATTAGAGGATGCCAAGGCGCTTGAACAAGCAGGTGCATTTGCAATCGTGCTTGAGCTTGTAACAGATGAAATATCTGCTTGGATCAGTGAACAACTTACAATCCCAACGATTGGTATTGGTGCTGGAGCAGCTTGTGATGGTCAAGTTCTTGTATTCCATGATGTCTTGCAATATGGGCCTGAAACTCATCCGAAACGATTCGTCAAAACTTATGCGAACGTCGGAGGGATGATTAAGCAAGGTATTGAACAATACGTTAAGGAAGTCAAAGAACGCAGCTTCCCTGCAGCAGAACATGGATTCCACGCCAATCAAGACATAGTTGGTAAACTATACGGATCGAATTAAGGCTCTCACTCATAATCATTGTTTGCTATAGAAAGAACCATTTGCAGAACAAAGCGGGAATGCAGAAGGATAATCCTTCCACGCAGCGTTCATTTAGTGAAGATTAATAAGAAATGGAGCAGGTATAAGATGATCGTAATTCGCAGCATTATCGAACTTCAAGGTTATTTGTCGCAGCAGCGTAAGCAACAAGACGATATATCAATAGGACTCGTTCCAACGATGGGATATTTACATGAAGGGCATGTGTCATTGATTAAACGTGCACAAGAAACCTGCAACCTAATCGTTCTTAGTATTTTTGTGAATCCAATCCAATTCGGTCCGAATGAGGATTTCGATAAATATCCGCGTGATGAGAAACGTGATCTCCACACTGCTGAACAAGCTGGTGTTCATGTTGTATTCTTGCCAAGTGTTGAAGAAATGTATCCAGCTCCATCCAAAACGAAAGTAGCTGTCAGTGAATTAACATCACGCTTGTGTGGAGCATCTCGTCCTGGTCATTTCGACGGGGTATCGACAGTTGTCACGAAGCTTTTTAATATTGTACAGCCAAATCAAGTCTTCTTCGGGATGAAGGATGCGCAGCAAGTAGCGGTTATTCAGCAAATGGTTCATGATCTTAACATGCCCGTTCAGATCGTACCTTGTCCAATTCTAAGAGAAGAGGATGGTCTTGCGCTCAGTTCGCGTAATATTTATTTGAGTGATAAGGAGCGACACGAAGCACTTGTGCTATCACATAGCTTAGCTGAAGCTAAGCGATTGATTGCGAATGGACAAGTTACTGATGTGAACGTATTACAGACCCATATTCATCATTTTATTAATCAATCACCGTCTGCCAATGTAGACTATATTGAAATTTTAACCTATCCGCAGCTTGAATCGATAAGGTCTGATCAGTTAAAGAATGTAGATCAACTGATCATTGCATTAGCAGTTAAATTCGGTAATACGCGATTAATTGATAACATTATCATTTCCATGGGAGGGAAATAATCTGCATGTTCAGAACCATAATGACATCTAAGCTTCACCGCGCGACGGTAACTGAAGCGAATTTAAACTATATCGGTTCAATTACAATCGATGAGGATTTACTTGATCTTGTTGATTTACTTCCTAATGAAAAAGTACAAATAGTTAATAATAATAACGGTGCGCGCTTAGAAACGTATATTATTCCTGGTCCTCGCGGCTCAGGTGTTGTGTGCTTAAACGGAGCGGCAGCTAGACTTGTTCAAGTAGGCGATACTGTTATCATCATTGCATACGGATTAATGAGCGATGAAGAGGCACGAAATTACACACCTAAGGTGGCTATTCTTGGAGAAGGAAACAAAGTTAAACAAGTTCTCGGTATGGAAACACATTCTACCGTCCTTTAATCACGATTTGACGCATGATTTATCCCAAGTGACAAACAATAAGCGTACATTGGTGTGATTCATAAAGTAACAACGAACTCATCTGCTTATGACAAAGGCGGGATGCACATGTTCAAACATTTATTTGAGACGATGAACGAAGTACTGGGTGAAGTCGCTAAGCAATATCCTCACGCAAATAAAGCCCAAAGGGTGAAATTAGACGAGCAGCTACAAGTATTAAAAACGATGAGTGATGAGTTTATTGAAAACTGGTTAGGTTTTGAAGAAAAGTTAAGAGCATTCTATTCAGATAAACCCGAAGAAGAGCATGGGGATCAGCCAACAAAATCGCATGCAAAGAAATTGTCGCCTCATTATATTTCTGATGCTGGAGCACCTACATCCAAGTCAATTGAATTTGATAAAGGTCAAGGATATTACAAGCTCTGTATGTATGATAATGCGATCAGAGAATTTGAAGCTGTGATTAAAATGAATCCAGATTTTATGCTTGCGCGTGCCTATTTAGCTATGTCTTTTATGCGTAAAGCAGATTATTCTGAAGCATCAAGACATTTTCAATTTATCATTCCGCTAACGGACAATGCCAAAATTAAGGCGATATCTTACAATATAATGGGTTGCATTCAGTATGAAAAACGTAATATGGATAAGGCGGTTGAATACTTTAACAAAGCGTATCATTTTGACCCGACCGTTATGAATTTGGAAGAATAATTCGCCTCCTTGTTTCGTCTTTTTGCAGATTCTGTTATGCTACTCTGTATAGCAAGAAGAAGGGAAGGATAGAGGGGAATGAAGTTTGCGGTTATCGATTTTGAAACAACTGGACCAGGTACTGACGATGAGATTATTCAAGTTGGCCTTGTCATCATAAATAATCGAACAATTACAGATAGGTATACTTCCCTTGTTAATCCAAGGATCGGTATACCTTCTTCAATTACTGGACTAACTGGAATTACCGATGAAATGGTGGAGGACGCGCCTGAATTATCGGATGTGATGGCCAAATTATATCCGCTTATACACGATTGTGTGCTAGTTGGTCATAATATTGCATTTGATTTTGGATTTTTACAGCGTGGTCTCGCTAAATCAGGTTATTTCCCATTTGGGGGTCGGGTTCTAGATACGATTGATTTATTAAAGGCCTTATTTCCTTCGATTAATTCATATCAACTTACACTTGCCTGCCAATGGTTCGATATTGAGCATGAACGACCTCATCAAGCAGATAGTGATGCAGAGGTTACTGCGATTATTCTCCAGCGTTGCTTGGATCGTATGGACGAGTTACCATTAATCACAATCCAGCGGCTTCATCTATTATTAGAGCAGCAGATTGGGAATGATATCGGTTGGTTTCTAAGCGAAATTAGAAACAAGCGTGAATTACAGGTAAGTGAGGATCCGAATTTGGATCGCTATTATCGGGGTTTTGCGCTTGGAGTCACAGATTGGCGTGATGAGGATGATTCTAAGAACGAAGAACCGCGTATTCTCCCAGAGAAATTTGAAGAGTTCTACGCAGATCTTAAATCGACTATGAAGGAAAGCCTTAATCATTATGAAGAGCGAGAAGCGCAAGAGACGATGATTGAGGAGATCCAATCTGCTCTGAATGATGGTCATCATCTGATGATTGAAGCGGGTACAGGTACGGGTAAATCCATTGGCTATTTAATCCCCGCCCTGTATTATGGGATCAAGAACGATCATAAGATTGTGGTTTCAACACATACGATTAATTTACAAGAACAGCTTCGTACTAGGGATGTCCCACTTCTTAGTGAAATATTTCCTGTTCCTTTTGAAGCTGCAGTGTTCAAGGGAAGAAGTCATTACCTGTGCTTACGTAAATTTGAAGGCAGAGTAAGTACGCTGGATCTTGACAGCTCCAAAGAGGATGCTATGACAGCTTCACAGATGACTGTTTGGCTGAACGAGACGGAGACAGGTGATGATGAAGAGCTTAATTTAACGGGTAGAGGGCTTAACTTCTGGCACTCCGTTGCTAGTGACGCTGATTCCTGCCTTAATCGTAAATGTCCATGGTTTCGGAAGTGCTTCTATCACCGTGCACGGAATTCAGCCAATCAAGCTGACTTAGTCATTACGAATCATTCCATGTTATTTACTGATATCAAAGCGGATCATCGCATTCTGCCAGGTTATAATCATTTAATTATCGACGAATCCCATCATCTTGAAGAAGTGGCTAGCAAGCATCTAGGAACTGAATTATATTATTTTTCATTAGTTGGAGCATTACAGTGGTTGTTTAAAGATATACGTACTGGCCAGCTACCGCTCTTGAGAAATAAATTGGCGAATATAAGTGGGGATGATCGTGCGGCGGCTTGGTGTGAAACGATTGAGCTCTTATATCCAAAGCTGATGTCAATTAAAGAACAGTGGGATACGTTCTGTGACCAGATGTATGATCTTGTTTCGACGGGTACCAAAGATGCTGCTCAGCAGGATACAGGACAATATGTGCTCCGAATTAAATCGGAATCATTACCCGCAAACTGGTCTAACTTAAGTCAAATGTCTGATGATTTGCAAGAGGATCTAGGAGATCTACTTAAAGCGTTAGATAAATTAATGAATAAGATCAAAGATTATCAAGATGAATATGATTTACAAGCTTTTCTTACTGATTTTAATGGATATGTGAAAGAAATCGCACAATGTCGTGATAATATGAAAATTTTCATGGAAATGAAGGACAATAGTTTTGTATATTGGATAGAAGGAGGCTTGAATAATAAGAAGAGCTCCATCCTTCTAAGTTGTGTGCCTATTGATGTTAGTAAGCTCATGCAGGAATATGTTTTTGATAAAAAAGCAAGCGTTGTTATGACATCAGCAACTCTCTCGGTAGATAAATCGTTTCAATACACAGCTTCACAGCTAGGATTTAACGAAGAGAATGATGAAGATAAGCTGCGTACGGTTATGCTTCCTTCCCCCTTTAAATATCGTGAGCAAGCGCTTGTATGTGTTCCTAGAGACTTCCCTGGAATTAAAGGTTCGTCCGGAGATGTTCTGTTTATTGATAAACTAATTGGATCACTTTATGAAGTTGCACTTGCCACAAGGGGGCGTTTACTAGTATTATTTACATCAAACAAAATGTTGCGACAAGTTCATGGAGAATTGAGGGAACGACTTAAACCTCATGGTATTGGAGTGCTTGGCCAAGGGGTGGATAGTGGAAATCGCAGTAAATTAACTCGTTTATTTCAAGAAGGTAAGTCAAGTGTATTACTTGGAACTAGTTCTTTCTGGGAGGGAGTCGACATTCCCGGTAATGCGCTTACATGTTTGGCAATTGTAAGACTTCCATTTCAACCGCCAAGTCATCCGTTAGTGGAAGCTAAATGCGAGAACCTCAAGAAACAAAATAAAAATGCATTTATGAAATTTTCCGTACCGCAAGCTGTAATTCGGTTTAAGCAGGGCTTTGGCCGGCTTATTCGCTCGTCCCGAGATAAAGGTGTCGTAATTATTTATGATACAAGAGTTATTGAGACACGTTATGGGAGAAATTTTCTTTATTCACTACCAGGTCCGAAGATCGAATCTATGTATACCTCCCAAATTGTACCTAGTATCCAACAATGGATGGGAGAGAATCTTCTTGAAATCGATGAAAATATCTGATGCAGTTGTTCGCAGACTGCCAATTTATTTACGGTTCTTGAGTGAGTTAGCTACTAATAATGTGCTTACGGTTTCATCACAGGATTTAGGACAAAAGCTTAATTTAAACCCAGCACAAATTCGCAAAGATTTAGCTTATTTTGGGGAATTTGGCAAAAAAGGAATTGGATATGATGTGCTTTTCTTAATTGAAAAAATACGTCAAATTCTGAAGCTGGACAAGACATTATCTGTTGCACTTGTAGGTGCTGGTAACTTAGGTCGTGCATTATGTAACTACAATACGTATCTTAAGGATTCGATGAAAATAGTTGCTGTATTCGATTCTAATCCTGAGCAGCATGGCAAAGTGGTTAACAATTTAATTGTACAACCAATGGAGCAGATCGAGGAAACGATTAAATTACTTCAAATTCGTATTGGTATTATTACGGTTCCTTCCGTGTCTGCACAACAAGTGGCTACACAGTTTGTTGAAGCGGGAGTAGAAGCTATACTGAATTTTGCTCCTGTAATAATTAAGGTTCCTAATAACATCCGCGTTCATCATGCTGACTTTACAACAGATCTCCAAAGCTTAGCTTATTATTTAGAATAAGCACATAAAATGAATAAGGTAGCATCTTCATTATTTGAAGTTGCTACCTTTTTTGTTAATTAGAAAGTAAATGAATCAACAAAAAAAGACGTCCATTAGGTCGTCTTCTAAAGGTTGTAATTTATAATACCCATCCGAACATGACTTTGTATAGTAGGTAACCCAGTACCATTGAAATAGGGATTGTGATTAGCCATGTGATGATCATTCGAATAACAGTAGCCCATTTCACCTCATGGAAACGAATAACACTACCTGTACCAATGATGGCAGATGTGATGACATGAGTTGTTGATAATGGCATATTCAAGAATGTTGACGTTTGGATAACAACAAACGATGTTAAATCTGAAGCAAAGCCATTGATTGGTTCAATTTTGATGATTTTGGATGAAACTGTTTTGATAATTTTCCAACCACCAATTGAAGTTCCTAGACCGATTGCTGTGGCAGCTAGAATTTTAACCCAAAGTGGCACTTCAAGATCGGTTTGGAATCCGCCTGCTACTAGTGCAAAGACGATGATACCCATTGCTTTCTGAGCATCATTACCCCCGTGCGAGAACGATAGTAGTCCAGCAGATATAATTTGGAAAAAACGAAATACCCGATTAAGCTTAGTTCGGGAAGAATTTCCTTTCCAAAGTACCAAATACTTGATAATTGTCATCATAATAAAGCCTGCAGTAAAGGCAATAATTGGGGATAGCAATAAAATCGCAATAATTTTACCGAAACCACCTAAGTTTACTGCATCCCAGCCAGCCCCTGCTATAACAGCACCAGCAAGCGCACCAATTAACGTATGTGATGAGGAAGATGGAATGCCATAATACCATGTAAGCAGGTTCCAAAAAATTGATGCGATCAGGGTTGCTATAACGATATAAAGTCCATTATCTACACTGAACGGATCAGCAATTGAACCACCAATCGTTTTGGCTACCCCAGAAAAGATGACTGCTCCAATAAAGTTAAGCACTGCTGCATAAAGAACAGCTACTTTAGGGGGGAGGGCACGTGTTGATATTGATGTTGCAATGGCATTAGCCGTATCATGAAAACCGTTAATAAAATCGAATCCTAATGCGAGTATCACAATGATGATAATGACGAGTAAACTGTTGTCCATGATCTCCTCCTAAGTTTCGTAGCTACTTAAGAGTAGCGTAACACAACGCCGTGGAGAATATTAGCGACGTCTTTGCAAGAATCTGTTGTTTCCTCAAGGCGCTCATAGATTTCTTTAAGCTTAAAATCCTCGTAAGGATCTTTTCTATGTATAAAGATTTCACGAATGCCCTCACGCATTAATCTGTCGCCTTCATTCTCTAATACAGTGATTTGCTCAGTGAATTGAGTAAGCTGAAGGTATTTTTTCTTACTTAATACTTTGAAAGCATCAAGAATTAGCTGACAACAATCCACAATGATTTCAGCAAAACTCTTCATATACTTGTCAGTTGTAAGAATTGACAAATAATCAAAGCGTGCAATTGAGGCTTCGATTCCATCGAGTACGTCGTCTAAAGAAGAAGCAAGCTCTAGAATATCTTCTCGTTCGATAGGCGTGATGAATACTTTGTTTAAGCCATGGAAAATATCTCTGGTCAGTACATCCCCTGCACTTTCTAAATCTTTAACAGCTTGAAAGGTTTCTGCAGGCGGTTTTGTATCATTCATTGCTTTGCGAAACACATGCGCTGCCTCTAAAGTATTCTCAGCTGCTTTAATGAGTAGATTTAGAAAGTCAACATCATTTTTTTTGGTGAACAGCATAGGTTTCTCACAACCTCCTTAAATTATGTTTGTTATAAAGATATTACTGTGGAATAAATTCTTTATAACATAATAGAAAAGTTAAGCTCTAATCTAATCAATTGTTTGTTCTGGTGATTAGATTTGTCAATTACTTTTCTATTGGTAAATATAGGTCTGGTCTGTTTTCTATATCTCCAAACCCACTTGATAAAAATAGCATATCCAGCTAGGTGAAAGCAATGCGGTTTTATGTTAAATTGTTGATTTTATAAATTCTAACATGTACATTGTAAAAAGATTATAATTACATATAAAGATGAAAATGAAGTGAGGGATACAATAATAATGAAAAAAATTATAGTTGATGGTTTATTTGTTACGCTTGATGCACAGGAATTAATTACTAAAGGATGCTTAGTGATTAACGACAGTCAAATCGAATTCATCGGTTCTGAGCCACCTGAGCCACTTGAATCGTACGATGAGGTTATTCGCGGAAACAATAAGCTATATATGCCTGGTCTAGTTAATACACATGGACATGCAGCTATGTCACTGCTCAGAGGTTATGGTGATGATTTAGCGCTAAAAGTATGGCTTGAGGAGAAGATGTGGCCGATCGAAGCTAAATTTACCTCTAATGATGTGAAGTGGGGATCTGCATTATCGATCGTGGAAATGCTCAAGGGGGGGACTACAGCATTTGTCGACATGTACGATCAAATGGAGCATGTTGCTTGTGTCGTTGAAGAGTCAGGGATTAGAGGTTGTCTAACGCGTGGTGTAATCGGACTCTGTCCTCCAGAGGTACAAGATGAGAAGCTTCAAATGGCTAAACAGTTCGCTAAGGATTGGCACGGTAAGGCAGATGGTAGAATTACGACTATGATCGCTCCACATGCGCCTTATACATGTCCGCCAGATTATATCGAAAAGCTTGTGCAGGTATCGTATGATTTAGACATACCTATGCATACGCATATGTCTGAAACACAGCATGAGGTTCAACAAAATGTCGATGATTATGGATTAAGACCTACCCAGCATCTAGAGAAGCTTGGTGTCTTCAATCGTCCTACACTGCTTGCACATGCTGTTCATTTGAATGACGAAGAGCTTGCAATTCTTAAACAGTATGACGTACGCGTCTCACATAATCCTGGAAGTAATCTTAAATTAGCATCTGGCTTCGCACGTGTACCAGAGATGCTAGAGATGGGCATATTAGTTTCCCTAGGAACGGATGGCCCTGCTTCCAACAATAATTTGGATATGTTCGAAGAAATGCGACTTGCCGCATTAATCCACAAGGGAGCATCTGGCAATCCATTAGCAGTTCCAGCTAAGCAAGCCTTACAGATGGGAACAATTGATGGAGCTCGTTCTATATGGTTAGATAATGTTGGTCTGCTTAAAGTAGGAATGAAAGCTGATGTCATTGCGATTGATATCGACCAACCACATTTCTTACCGAAAAGCGATTTCATTTCTCATGTCATATATTCTGCTTCTGCAAATGATGTAGTTGATGTTATAATAGATGGCAAATGGATTGTTCGTGGACGTGAATGTTTAACACTGGATGAAGAGAAAGTAAAGCGGGAGGCTGAGCTTTGTTTTGAGAAGCTTACGCAGTAATGTATATAGCCGGATGTCTAGGCCCAAAAAATTTCTATGGATTTCAATTACCGTATTTGTTGTCGTGATTATTGGACTCGCATTCTTCTATGCAAGTGTGCAGAAGGATTATTTCGCAGATCGAGATAAAGCTTCGCAAATTGCTAAGGAGCAATTGGGCTTAAGGACAGTAACACGGGTTGAATCTTCTTATGGTGATGAGGCTTATCATATTGTTTTTGGGACAGATAATTCGGATCGTCCAATCGTTGCATGGGTATCTGATACAATATTTTTCTCGGAATTCGCAGAAGGAGCTATTCAGGAAGCTGAGGTGCGTGCTAAAGTATTACAGCTTGAGCCATCTGCTAAATTCTTGCGTGTCATACCGAATAGAGTTCAAAATGTGAATGTATGGGAAGCGTACTATAAGAAAGTGGATGAGAATGGTGATCCATCGTATTATTATACTTACTATCGTTTCTCCGATGGAGAATATATTGATACTTACAAGCTTAGCGCTTAACAGGCTAAGCTTTTTTTATGCATAGAGGTTGGCATTGCCCAAGTTATACCATCTTAATCGTATATCAAATATGATATACTCTGATATATATTCAGTTAGATAAAGGAGGAGTTTTATGAAAAAGTTGAATCCAGCAGTGATCCTAATCACTAGTGTAATTACGCTTGTTGTCCTGTTTGGCGGTTGGTTTACTTATCAACATCTCGCTTTAAAATCTCCTCTGGTAAAGCTGATCAATGAACAACCATCAGTTGAGGATGCTACGATAAAATTGAATGACAATGAATTAGATGTTGATTTGAAAGTAACCCAAGATATTAACATTCGTGAATTCATGAATACGATATATAAAGAAGGCCAGTCCTATATAGGTAGTAGAAATGTGAATCTACACATTGAGGAACAATCTTCACCAGCAATTGAAGCTTGGTGGAGTTCTACTCTTTTTGATGTAGCGGAGGCAATGGAATTAAAGCAGTACAGCCGTATTCCAACTACTTTACAGAATAAAGCAGGAGAGCTTCCTGGACTCGGAATTACCACTGATATTGATGAGAAGAACGTATATATTAAGCTAACCCATCAAGAAGCGGTAAAGATCATCATTTTACCTCGTATGCCGAATAAAATGGAGGTATTTGCTAATGCTTAATCGAGTCTTGAAATTTAGAATCGAAATTCTTATTGGGATCATCCCAATCTTCTTTGGTTTTATAGGTTTTATTTCGAAGCAGTTGTTTCCTATGTTATTTTTTGGAATGGTACTAACTTGTGTTATTGTTATGATGAAAACCAAAAATGGGGGCATGGCAGGCGTGTTTGGCGGTTCTACTAAGCAGTCTAAGACTAAGCATCGTAAGCCAATAGCCTTATCATTCGATCAAATAGGTGGACAAGACAGAGCGAAGGCCGAAATTATGGAGGCACTTGATTTTATCATCAAGAAAGAACAAATTGCCAAGCTTGGTATTCGTCCAATGAAGGGTCTTTTGTTAACTGGACCTCCAGGTACCGGTAAAACCTTACTTGCAAGAGCATCGGCACATTATACTAATTCTGTATTTGTAGCTGCTTCAGGCAGTGAATTTGTTGAGATGTATGTAGGTGTTGGAGCGAGCAGAATTCGAGATCTATTTAAAGAAGCACGTACCAAAGCTGAGAAGGAAAACAAAGAGAATGCGATCATCTTTATCGATGAAATTGATGTCATCGGTGGAAAACGTGAAGGTGGACAACAGCGTGAATACGATCAAACACTTAATCAATTGTTAACCGAAATGGATGGTATTCATTCAACAGAAGGTGTGCAAATTCTGATCATTGCTGCAACAAACCGCAAAGAGATGCTAGATTCAGCACTACTACGCCCAGGTCGATTTGATCGTCAAATCGAGGTTGATTTACCTGATAAACAGGGTCGTATGTCTATTCTGGAAATTCATGCAAAGAATAAACCAGTTGCAAATGACGTTAGCATGGAGAAGGCTGCAGAGCAAACCTTTGGATTCTCCGGTGCGCAGCTGGAGAGTGTGTTAAATGAAGCTGCGATTTATACACTTCGTGATGAGTCGAATGAAATTACTCAGAAGCACCTATCATTAGCGATCGATAAGGTTATGTTGGGTGAGCAAACGGATCGTAAAGCACATGAAGAGGAGAAGATTCGGGTCGCTTATCATGAACTTGGACATGCCATTATAGCTGAAACAGTACGGAGTAATTCGGTTTCACAGGTATCATTAACCCCTCGTGGTAAAGCACTTGGATATGTTCGTCATAACCCACCAGAAGACCATTATTTATATACCAAAACTTATATTGAAGAGCAGATCATGGTTGCCTTAGGTGGAGCGGCCGCTGAAGAAGTTATTTACGGAGGTAGAAGTACAGGCTCAAGAAATGATTTTGAGAAAGCAATGGAGCTTGTTCGAATGATGGTGGATTGCGGATTAACTTCGCTCGGAATTGTTGATGTTAATATGGTTCCCAAAGATCAATTACTACAAGAGAATGTGACGATACTAGAGGACTTATTTAGACAAACCAAAGCTACATTAGTGCAGCATCAACAGGTGCTAGAGGGTGGACTAGCTATTTTACTTAAAGAAGAGGTTCTTTCTGGTGATAAGTTTAGAACAATGATGAACCAAAATGTAGCGTAATACCAGATTTTACAAGAAGGATATTTTTGAGATGATACATTTTGTAAATAATTACTATTCTTATTTCATGATCTCGTATGGTCTAATCCATTTTCGTTGTGATATAATTCACAGGAATACCCATGGTTTACGACTATAATTTACATTTAGTCATGGACGGATTTTGCGTATACTAAACTTATTGTACAAGTGTTAACACTTGTAAGATGAACAAGAAGGAGCCAGATCATGAGTCAGTACAGAAAGATTGGTGTCATCGGCGGCGGCACAATGGGTGTAGGAATTGCCGAAATGCTTGCTAAAAAAGGTATGGACGTTATTCTCGTTGAACGTTCCGAGAGCGTTCTAGCCTCTTCACTTGAACAAATTCATTTATCACTCGACAAGCAGCTTGAAAAATGGGCTATTACGGAATCTGAGAAAAAACTCGTTTTGAACAAAATAAAAGGTTCCATTGAAATAAAAGCAGTAGCGGATTGTGATTTAGTCATTGAATCCATTACGGAAGATATTGAAGCGAAAAAAGCAGTTTTCCACGAGGTTGATCAAGTTTGCTCGGAAAATGTGATTATTGCAAGTAATACTTCAACATTAAGCCTTACGGAGCTAGGTGCAGCAACTAAACATCCTGAACGTGTAATTGGTATGCATTTTGTGCATCCAGTTTCCAAAATTGACCTTGTAGAAATTATCAGAGGAATGAAGACCTCAGATTTAACATATAGCTCTACACTTAATTTTGTACAGGATTCACTTCAGAAGACGGGTATTCAAGTATTTGAATCTCCTGGATTTGTAACGACTAGATTGATTTGCTTACTTATTAACGAAGCTATGCATACGTTGTCAGAGGGCGTTGCCTCAGCAGAAGAAATTGACAGAGCTATGCGTACGGGATATGAGTTCCACAAAGGGCCTCTTGAAATGGCGGATCGCTTTGGTCTAGATTCCGTACTTGCAGCTCTTGAAAGAATGTTCCGTGATTATGGAGAGCTTAAATTTCGCCCTTCATTTATGCTTAAGCAAATGGTCCATGCAGGTCATTTAGGCGTAAAATCGGGTCAAGGCTTCTTTCAATACGATAAGGATGGTGACCGTCTGTGAAGGTCTTAGTTATTAATGCGGGAAGTTCTTCGTTAAAGTATCAATTATTCAATATGGAAACCCAAGCTGTACTAGCTAAAGGTCGCGTTGAACGGATCGGCATGGATTCCGCCATTCTTGCTCATGAACCTCAAGGTAAAGAAGAAATTCAAGAGGTTAGTGAGATCCTTGAACATACAACAGCTATTCGTAAAGTACTCGATAAGCTAGTAGATAAAGAGCATGGTGTACTTACAAGCATTCAAGAAATTGATGCTGTTGGTCACCGTGTTGTACATGGAGGAGAATCGTTTGCAGGTTCAGCTATCGTGGACGAAAGTGTCAAGAAAGAAATCACGCGATTGATTGACTTAGCTCCATTGCATAACCCAGCAGCTTTGCTAGGCTTGAATGCAGTTGAGATGAATATGCCTGGTGTTCCCAATGTATTTGCTTTTGATACTGCGTTTCATCAAACGATGCCGAAGACTGCATTTATGTATGCAATTCCTACGGTTCTATATACCAAACACAAGGTCCGTCGTTATGGCTTCCACGGTACGTCACATCAATATGTAAGCGAACGTGCTGCTGAATTTATTGGTCGTCCGCTAGAGGATCTGAAGATCATTTCCTGCCATATTGGTAACGGAGCTTCTGTTACAGCAATTCAAGGTGGCAAATCAATTGATACGTCAATGGGATTAACACCACTTGAAGGATTGATGATGGGAACACGTTCTGGAGATTTAGATCCTGCAGTTGTTCCTTATGCCATGAGTAAAGAAGAATTAACGCTTGGTGAAGTCAATTCGATGCTTAATAAGCACAGTGGTTTACAAGCGATTTCCAAAATTTCGAGCGATATGCGCGAAGTGACGGATGCAATGGCTGAAGGTGATGTTAATGCCAAATTGGCATTTGATATGTACACCTATCGACTACGTAAATATATTGGTGCCTATGCTGCAGCAATGGATGGTGTTGATGTCATTCTATTTACAGCTGGTGTCGGAGAGAATTCAGTTGTCATCCGCGAAGCAGTTTGTTCCAAGCTAAACTATCTTGGTGTTGAATTCGACAGCGAACGCAATAAAACAGGTAGAGGCTTCGATAAACGAATTTCCACTGATTCTTCCAAAGTTGAAGTTCTGGTTATTCCTACGAATGAAGAGTGGATGATTGCTCGTGATACCTATGAACTTGTTAGTAAATAATGAAGCGTAATGTCTTGATCATTTGATTCATTCAAGCAAGAAACGGATCGCCATCTCTATAGGATTGTGATGCCGTTTCTTCTTTCATTAAAATATAGTACAATTAGGAAACAGTAATAATTTGCTTAAAGGGCGGCGAAGAAATACCTTCTTTACCACCTTTAAGCATTTCTTATGTTTCAAATGTGGGAGGAAGCGGGATATGAGTGAAAAATGTATGATTCGCGATGTAAAGAATTATGTTGGACAAACGGTAACGTTTGGCTGTTGGGTACATAACAAACGGTCAAGTGGTAAAATTCAATTTTTGCAGCTACGTGATGGATCAGGATATATTCAAGGGGTAGTTGTTAAAAGCGAAGTGAGTGAAGAGATTTGGGAGAACGCTAAATCCCTTACACAAGAGAGCTCCTTATATGTGACCGGTATTGTTAGAGAAGATGCAAGAAGCAAATTTGGCTATGAGCTTACTGTTACCGGTGTCGATATTATTCAAGTAACACAAGATTATCCGATAACACCTAAGGAACATGGTATTGATTATTTGATGGATCATCGTCATCTATGGCTTCGTTCACCGCGTCAACGTGCAATTCTAGTTGTTCGCGCTGAAATTATTCGTGCGATTCAACAGTTCTTTGATGAGCGTGGATTTAAGCTTGTTGATCCACCGGTGCTTACACCTTCTTCCTGTGAGGGAACAACGAACCTATTCCATACCAAATATTTTGATGAAGATGCTTATTTAACGCAAAGCGGTCAATTATATATGGAAGCTGCAGCAATGGCTTTGGGACGCGTGTATTCATTTGGCCCTACATTCCGTGCTGAGAAATCGAAGACTCGTCGTCATCTAATTGAGTTCTGGATGATTGAGCCGGAGATGGCGTTCGTAGATCATGAAGAAAATTTACGTGTACAAGAGCAATTCGTTGCATATGTTGTCAAATCCGTACTTACAAACTGTGCAAGTGAGTTAGAAGTATTGGAGCGCGATGTGACTAAGTTAGAGAAATGCTTAGCACCTTTCCCTCGTATTACCTACGATGAGGCTGTTAAATTCTTACAAGATAACGGTCACGAATTTACATGGGGTGAAGATTTTGGTGCTCCTCACGAAACAGCAATTGCTGAGAGTTTTGAGACACCGGTGTTCATTACCCATTATCCAACGGAAATTAAAGCGTTCTACATGAAGCCTGATCCGAATCGTCCTGAGGTTGTACTTTGTGCCGATATGATCGCACCAGAGGGCTACGGTGAAATTATTGGTGGTAGCCAGCGGATCGATGATCCGGAACTAATGGAACAGCGTTTTAAAGAGCATGATCTTTCCAGTGAAGCGTATCAATGGTACATGGATTTACGTAAATATGGTACTGTACCACACTCTGGGTTTGGACTTGGACTCGAGCGTACGGTTTCATGGATATGCGGTCTTGACCATGTTCGTGAGACAATTGCATTCCCGCGCATGCTTTATCGTCTATACCCGTAAAAAGAGCTAATTTTAGTGACTTTGAATCATAATCAGTGCTTGCTAAAGACAGAACCATATGCAGATCATAGCAGAGAAGACGGAATTGTCCTGGAGAAGCGAAGCGTTCGCCTACAAGTTTTCCGAAGGAAAACTACTTCGTAAGCATATGCTTTGCCACCGGATTTCTACCGCTATAAGCGGTATAGGATCAAGAAATCTGGGGGCAACAGCGATCGTAAGGACAATCCGTCCACGCAGCGGTAATCTAACGGCAACATTACAATTTTTCAAGCACTGATTTTGGTGTTGAGCTATTTTAGTGAAAGAGAAATTATAGGTTATGCGGGCGAGGTGATTCAAGTTGCAACAAGATCAACAGAAACTGCAAGCAGCGCTCACATTAGGGCTTATGAATGGGACAGTTGCTGTTCCGACTGCTTTACTTAGAATGTATAAACGAATGAAATTATCTGAAGCAGAAGCGATGATGCTCATTCATTTACTCACCTTTATCCAGCATGAACGCAATGATTTTCCTACGATAGAAGAGCTGCAGGCTCGGATGTCAGTGACGAGGAAAGAAGTCGCTATGCTGCTCGGTAAGCTTCTGAATGAAGGGTTATTCATCATTGATGAAGGGGAAGAACCGGATTCAGGCGTTCGCTTTGAACGATATAATCTAGAGCCATTGTACGAGGCTATAGCCATACATCTCTTAGAAGATAAACAAACGAATGGGATTAACAATCAAGCTAATCGTAGCAACACGGTAGTTTCATACAACAGACCAAGTAATAACGCTCAAAATACCAATGGTGAAACAAGTAAGGAGACCGATCTCTTTTCGATTTTCGAGAAGGAATTCGCGCGTCCGCTCACACCGATGGAACTTGAGACGATTACAGGATGGCTGGATCGTGATCACTACAAGGAAGAACTTATTCTTGCTGCGCTCAAGGAAGCCGTATTCACGGGAAAATTGTATTTCCGCTATGTGGATCGAATCTTACTGGAATGGCAACGTAATCGTGTTGGTACGATCGAGCAAGCGAAACAATACTCACAGCGATTCCGTGGTTTGAAATAAAAAAAGTTAAAGGCTAACCTTCTCGTAGGCTGTTACGAGGGGGTTAGCCTTTGGTTGTGTATGAAGGTGCATTTATTTAGTTCTTAATAAGTCATTAGGTAAAAGCTGTTTGCGGTATACATATTCGAATAGGAATTCAAACGCTTCTAAATGGCGTTTAGCTTCAAAAACATTAGCTCCCCATGCATATATTCCATGATTCCGAAGGACAATACCTGGAATATTGGGATTAATAGCACCTTCTACAAGTTCAGCTATACGAGGGATATCAGCATAGTTCGGTAGAACAGGTATCTCGATTCGTGCATCCTCGTCCCAAATATTGAAGGCTTTGATTAATTCCACTTTTTCGACTGGAATAAAACCCAGATCAGCATAAAGCTCCGAGATGATATTATTAAATACGGTATGAATATGAAAGATAGCTCCAGCACCCATCGTACGATAGATCTCACAATGAATGAGTGTTTCTGCGGATGGCTTCAAATGGGTTGCTTCTGTTGGACGGCCACTTTTATTGACAAGCAGAAAGTCATCATCGGTATGTACTGTTTTATCTTTACCTGAAGCAGTAACTGCAAAGGTAAATTCAGATGGATTAGTATACTCTACCATCACGGAGAGATTACCGCTTGTTCCAGGAAACCAACCTCGATTGGCGAATAGTACTTTGACCTCGTGTAATGCTGCGAAGACACTAAGTTTATGTTCTTGCGCTGTTTCTATACTCATCTTACTGCTTATACCTCCAGGTTCTCTATAATCTGATAAAAATTATCAAAAGGAATATGAGCTAAATTGACTTCGTTGCATAAGTCGATTAGCTGAGCTCGAGCAAATATGGTATCCACTAGCTTTGCTCCAGCAAAGTCGGTAATGGAGTCTCCGATTAAAATTCGGTGATATTCGGATGCTGGATACGAGCGTATTATCGTAGTTTTGCACATACCACAGTCATTATGGCATTCTGCATTACAAGCATGAGGCCATAGAATTTCGATCATATGATCTTCAAAAGATGATCCATTACAATAGATTTGCTCAGGAGCGATATCAAATGGCTCAAGAATAGGATGGAGGAAGAAATCAATTCCACCCGAAGTGATAAGAAGTATAATGTTGTATAGTTTACAATAATCTAAGAATTCTGTAAATCCCTCTCGGATTACAGCGTTTTGAATCGCGAATTGGGCGATCTCATTTTTACGTTCGCTCGGTAGTAATCGGAACATAGCTCCTACACCTTGTCTCACGGAAATTTGCCGATTCACAACTTGATCGACAAGCTCTTTCCAGCCAGTAGGCTGGAAATGCTTCATAATGGCAACTATATTATCACTTTGGGTTATCGTTCCATCAAAATCACAAAAAATGATACGTTGTTTAGTATTCGTCTCTATAGTCATTGTTAAACTCCCCATTGGTCTATTGCTGCTTTAAGCTCTGGATGATGTACAGCGTATTCTTCAAGTGTCTTACCTTGTAGTGTTGCATCTATAGCTTGTCTGAAGGCTTGTCCACCTGCTATCGTACCCATTGCATGTCCATGAATCCCTCCGCCAGCATTGACAACAACATCATGGCCAAAATCGCGTAGGATCAGCGGTACAAGACCTGGATGAATGCCAGCTGAAGGTACAGGGAAAGCAGGTGCAAGTGAAAGCTGATTGGTAGGATTGCTTGCATTGAATGAGAACAAGTAATCGTCAGACTTGTCTGTTATAAGTGCACGCTGGATTGCCATATTGTCTGCCTTCGGCATAACGACTGAGCCGTATGGCGATGGGAACAGCACAAGGTCAGCTCCGGCAAGCCGCATGAGCTTGCCTAGCAGCACAGACGCGCCGATCCCGTAGTTCGGCGCGGGATAGAACGCACCCGCCATTGCAGGGTGCGCCATGATTGGCACCGACACCTGCGGGTCGGTCGCTAGTTCGTGCAAGGCGTCGTATCCATACGCCAGCACGTTAAACAGCAGCGCGGTAGCACCCGCGCTGATAGCCTTCCGCGCCTGCTCCGCAAGGCGCGAGGTGCTACCGGTCAAGTTCGCTGCGTACAGCAGCTTTTGACCGGTACGTGCACTTGCCTGGTGCGCAGCCTCCAGGCAGACAGTTACCCGCTGCTCAATTGGTGTCAGCGGGTTCTCGAACAAGATTTCGTCGTCCTTGATCAGGTCGACGCCACCAGCGGCTTGCAGATAGAACTGCTCGCGAAGTCCAGCTAAATCGTGTCCGATGACCGATTTGAAAATACTCATTAGCAGTGGGCGGTCATGGACGCCTAGTAAATTTCGTACGCCTTTCATCCCAAATTTTGGTCCGGGAAAGGCATTTAAGAAGCTCTCTGAGAATTTGAGATCGATTAATTTGATTTGACCATCCATCGATAGCTTGCCGAATACAGTAACGAGTAGGGAAGGGATATCACGGGAAAAATTAACATCAGGATAAGCAATCGTAATATCAGCATAACGCTTTGTCGTTGTATCTTCAGATGATGGCGCATGTACATCTACTAAAACAACACGACCCAGATGCTTCTCCATCTCTGCCTTGCGTGCTTCAGGTAGTTCTGTCCAGCTACCAATTGTAAGCCCAATAGCTATACTAGTAGCTTTCTTATCAAAATCAGCTATGTCATCATAACAACGGTATGTTGCTATACAATATTCATTCATTTAGGATCACCTCATGTTTGCATTTGGAATGGGGGGATTACTTCAACTTTAAGCAAGCATCAGCGATTTCTTCGCCCATTTCCTTTGAACGTTCAGTTGCTCGTGCGACTGCTTTTCGAATACCTTCACTAAACCTATATTGTTCAAGAACTTCAATTGCTGCCATAGTAGCACCTCCAGGAGAGGATACGTTACGACGAAGTGTTCGAGGGGAATTCCCTGTTTCTTTAACCATGTTAGCTGCCCCAATTAAGGTTTGCATCGTAAGGTCTCTAGCTGCTTCCTCAGGCAATCCACCATCTATTCCTGCTTGGACAAGTGCTTCCATTAAATAATACACATAAGCGGGTCCACATCCAGATAATCCAGTTACAATCTCAAGCTTCGGCTCTTCAACGATGGTCACAACACCAACCGATTCAAATATTTCAGATGCAAGCTCTTTCTGTTTCTCGGAAACATTGCGCGAGAAGCTAAGTCCAGTTGCACCAAGTCCAATCATTGAAGAAGTATTCGGCATGGAACGAACAATTGGAAGAGAGCTTTCTAGCAAAGTTTCAATTGTATGGATCGCAACGCCAGCTACAACGGAGATGATCATTTGCTTGGAATTCAGCAAAGGTTTGAGATAAGCTAAAGAGCCTGTGACATCCTTTGGCTTCATCGCAAGCATGATAATATTGGATTCTTGGATGATCGTCTCTTTATCGGCTTCAGTTAAAGGAATATGGATCCGATACCGTTTATGTAACTCTACTAAACGGTCTTGATTGGTACGATTAATGACAGAGACCATTTCAGGTAGAGCAATATTATGCTTAATCAGTCCACGAATAAGTGCTTCAGACATGGACCCAGCGCCGATTAGTGTAATTCGAGTCTCTCGTAAGTTTGTAAACATGAAGTTTGTTCCCCTTATTCGCGTATTTGTCCATTCCCATAAATACGATATTTTGTAGATGTGAGTGCAGGTAGCCCCATTGGTCCACGAGCATGAAGCTTCTGAGTAGATATACCAATTTCGGCGCCAAAGCCGAACTCAAATCCATCTGTAAAACGAGTCGATGCGTTATGATATACGGCAGCAGCATCTACCTGTTGTAGAAAACGCTCCGCATTCTTTTGATTCTCGGTAACGATACATTCCGAGTGCATGGTACTGTGCTTTTGAATATGTGCTAGAGCTTCGTCTAAGTCGTGAACGATACGAATATTCAGGATATAGTCACCGTACTCTGTATCCCAGTCCGCAGGAGTAGCTGATTTAATTGATGCTTCGAGTAGCACGGTATTCGGGCAGCCGCGCAGCTCTACATTTGCTAGTTTGAATGCTTCAACCATTGCAGGAAGATGCCCTTTTGCAAAATCTTGATGCAAGATGAGTGTTTCCATTGAATTGCATACTGAAGGCCGTTGAACCTTGGCATTTAAGCTAATTGCAATAGCCATAGTAGGATCAGCGCTTGCATCAACAAAGGTATGACATACGCCTGCACCAGTCTCGATCACAGGGACCGTCGCATTACTGACAACATTCTGAATTAATGAATGACCTCCACGTGGAATCAGCACATCTAGAAGCCCATTAAGCTTCAACATTTCGTCGACTGATGAGCGATCTGGATTCATGATTAATTGCAAGGCATCAGCAGGCAGATCGGATTGACGTAAAGCTTCATGCAGAACTTCTACAATTCGCTCATTCGAGCTTAATGCAGACGATCCGCCACGTAACACAACTGCATTACCTGTTTTGAGACAGAGCCCAGCAGCATCGACTGTTACGTTAGGACGTGCTTCGTAAATAATACCGATCACGCCTAGCGGAACACGAATTTTCTTAATTTGAAGTCCATTAGGTCGATCAATTGACTCTAATAAGTCACCGATCGGATCAGGCAAGCTGATAATTTGCGTTAAGCCTTCAGCCATCGCATCAATTCGCTCACTGTTTAATCGCAATCGGTCGAGTAGAGAGGAACTAATACCACTCTGACGACCCCTTTCAAGGTCTTGCTCGTTTGCTTCGATAATGGATTGTTTATGCTGTAGTAAGGCAGTTGCCATTAATTGTAGCGCATTATTCTTCTGCTGCGTTGATAGACTGGCAAGAAGGGTAGCAGTAGCCTTGGCAAGTGTTGCTTTCTTGATCACTTCACTCATTACTAATCACTCCTAATCAATTGATTTATAAAGTAACCCATTCATCACGATGAATGACCTCAATTCGATTGACTTCAATTCGCTTGCTTACTTCATCAGTGGATAAGCCAGCAACAGCCTGTAACTGCCAAGAAGTATAGTTCACGATGCCGCGACCAATGATGGCTTCATTCAGATCAACAACCTCAACAACATCACCGGGGTGAAATTCACCAGATACGGCTTTTACTCCTACTGGAAGTAAGCTTTTACCGCCGATCTTAAGCGCACCGACTGCGCCTTGATCGACCATTATCGATCCATGGACAATTGAATGATAACCCACCCATTGTTTTTTCATGGATAGGTTATGTGTACTATTGTTTGTATCAAAATAAGTGCCATGTCCTTTATTATTGGCAGCATCAATTAAATCATCTTGTGCAGTCACTCGGCCTATGAACACAGATACCCCACCTCGAATCGCAATGCGAGCAGCTTCGATTTTGGAACGCATTCCACCTGTACCTACAGCAGAACCAGACCCGCCTGCAATTTGGTAGATATCATCCGTAATTTCGGATACCCGCTCAATCCGAGTAGCAGATGGATTGTTTCGTGGATTATCGGTATATAAGCCATCTATATCCGTCACAATCAATAAGTTAGATGCCTTCACTAAATTGGCTACGAGCGCAGATAGGGTATCATTGTCACCAAATTTAAGTTCATCGACAGATACCGTATCATTCTCGTTAATAATGGGGATCACACCGCGTTTAAGCAATTCGTCAATGGTCATGGAAGCGTTATGAACTCTCTGCCGACTTGTAAAATCATAGCGTGTTAGCAAAATTTGGGCAGCTCCGATACCATATTGACTTAGTTTATCCTGATAAGCTTGCATTAGTAGCGCTTGGCCTACTGCAGCGGCAGCTTGCTTCTCATGTAGAAGCTTTGGGCGTGTTTCAAAGCCAAGAGCCTTGAATCCAGCCGCAACTGCGCCAGATGTAACAAGCAGAATCTGATAGCCTGCCTTATACAGGGTGGAGAGTTCTTTAGCATAGTACTCAATTTGATTGAGGTTCAATCCACCAGTTTCGGATGTTAGGGAAGAAGAGCCAATTTTGACTACAATCCGTTGAATTTCCATAGTAGTTTCTTATCCCTTTCTTACATCATTATTTGAATATCATGTCTATATGCCATGAATTGAAACGGGTTCATCCTTATGAAGGATAATGTCGTTTCATTAAAGTATTACTAAGCATGACGAGGTTACTATAAGTCTGGTTATAGCAAAAAAGACTTCCGTCCTGTCAAGGACGAAAGTCTAAGCTTCCGCGGTACCACCTTAATTGATGCAAGCATCCAACTTATTCAATCATACAACTATTAAGGTGATTAATGATCCTAATAAGATATGTACGACTGCAGGAAATTCATGCCTATCTACAGCTTAAAGACTGCAAACTGCAAAGAAGTTTCCTTGTGTCCCTAGATAACAGCAGGGTAGGCTGTTCAGCTCATCGCTGACCGTTCAGGGGCGGGTTCGGACAAGGCTCAAGGTAAGCTCTTCCAGACTAAGAAGCTTACTCTCTGTAACATGGCATCTTATTCCTACTATTCCCATCAATACGTTGATTATATCAGTTACCATCCAGTGATGGACGGAGAGTGCGTTTCGTTTTGTATAAAATAACATATAATGAAGCCCGATGTAAAGGTAAGATCAGCGATCAAACAGATGAAGTTTGCCAATTCTGTTAACAGCTTCAGTTAATCTTTCTTCTGAAGCAAGTAAAGCGAGTCGAACATAGCCTTCACCGTGTTCCCCAAAGCCAATACCTGGTGCTACAACAACCTTCGCTTCTTGCAGTACAAGATCAGCAAAGCTTGATGCTGTATGTCCCTGAGGAACTGGGAGCCAAGTGAAGAAGGAGCCTTGAGAAGGTTTGGCATTCCAACCGATTGTATCTAAAGCGCCGAATAGCGCATTTCTTCTGCTTTCATACCTAGCAACTAACTCTTGAACACAAGCTTGAGAACCCGTTAAAGCTGTAGCAGCCGCTTCTTGAATGCCGCCAAATAAGGAGCAGTAGTAATGATCTTGCATGAGATTAATCAGTCGAATAATTTCGCTATTGCCTAATGCAAATCCAACACGCCACCCAGCCATATTGTACGTTTTGGATAAGGTATAGAACTCGACCCCGACTTCTTTGGCTCCTGGCACTTGTAAAAAGCTAACTGGTTTATTCCCATCAAATCCGATTGCACCATAGGCAAAATCACTTGCTACAACGATTCCATGCTTGGCAGCAAATTTAACAGTGTCTTCATAGAAGGATAATGGGGCGACAGCACCCGTTGGATTATTCGGATAGTTCAGGAACATCAGCTTGGCATCTCTGAGATCAGACTCTGAAATAGCCGAATAATCAGGCAAAAAAGCATTGTCTGCTACTAGAGGCATGAAGCTCATTCGTGCTCTGGCAAGAGCTACTCCAGACCAATAATCGGGGTATCCAGGATCAGGTACAAGACAAACGTCACCGGGATTGAGTAAACACTGAGGCAATTCAACAAGTCCTGTTTTACCACCGAACAGAACAGCAACTTCTGTGTCTGGATCCACAATCACGCCATAATCCTCTTGATACCGCTTAGCGACAGCTTCTTTGAGGAACCTAAAGCCAGAGAAAGGTGGATATTTATGATAAAGCGGGTTAGTTGCTGCAGTTTGTAAGGATTGAACAATGTGAGAAGGCGTTGGTTGGTCCGGATTACCTTGTCCTAAATTAATGACATCGTGACCTGCATTTATTTGGGCATTCGCTTTCGATACTAGGCTAGAGAAGAATTGAGTCGGAAGTGCATTCATTCGGTCTGCAGGTGTTATTTGAAAAGGCTGCTGTCCATTCATGATACTTGTTCACGCTCCGTAAGAATTATTATTGTATTGTTAATTTAACAAAAAACGATCGGGATGTATAGGTATAGAGTTTCATTACTGAGTATCTTGACTGGATCAATTATAGGATTATAATGGAAACATATAGTTTCATTATGTAATACTAAGTTTCATTAGATGAAATTAATTGAAGGGGTGTATTTGAATGTCATTTGATTTTCATGATCAGAAATTAACGAATAGTTATGCTTTGCGTGAAGCAAATGCATCTTGGATTGACTGGGTCCATAGTAAGTACGATCTGCGCGGAAAGAAGGTTCTTGACCTTGGCTGTGGTGGCGGAATTTATTCAAGAGCCCTAGCGGAGCTTGGTGCTGCAGAGGTGTTAGGGATGGATTTCTCTAATAGCATGCTCGAGGGTGCCCGTAATTCGACCATGAATAATCATCAAATTGATTACCAACAAGGAAATGCACTATGTACAGGGCTAATGAGCGCAGAATATGATTTTATTTTGCAAAGGGCACTTCTGCACCATGTAGAGGATTTGGGAGCTTGTTTGGGAGAAGCGTATCGATTGCTTCGATCAGGCGGCCAATTGATGATTCAAGATCGAACACCGGAGGATTGTATACTTCCAGGAAGTGAAACTCATATTCGTGGATATTTTACTGAGAAATTCCCTCGTTTAATTGATTTTGAGCTAGGACGAAGACATGAGAGCAAGACTGTTCAAGCCGCTTTACAGTTATCTGGGTTTACGCAAATCCAAGAGACACAGCTGTGGGAGGTTAGACAGGTTTATTCTGAAAAGAGTGAGCTTAGAGCAGATTTACTTTGTCGCAAGGGCAGATCTATTCTTCATGAATTAAGTGATGAAGAACTAGTGGAGCTAGTAGATGGTGTAGAAGCGAGCATGTCGAATGTGACAGATAAGCAGATTATAGAGATGGATCGCTGGACGATATGGACTGCAACCAAATAAAGGAGTGATTCGAATGGAATTTGCGATTAGGGGTATTGATCATATACAAATAGCAGCACCAATTGGTTGTGAACAGCTAGCAAGAGAGTTCTATGGAGAGTGGTTAGGACTAACTGAAATACCAAAGCCAGAGAAATTACAAAGTCGTGGTGGCGTGTGGTTCCAGTGCGGAGATCAGCAAATTCATATCGGTGTAGAGGATCCATTTCAACCAGCGAAGAAGGCTCATCCTGGCTTTGAAATTCAACATATTCACCTACTTCGTGATCGATTAATGAAGCTAGGGGTAGCGGTACAAGTTGATGATTCAATTGAAGATGTAATTCGGTTTCATGCAGAAGATCCCTATGGTAACCGATTGGAATTTATGGAACGAAAGTAAATCTAGCCCGGAATCTTGAATTGCACTCCGCATGGTGATCGATTATTCTATCATTAACATTATCATAAATATATATGGCATTATTGATGCATGAGGAGCGGGATAAAGGTATGAATAATTCGAATAAGTTAAATATATGTCTCATTCAAATGGATATCCAAATTGGAGAACCAGATACGAATGAAGCTCATCTAATGATGCAATTAAATAGAGCGATTCTGGAAGCAGGTAGTAAACCAGATGTCATTCTATTTCCTGAGATGTGGAATACAGGCTATGCATTAGATCGTATTCACGATTTGGCAGATCATAGTGGGGATCGAACGAAGCAACTCCTTTCCTCATTTGCAAAACAGCATCAAGTTAATATTATTGCTGGTTCAGTCGCTGATCGACGTGAAGAAGAAGTCTATAATACGATTTATGTATTTGATAGAGCAGGGAACCTTGTAGCAGATTACTCTAAAATTCATTTGTTCCGTTTAATGGATGAGCATCTTCACCTAGCTTCAGGTGATCAACTAGGTAAATTTTCACTCGATGATATCCAAGCAGGTATGATGATCTGCTATGATATTCGTTTTCCAGAGCTATCACGTAAACTTGCACTTGATGGTGCCCAAATCATATTTGTTCCTGCGGAATGGCCACACCCGAGATTACATCACTGGCGTACGCTGTTGATGGCAAGGGCGATTGAGAACCAGGCATATGTTGTTGCTTGTAATCGGGTGGGAACGAGTGGCACCACAGCGTTCTTCGGTCATTCACTTGTCATCGATCCTTGGGGAGAGATCCTAGCTGAAGGTAATGAAAGTGAACAAATTATCTATGCTGAAATTGATCTTAATCTTGTTGGTGAAGTGCGAAGTCGTATTCCTGTTTTTGCTGATCGCAGACCTGAGCTTTACTGATGGGTTAGATAGGAATTCATTTACTATAATTCGGCGTCCTGAATGGCTATTAATATTAGCTCGTTCATGACGCCGAATTATATTAGGGGAACATTATGTTGATTTAGTCATTGGGTTTGAGCACGCATGACTTCGCTGAGTGTAGAAATAAATGCTTCTGCAGCTTTTGATAAATATCGTCCCTTACGATGAGCGATAACTAGTGTACGAGTTGGCATATTTGTTAGGCGTAGACTAACAGGTGAAATATCGCTATAAGTTCGCTTCGAAATCATAGATGGAACAAAAGCAACCCCCATACCTGCTGCAACGAGTGACAGTACGGTTTCCATATTGCTGCTCTCAAAAACAACTCGTGGAACAAAGCCAGCATCTTCGCATAATTCATTCGTCATTTTACGCAAGCCTTGACCTCTTTTGAGTGCAATGAACGGCTCATTTGAGAGCTCTGAGATATCGATAATGGTCGATTCTCTTGCTGCTAATTCATGTGTAGGCGGTACAGCAATCACGATCTCTTCATCATAGATGGTTTCATATACAAGTGTCTCTTGCTGCAATGGAAGCATAAGCAGAGAAATATCGGTTTCACCGCTAGCGGTCAAGCCTTCGAGATTAGCAGATGTTTCTTCAATTAAGGTAACTTCAATTTGGGGATATCGCTTCTGAAATATAGGGAGAACAAGAGGCATGATGGTTGCTCCAGTGATTGGCATGGAGCCAACTATGAGACGTCCTTTTTTCATTTGAGATATATCTTCCATCTCTTGTCTTAATCCTTCAACCATACCTAAGATCTGTTGTGCTTTATTAACGAACAATGATCCCGCATGTGTGAGCTCAACAGAACTCGTATTCCGATGGAAGAGCAGCACACCAATTTCCTTCTCAAGCTTGGATAGTTGTTGCGAAAGTGAAGGCTGTGCGATATGAAGCTTCTCTGCAGCTCTTGAGAAATTGTGTTCCTTGGCTATTTGTACGGCATATGATAGTTGTCTGAGTTCCATTAGATTAAAATACCCCCTGTGTCGATCTTCCTTATTGCTTTTACCTATTAAGATTATAGATATTATATCTTGGAACAATGAAGAAAGAAATGCTAGGATTAGAACAAAGATTTGAACATGGGGTGAAGGTTATGAGTAAAAAGACAATGTTCGAGAAAATTTGGGATAATCATATTGTTCATCAAGAAGAAGGTAAACCAAGTATTATTTATATCGATTTGCATTTGGTGCATGAAGTTACTTCTCCACAAGCATTCGAAGGATTGCGTCTTGCAGGCCGCAAGGTACGTAGACCCGATTTAACATTTGCAACAATGGATCACAATGTTCCTACCAAAGATCGTTTTAATATTAAGGATCCAATATCTAAACAGCAAATTGATACATTATCACAGAACTGTGCTGACTTTGGTGTAAAATGCTTTGATTTGTACTCTGCTGACCAAGGTGTCGTCCATGTTATGGGACCTGAACTAGGTCTTACTCATCCGGGCAAAACAATCGTATGTGGTGACTCACATACATCAACACACGGAGCATTCGGTGCGCTTGCTTTTGGGATTGGTACAAGTGAAGTGGAGCATGTTATGGCTACACAAACATTGCAACAAGCCAAAGCTAAGACGCTTGAGGTAAGAGTGAACGGTTCACTTAAGCCAGGCGTTAAAGCAAAGGATTTAATCCTTGGTATTATTGCGAAGTACGGAACAGACTTTGCTACAGGTTATGTTATAGAGTATACAGGTGAAGCTATTCGCAATCTTACGATGGAAGAGCGTATGACCGTATGTAACATGTCTATTGAAGGTGGAGCAAGAGCTGGACTAATTGCACCTGATGAAACGACATTCAATTATCTTCGTGGACGTGAGTACGTACCTCAAGGTGAAGCTTTCGATCAAGCTGTTGAAGCATGGAAACTTCTACCTACAGATGAAGGTGCAACGTATGATCTTCTTTGTGAATTTGACGCTGACACGCTAATTCCACAGGTAACTTGGGGAACTAGCCCAGGTATGGGTACTGATGTTACTGCTAATGTACCAAATCCACAAGATTTTACAACTGAAAATGAACGTAAAGCTGCTGAAAAAGCGCTTGAATATATGGGGCTGACTCCGGGAACCCCAATGAGCGATTTGAAAATTGACGTTGTATTTATTGGTTCCTGCACAAACGGTAGAATCGAAGATTTACGTGCAGCTGCAGAAGTAGCGAGTGGCCATCAAGTAGCATCACATGTGAACGCGATTGTTGTACCTGGTTCTGGCCGCGTGAAAGCACAAGCTGAGCAAGAGGGCTTGGATCAAATTTTCATTAAGGCTGGTTTTGAATGGCGTGATGCGGGTTGTTCGATGTGTCTAGCAATGAACCCAGATGTACTGAGTCCTGGTGAACGATGTGCATCAACATCTAACCGTAACTTTGAAGGTCGTCAAGGTCGTGGTGGTAGAACGCATCTAGTATCCCCTGAAATGGCAGCAGCAGCTGCGATCAAAGGACATTTCTATGATGTTCGTAATTGGGAATTTAAGGAGGCAAAGTAACATGGAAGCTTTCAAACAACTAACAGGTATCGTAGCTCCAGTAGACCGCGTTAACGTGGATACCGATGCAATTATCCCTAAACAATTTCTTAAACGCATCGAGCGTACAGGATTCGGACAATTTCTATTCTTCGAATGGAGATTTGATGAAAGTGGTGTCGTAAATCCTGAGTTTGAATTGAATAAATCTCGCTACGAAGGTGCTTCTGTATTGATATCAAGAGCCAACTTTGGTTGCGGTTCATCTCGTGAACATGCTCCTTGGGCGATTCTTGATTATGGCTTCAAAGTTATTATTGCTCCATCTTATGCGGACATTTTCTATAACAACTGTTTTAAGAACGGTATTCTACCCATTAAATTGTCTGAAGAGCAAGTTGATGAATTGTTCGAGCGCACGGGTAAGTTCGAGAATTATCAGCTTCATGTAGATTTAGAAGCAAAGAAACTTACAGATGACCATGGACTTTCCTATGATTTCGAGCTAGATGAGCACCGTCGTCAATTCTTGTTACAAGGGCTTGATGATATTGGGCTTACATTGCAACATGAAGAGAAGATTACAGCTTTTGAACAACGTTCGTAATATAAGTCTAGCTAACAAATAAATTCGTATAATCATATATCTCATTTATGAGAAGCTCTATTACTAGTATCTACTAGAAATAGAGTCTTTTTTTGTTTTCTTGGCTGGAAATTTAGCTATTATTTTACTATTTATTCATTTCTTTATTGAAAATAATGTGGAAACAATTTATTCTTTGTAGATATAGAAACTTTTTTGATCTTCTTCACGTCTATATGTATACATATATGTTGAACTGGGCGATATTCTGTCTTTTAAAGACGGAAAACCGTTTCTTTCTTGCTGTAGGGTATTATCGCTAAAACTATCATTCTGATTCGAGGTGCTTCATGAGATTTTTAAAACTATTATGTTCAATCATCTTGGTATGTATGCTAATACCTCTAAGCAGCACATTTGCTGCTACGACGCCAGCAAAGGCTGATGCTAAAGCTAAAGCGAATGCTTCGCCTGAACGACCTGTTCAGCTAGTGCTAGACGGCAAACCGCTCGACACACCTGTTCCAGCTCGAATTATGGAGAATTATACATTCGTGCCACTTCGGGTTATAGCGGATGAATTCAATGCCAAAATAACGTGGGATAATGAAAAGAAAAATGTCATTATTGAAGAAAAGAACAATAAGATATCACTATTTATCGGTATGAAGAAAGTATACATAAACGGTCTGGAAACAGAGTTTGAAGTGGCTCCGATCATTGATAGTGGGACTACGCTTGTGCCTTTACGGTTTGTAGCGGAACGGTTTGGTGTTCAGTTCAAATATGATGGTGACACGAAGACAGTACATATGGAATCTGCTCCACCACCCGTCATCGAACCTGGAGACGAAGTAAATAATGGTAACAAACCACTGGATCCAGACGTAAATAATGGCAATGAAACGAATAATGGGGATAAAGATCCAGTTGATCAAGAAAAATCGTCATTAGTGACTGGAATTACACTTAATGAGAATGGTATTATTATTCAAACAGATGCTGATAAGCCTGAAACCAAAATGTTTAATCTAGATAATCCTAGCCGACTTGTCATTGATATTCCTAATGCACGATTGGATGCTAAACTATCTGAAAGCGCTAAGGTAGGAGAGGGTAATTTAGTATCTAACCATCCGTTGATTACGCAAGTTCGATATTCGCAGTATAGTCAAAGCCCAGCCACAGTGCGTGTAACGCTTGAGCTGAAGAAAGGTGCGAACCATTTTATCGTACCTCAAACACCTCAAGGGCAAATCGCAGTCGAGATTACAACCTATTCCATTCCTAGCCATAAAGTTGTTGTCATCGATGGGGTTAAGAAATATACGGTTGTGCTTGATGCAGGACATGGAGGAACAGATCCAGGAGCATCATCCATTCTTAATCGAGCTGAAAAAGATTTTACTTTACCTATGATTATGAAGGTTGGAGCTATTCTTGAAAAACAACAGCATTTGAATGTATTATATACTAGAAAAGATGACACCTTTGTCGAGCTAGATGATCGCGTAGCGTTTGCTAACAATAATAATGCCGCAGTATTCTTATCTATTCATGGTAACAAATTCGATAAGAAAACAGTCAATGGGACTGAAACCTATTATTGGCGTGAAGATAGTATAGGCTTGGCCAATATCATTCATGAAAATGTGCTTAAAATGAGTGGGTTTGCAGATCGCGGAGTCCGTAAAAATAATTTCCGAGTTATTACTAAAACTACGATGCCTGCCGTATTGTTAGAAGCTGGGTACTTATCTAATCTTAATAACGAAGCTTTGATGTATAACGAAGCATTTCAGAACAATCTAGCAGAGTCAATTGCAGAATCAATAATTGAGTTTACTGGCATCAAGGAGGGAATCAAATGAATAAACTACTAAAATGGGTTGTGTTAATGCTTACGGTTGCGTTAATATTAACTGGGTGTGGACAGAAGAACAAAGCCCTAGTAGGAGCACCTGAGACTGAAACTCCTGTAATTTCAACTGAGACGCCATCACCAACGCCAACGCCAACGCCTGAACCAACACCAACTCCAATTCCAGATAAAACGAAGGAAGTTAAAGTTTACTTTACTGATGATAATCTGGAAAAGTTACTCGAAAGAGTTGTGAAGATTACATATAAGAAAGATGGAGACGAGTATCTGGCTACATTCAATGCGCTTAAGACGACTGATGAACCTAACTTGAGTTCTTTGTTCAAAAAGGTTACATTTAATTCTGCTAAATTGGATGGCGATGCCTTGCGAGTCGATCTTACTTTAAATGAGGGAGCTCAGCTTGGATCAAGCGGTGAAAGCTTCTTCGTTCAAGCTTTGAATAACGTTGCTTTTCAATTTGCTGAAGTGAATTCTCTATATGTGACACGAGATGGTAAGAAAGTCGAATCTTTGATGGGACATGTCTCTTTGGATTCTCCCTTCACCAGATAAGGAGTCTACATGAGTCAGTCGAAGAAAGTAAGACATTTTCTTGATACAATGGCAGCTATGTTTCCTGATGCACATTGTGAGTTGAACCATTCTAATCCGTTTGAACTTGTCATTGCAGTCCTATTGTCGGCTCAGTGTACGGACGAAACGGTTAATAAAGTGACGAATGATTTGTTTCAGAAATACAAGGGTCCAGAAGATTATATTGCAGTTCCGATTGAAGAATTGGAGCAGGATATTCGCAGGATTGGATTATTTCGTAATAAATCTAAGCATATTCAAAAGCTTTGTCATCTTTTATTGGAAAAGTATAATGGTGAAGTGCCACAAGAGCATGCCAAATTGGTCGAGTTACCTGGTGTTGGACGTAAAACTGCTAATGTAGTAGTTTCAAATGCCTTTGGGGTGCCAGCAATCGCAGTTGATACGCACGTTGAACGTGTAGCTAAGCGACTTGGACTTGCTGATGTAGATGATTCTGTACTTGAAGTAGAGAAGAAGCTAATGCGCAAGATACCAAAGGATGAATGGACGCTAACACATCATCGGTTGATTTTCTTTGGGAGATACCATTGTAAGGCGCAAAACCCAGCGTGCGAACTTTGTCCGTTACTTGATTCTTGCCGAGAAGGTAAGAAACGAATGAAAATAGCAACGGGTAGAAAAACTATGGGATAGACGCGAAAATAGAAAAAGGATGGGATGACATGAAGTGTATCTCCGTATATACCGGTGATTTCGGAGCATTTTCCGACATTTATGAAGAAGTAATGCAAACCTCGCTAGCAGAAAATGAAGAAACCGAGATTGAAGGTATTACCGTTTCTGAAGCAGGAGAAGTAACAAGCGATTATGTTGATCGCATGAAAGAAAGATTAGATGTAGTTGTTATGAAGCAGAAGGAACATGGTGTAACGATCTTACAACATGGTAGTGTATTTGAAATTATTTTCCCTGAAAAAAACCCAGTGGCAAGCATCTAATAGCATGCTTCTTCACATAAGCTTCCGATCATTAGACTTTAAGGGTCTATCGATCGGAAGCTTATTTTGTTTTATCGATCGAAATGATTTTAAAGAATTTTTTGAAATATCTTGTCAATGACTTATCTGCCTATTACACTTATGGTTGGTACCATGCAGCATAACGTGACTATACATTGAGGAGATTCATGATGACAATTGCAAGTATAGATCGGCAAGGGTTAAGTAAATCAGAAATTATGAACAGATTAGATGGTTTAAGAAATTATATGCAAGCTGAAGGTGATATGGAGCGGGTAAATCAGCTCGATGGCTTAATTCATAAAGGTGAGGCTAATCGTTTCTATATTGCATTCTGTGGGCATTTCTCTGCAGGTAAATCAACGCTTATTAACCAGTTATGTGGTTATCCATTGCTACCTTCATCCCCTATTCCAACTAGTGCCAATATTGTATCAATTGCTAACGGCTCGAATGGAGCAGTTGTCATTGAGAGAAAGCAAGCTGGTATGGATACGCTGATGAAGCCAGTGCAGCTAGAGGATTTAGCTGCCTATTGTGTAGATGGTAAAGGAATCGAGCGCGTAGAGATTACATTTGATTTGCCATTCTTAGGTAAGCATGCAGCTTTGCTTGATACTCCTGGCATTGATTCAACAGATGATGCTCATCACATGGCGACTGAATCTGCCTTGTATCTAGCTGATGTTGTATTCTATGTCATGGACTACAACCATGTACAATCTGAAATTAATCTTGCTTTTGCAAAGCAAATGAAAGAGCGTGGCAAACCACTTTATCTGATCGTGAATATGATCGATAAGCATCGGGAAGAAGAACTGCCATTTGACACCTACTGTGAAGGTGTCGATCATGTGTTTCAATCTTGGGGGATACAGCCTGATGGTGTGTTATATGTATCCATGAAGGCCCCACAGCATCCGCGTAATGACTGGGAGAAGCTGTGTGCATTAATTGCAGAGCTTATTAGTCGCGGCAATGAACTGAGCTCGTACAGCATGGACGAGGCAGCTCGTCATTTGCTCGAAGAGCATCGCGAGGCAAGATCGCAGCAGCTTGCTCCACGCAAAGCCACGCTGGATGAGGCTCTGGCAGGCGAGGGTGAAGCATTAGCGAAGCAGCGTGAGGAGCTGCAGCAAGGACTAGCATCGGCTCAGCAAGAACCGCAGCGATTACAAGCTGCGCTGCGGCGTGAGGTTACTGGTATTATCGAGAATGCCAATGTAACCCCTGCAGTGGCACGCGATGTCGCGCACCATTACCTGCAAAGCCGTGAAGCAGGCTTTAAAGCGGGCTTCTTCGCGCGTGCATCACAGACTGCTGCTGAGATACAGAAGCGCCTAGATAAGCTTCATGAGGCATTTATCAGCAGTGTATCAACACAGCTAGAACGGCATCTACAGATCCTCATGCGGGAAGCAACTAATAAGGCAGGGCTAGAGACACCTGCATTTATAGAAGTGATCGACAACATCCATATGGACATTTCACCAGCCTGGCTTGCTGGACAAGTGAATACAGCAGCTGTCTTCGGCAATGAATATACACTCAATTATATGAAGCAAGTAGCGAGTGAGGTCAAAGCACACTATAAGAAGAAAGCTTATGAGGCAATTGATTTGCTCGTGGCTGAAGCTGAACAAGCAGCAAAACAATTGGTTATCATGCAAAGTGAAGCAATTACGAAGCTTGACGTTCGTCTAGAGGCTTATGATGAACGGAAGCGAATCGAAGCACAGGAGGCTGAAGCGGATCGTAAGCTGTACGCACTGATGGGCAAGGTTCTTCTATCTGTTCCAGAATTGCCGAACTTACATAGTTTATCTACTAATTTATCAGCAAATAAGTGGTTACGAGTACAGAAGGATAATAAACTACATACGGCTTCGATCGATGTCGTACTTCGTGCTTCACATACGAATGAGCATTTGAATGATTCACAGTCAGTTGAATCACAGCTACAGGAGCAGGCTATGAGTGATAATCTTGCTCGTGCAGATCTGGTGAAAAAACGTGCGGGTTCCTTCCTAACGGCAGCACAAGCAATGGGTGACATACCAGCCCTCAAGCTAATTGCACGGTCGCTGACGGATAAAGCGAATCGCTTGATAAAGCAGACTTATACAGTTGCTTTATTTGGAGCTTTTTCAGCAGGTAAATCGTCGTTTGCTAATGCTTTGATGGGTGAGCGTGTATTACCTGTGTCACCAAATCCAACGACCGCGGCAATTAACCGAATTATGCCACCAGAATCAGATTGGCCACATGGCTCAGCTAGGGTAACTATGAAGTCATTTGAGGCTTTATTAAGTGATGTCTTGTATTCACTTGAACTGCTTGGAGTTAAAGTAAGTGATATGCAGACAGCTCTACAAGCGATTAAGGAGCTATCTCCTAACCATGTCACTGCCAAAGGTAAACCGCACTATTCATTCCTAAGAGCTGTTCATAAAGGATGGAATGAAGCTGAGCCGCTGCTGGGGACTGAAATTAGAGCGAATCATGAACAATTTACTCAGTATGTAGCTGAAGAGAGTAAATCCTGCTTTATTGATGGCATTGTACTGTATTATTCAAGTCCGTTAACTGATCAAGGCATTGTGCTTGTAGACACACCAGGAGCAGATTCCATTAACGCACGACATACTGGAGTTGCTTTTAATTATATTAAGAATGCAGACGCAATCCTGTTTGTTACCTACTATAATCATGCGTTCTCTCATGCGGATAAAGAATTCTTATTACAACTTGGCAGGGTGAAAGATGCCTTTGAGCTAGATAAAATGTTCTTTATCGTCAATGCGGCTGACCTAGCGGCTTCAGAGGAAGAGCTGAGCGGTGTTGTTAGGCATGTAGAGTCCAATCTACTTGCTCATGGCATAAGACATCCACGCATATACCCAATCTCGAGTCAGAATGCTGCAGATGGCAAATTAAAGAACGATCACGCATTGTTAGCTGAATCTGGTTTGCCGCCATTTGAAGCTGATTTTACGAAATATGCGTTTGACGAACTGTCACAGGTTGCCATTCGGTCTGCTGAAGCAGAGTTTAAGCGCGGCATCCATACACTAGATCGTTTAATCGGTGAAATGCAAGCATCTGAAGAAGAACGTAATGTACGGATTGTGCATTTACAAGCAACTTATACACAAGCTTCTCAAGTATTAGGAGTGTCCGATGCAGATGATATGGGACGAGAACTAACTAGAGAAATAGCAGAGCTTCTTTATTATGTAAAGCAGCGAACGATGTATCGTTACGGGGAGTTGTTTGCGTATTCATTCAATCCAGCTGTATTTCGGGATGAGAGCAAGGATAGCAAAGAAATACTCGTATCTGCTTGGAATGAACTGTTAAGACTGATCTCCTTCGATCTTGAACAAGAGGGACTTGCAACGACTCTGCGAATTGAGAAGGCCATTAATAAGATGTACAGTAAGCAATATGATAAGTGGGGGCACATGCTGCAAACTGTAGCGGATGGCTATGAGTATGAGTCCTATGAAGCACGTAGGCTTCCTACCCCTCAGATCACGATACAGGCGAAAGCTTCGGAGGTAAATGCCAAGCTGCTATCAAGCTTCTACAAGAATGCAAAATATTTCTTTGAGTCAGATGGACGCAATAAGCTGAAGGCTGAGCTTGAGAAGTATTTGAACGAAGGAATTGCAGATGAGCTTAAACAATTGGAGCATACATTGATTCAAACATATAGCGATTATTTAACAACAGGCCTAACTGAACTTCAAGAGGGTCAAGAGGCCGCTTTATCAGAATATATTCAAGGATCAATTGCTGCTCTAGAAATGAAAATCGATGTTTCTACCTTAAATGATAAACGTTATTTATTGAGCCAGTATGTGGCTTCTGAGGCCTGATAAATAAGAAATTCGCTTTAATCGGTAGCAATATGCTGTATTTTAGGGAATATTTACGCTATTTAGCATTTTAATCGCTAATTGCGTATTGTTTGCGTGTATAGTCTCGTTGCCGGATTTAGTGGTTGATGATAATATGCATTCATTGCTATGACAACTCGCGTAGCTCGAATTAAATTCGGGAGGTACAATTCATGGAAGCTTTTCGCCAGTTGAAGTCTTTTTACTGGTCGGAACGTAAATGGTTCATCATTTCGATCATCACACTCATACTGACAACTGCGCTTGGACTTGTTTATCCAAATTTACTACGTTATTTAATTGATGATGTGATCAGAGAAGGTAATTTTGATGTTGTTCCGTTCTTATCTTTACTACTTGTCGCTGTAATCTCGGTTAAGGCACTTATTCAATTTATTCATGGTTATACGGGGGCAGTGTTCGGACTTAATACCGCATATAACATGCGTAATACACTGTATAACAAATTGCAGACATTGTCGTATCAATATTACGATTCTGCACGTACAGGTGAATTAATGTCTCGTCTAACGGCGGACCTTGAAGCTGTTCGGATGTTTTTGGCGTTCGGGTTTGCTCAAATTTTTAACATTGTATTAATGGTTGTATTTGGTATGGCGATGATGTTCTCGATTGATTGGTTCCTGACACTTGTCACTATGGTCACCATTCCTTTTCTAGCTTTTACAGCCTTTTCATTCGAGAATAAAGTCCATCCTGCATTCCGTTCTGTTCGCCAAGCATTGTCGATGTTAACAACCTCAGTGCAAGAAAATATTATGGGCGTTCGTACGGTTAAATCATTTGCGGGTGAAGAGAATGAAACGGATAAATTTGCTAAGCAGAATGATGAGTATCGTTCAAAGAACATATTGACGTCACGTATTTGGGCTAAATATTTCCCAGTGATGGAGCTTATCGCAAACTTAAGTATTGTGATTCTACTAGGTGTTGGCGGTTATCGAGTCATACAAGGTCATATCACGATCGGTGAATTTGTAGCTTTTTTCAGCTTAATCTGGTTTATTATCGGTCCGATGTGGGGACTTGGTTATCATATTAACAACTATGCTAACTGCAAATCTTCTGCAGAACGAATCCTGGGTTTACTCAATCAAAATGTGAATGTGCAGGATAAACCAAATGCAGTCGTTTTGAAAAAAGAAGAGATTAAAGGTCATGTGCGATTTGAAGATGTTACGTTCGCTTATAGAGACAGTGAGCCATCTCTGCACAACATCAATATTGATGCCCCTGCAGGCTCTGTTATTGGGATACTAGGAGGCACAGGCTCAGGCAAAACAACCATTATTTCACTCCTTATGCGCGCATATGATACCAAGAATGGAAGAATTACATTAGATGGTGTTAATATTCAGAATATTGGGCTCCAAAGTCTGCGTAAAGAGATTGCCACTGTCTTTCAGGAAACATTCCTATTCTCATCTACGATTCGCAATAACATTGCGTACGGTGCTAAGAATGTAACAATGGATGAAATTGTGGCTGCAGCCAAATTAGCTCAGGCACATGATTTCATTATGGAGCTTCCATTAGGTTATGATACGATTGTTGGTGAACGTGGACTTGGCTTATCAGGTGGTCAGAAGCAGCGAATTGCGATTGCTCGTGCACTAGTGATCAATCCACACATTCTTCTGCTTGATGATGCTACAAGTGCGGTTGATATGGAGACAGAGCATGAGATTCAGGCCGGATTCCGGCAATTGATGCAAGGTCGCACGACCTTTATTATTGCGCATCGGATATCCTCCCTAAAGAATGCAGATGAAATTATCGTACTTGATAAAGGGCGGATTGTGCAGCGTGGTAGTCATGCGCAGCTTGTCAAGGAAGACGGACCGTATTTGACAACCTATAACATCCAATATGCTGATCGGCCTAAGCAATCGACAGAATTAGACACGATTGGGCAGGTTGCTGAAGGGAGGCAGTTATAATGTCAGAGACGGTTAAACAACAATCGACTAAGGCTAATTCAGAACATAAACAAGAACGATTTATTTATCAAGATGATACGTTAATCGATAAGAAATTTGATTGGAAGCAAATTAAACGTTTAGCTAGCTATATGAAGCCGTATGCAAAACAAATATTACCGATCATCATTATCATGATGATTGTCGGCACGGCAACGAAATTAATTTATCCACTCATTATCTCTTATACAATTGATCATTCACTTGAGACGAAAAACGCACAGCTTCTTATTTGGATGGTAGGTATCTTACTGATTACATACATTGTGCAATGGATCGCTAATACGATCAAAATTAAATATACGAATATTATTGGTAACAATATCATCTATGATCTAAGACATCATTTGTTCTCTCATATCCAAAGTCTTTCGTTTCGTTTCTACGATACAAGACCAGCGGGTTCAATCCTTGTAAGAATTACAAACTACGTCAATTCATTACAGGACTTGTTCTCTAACGGTGTAGTCAATCTGATGATTGATATTGTGCAATTGATTGGTATTGTTGTGATCTTATTGACACTCAATTTCAAGCTGGGGCTTGCCATAATTTGTACCGTACCTATTATGTTCCTAGTATCTACGAAGCTACGCAAACATATTAGATGGTCTTGGCAGCTTGTGAATATTAAGCAATCACGTCTTAATTCACATTTAAATGAGAGTATTCAAGGGATGCGAGTTACGCAAGCCTATACACAAGAACAAGAGAATATGAAGTTTTTCAAAGAAATGAATGCTGACAATAGACTTACTTGGAAAAAAGCCGTTAAACTCAATAACATGTTTGGACCCATCATTGAAATAACAGGTGCAATCGGTTACTGTATTCTATTCTGGTATGGTGCACAATTAATTAATGTAGGAGACATGTCGGTTGGCCAACTCGTAGCTTTCTCGTCTTATATTGCTTTCTTCTGGGATCCAATTAACCGGATTGGGCAAATGTATACGCAACTATTATTAGCTATGGCTTCAGCAGAACGGATTTTTGAATTTATTGATGAAGAGCCTGCTGTTGGACAGAAGTCAGATGCTCATGTATTGCCAACAATTAAAGGTAATGTTGTGCTCGAAGATGTTGTATTCGAGTATGAGAAGGGTCGTCCTGCACTTAGTGGAATATCACTTGAGGTTAAATCAGGTCAATCGATTGCCCTAGTAGGTCATACTGGATCAGGTAAAAGTACAATTATTAATCTGATCTGCCGATTCTATGATGTTATAAGTGGAAGTGTACGGATTGATGGTCATAATATTCAAGATGTTACGATCCAAAGTCTGCGTTCACAAATTGGAATAGTACTTCAGGATACATTCATATTCTCGGGTACAATAAGAGAAAATATTGCTTTTGGTAAGCCAAATGCAAGTGAGGATGAGATTCTCGAAGCCGCCAAAGCTGTTCATGCACATGACTTTATTATGAACTTACCAGATGGCTATGATACAGAGGTTGAGGAACGTGGAAGTGTTCTGTCAATGGGACAACGTCAGCTACTTTCATTCGCTCGTGCACTCTTAGCCAACCCACGTATTCTCATATTGGATGAAGCTACGGCCAGCATTGATACCGAGACTGAGCTGAAGATCCAAGAGGCACTTAAGACATTGCTAGCAGGTCGTACATCCTTCATTGTAGCTCATCGTTTATCCACGATCAGACATGCTGACCTTATTGTAGTTATGGATCATGGTCGAATGATGGAGAAGGGTTCTCATGATGAATTAATGGAGCATCAAGGTATTTATCACGGCTTAATTCAATCGCAATACCGCTTCTTGCAATCCTAAATACATGTAACCTTTGCTTTGACAGTCCAGTCCTATAATGGATTGTGAAAGTAAAGGTTTTTTTGTAGTTCGTGTCATCTGCTGATACAATAAGCGTATATCTATTGAAAATTACATTTTTTCAGTTATATAGGAGGGGCCACCTTGAAATCATCGCGTCTACTTTGGGTTACGATTGCAATTACATCGGTCATATTAACTGTTGTGTTCGTGACTGGATTCGTTTATGGAGTCAAACAAATTATTTATCCAGAGAAATCTGCCGCTAACATTGCGGGGACACCTTCATCAACTCCTGAGAAGAAGGAAGAGTTAGGAAAAGAAAATAAAATTGCGATTGTCGCTTTAGGGGATTCATTAACCTCTGGAACGGGTGACACAACGGGTAAGGGTTATGTGCTCAGGTTAAAGGACAAGCTGCAAGAGCAATCAGGGAAAGAAACACATGTGTTAAATAATTTAGCTATTCCTGGCTATCGGAGTGAGCAGCTCCTTCAAAATTTGAAGCAGAAGAAGGTCAGAGATGCGTTAGCAGATGCGGATCTTATTCTGTTTAGTATTGGTGGTAACGATATCTTCCCAAGCACAACAGGTGGTTTTACAATGAATGGAGATGAGCTTGAGTTTAATGCAGATAAAGCCGTTGCGAGAATAGAGCCTACACTTGCACTAATAGAACAAATTGTAGCGGAAATCAACAGTGCTAATCCGAACGCAATTGTATTATATTTTGGCTTATATCATCCTTTTATGGATATGGATAAAGATAAAAAGGGTGTTTACGGGGTTCAGACGTTCAATGATGGCATGTTTCGTATACTAAATCGTTATCCGAATATGGTTTTCGTCCCAACTTATGATTTATTTGAACGTGATGGAACACGATATTTGTTTACTGATCATTTTCATCCGAATAGCGATGGTTATGAACGGATAGCAGAACGAATGGCCCAAATACTACGTTAAAACAATGGGGAGGAGAATCAAGCAGATGACATATAGAAGAGATGAGGTTGTATTATCCGTTCAGAATCTCAAAAAGCGGATTCGTGATAAAGAGATCATAAAGGGGATTTCTTTTGAAGTATATAGGGGAGAAATTTTCGGCTTTCTAGGACCGAACGGATCAGGTAAAACAACAACAATTCGTATGCTGGTTGGACTTATTAAACCCACTGAAGGAACGGTTATTGTATGTGGTCATGACATTCGTACGGAGCATAATGAAGCCTTGCGCCAAGTTGGCTGCATCGTTGAAAATCCTGAGTTATATCCCTATTTAACAGGATGGGAGAACTTAGAGTATTTTGCGCGTATGCTTCCTGACGTTGGGCAGGATCGTATTATCGAGGTAGTCGAAACAGTTGGCCTTGATCAGCGTATTCATGATAAGGTTAAGACCTATTCCCTAGGAATGCGTCAGCGGCTTGGAATCGCACAAGCTTTACTTGGACGTCCTAAACTTCTTATTCTAGATGAGCCTACGAATGGGTTAGATCCCAAGGGGATTAAAGAGATGAGGGAGTTTATTCGCCGTTTAGCAGAAGGTGGACTATCTCTATTTGTTTCGTCACACTTACTGAGTGAAATTCAGCAGATGTGTGATCGTGTTGCGATTATATCCCACGGTAAAGTTGTACAAGTTGGTGAAGTGGAAGAGCTTGTGTCTTCTACAGGAACCAAGGTTCTGTGGACCGTTGAACCTGCAGGACAAGCTGCTGGAATACTGTCAGAACGAGAGGAAGTTCAGCTATTATCTGAATGGAATGAAGATCATTTGGACAATTATACGGAGCCAATGGATCCTGATAAAGCTTATGTGCAGAATGTGAATACCAGTACCAAAGCAACCTTTATGACAAGTGTTCATGCAGACCATATTCCTGAGATTAATATGGCACTTGTACAAGCAGGAGTACGGATCTATTCGATTGAAATTAAAAATCCGACGCTCGAAGACCTGTTCCTTGGTTTAACAGGAGGTGAGCGTATTGAATAATTTAGTTCAACTCGTAAAGAATGAATGCATCAAAATGATTAAGAAAAAACGCTTCTACGTCGTAATTCTAATTTTGCTTGCTCTCATTCCCATGTTTACATATGCACAGATGCGCGTAGCAGAAAATAACCAGAAGCAATTTGGAACAACAGATTGGCGTGCTGAACAACGTCAGAAGATTGCTGATTGGTCGCGTGCTCTTGGTTCACCACGAATTGCTGAAGAGTGGAAACAGAACTTGAAGGTACAAATTCAGTTAGCTGAATATTATTTAGAAAAAGATGTCGATCCGAACGCCCCTAATGCGGTTACATTTACACGTGAGTTTGCCAAAAATGCAATTTCTTTGTTCATTCCATTAATCATTATGGTGATTGCTGCGGACATTGTATCATCAGAGTTTAGTTCGGGTACTATTAAATTGTTATTGACAAGACCGGTTTCACGGTGGAAAATCCTAATGAGTAAATTGATTACACTTATATTTTTTGTTTCGTTAATTGTTTTTGCCACAGGTCTGATGTCTTATCTCATATCCGGGCTCGTATTTGGCTTTGGTGGATGGGATATGCCAGTGTTCATAGGCTTCAAAACTACGGGTACAGAAGTCGATTATTCCTATGTCCGTGCCGTTGATCAATGGGTGTTTATTCTGATGGAATTCGGCCTTATTTGGTTCGTTGGGTTCGTTGTTGCGGTGTTGTCACTTATGTTATCTGTATTAATTCGTTCAACCGCAGCAGGAATGGGCATCATGCTTGCCGTATTAATATCAGGTACAATACTTACAAATATGGTATCATCTTGGGAGTCAGCTAAATATTTGTTCATGGTGAATTTAAGACTAACTGATTACTTAACAGGTGCATTGCCGCCTATTCAAGGTATGACATTAGGCTTCTCATTAATTGTATTGCTCGTATGGACAATTATTTCGTTAGTGATTTCATTTACTGTTTTTACAAGAAGAGATGTTTTAAATTAAGGGGGATCCTAGGTTGGCCGATCAGTTAAATTTATTTACAGGTGAAGAATCCTCGGCAGATTATGGTGTCGATGATATTCAAGTACTAGAAGGACTGACCGCTGTACGTAAGCGTCCCGGCATGTATATTGGCTCGACGAGTTCATCGGGTTTACACCATCTTGTCTGGGAAATTGTTGACAATGCGGTCGATGAGCATCTAGCAAAGCATTGTTCCAAGATTACGGTTACTTTACATAAAGATAGTTCAGTAACGGTTCACGATAATGGCCGCGGAATTCCGACTGGCATGCATAAGACTGGTATTCCTACCCCTCAAGTCGTGTTTACCATTCTACATGCTGGAGGTAAATTCGGCGGTGGAGGATATAAGAAATCAGGTGGATTGCACGGTGTAGGTGCATCAGTTACGAATGCCTTGTCCGAATGGTTAGAAGTAGAAATTTATCGTGAAGGTAAAATTCACAAGCAGCGGTTCGAATATTGGGTGGATAACAAAGGTGTGGAGCATGTAGGTGAGCCATCGACTGGTCTTGAGGTAGTCGGGACTACTAACCGCACGGGGACCAAAGTAACTTTTAAACCAGATAAACGTGTGTTTTCTGCCGGCATTGCGATTAACTATGATACACTAGCAGAACGGTTGCAAGAAATCGCTTTTCTTAACTCTGGACTTGAAGTTGTGGTTAAGGATGAACGTGCTGATAAGAATGACACCTTTCTATATGTTGGCGGCGCAAGTGAATTTGTTCGTTTCTTGAATGAAGGCAAAACAGTGCTCAATGATGTCGTTCACTTCTACGCGGAGAAGGATGATATTGAAGTCGAAGTAGCGCTCCAGTACAACGATGGTTATACGGAAACTCTTGCTTCCTTCGTTAACTCGATTCCGACTCGTGGTGGAGGAACGCATGAAACTGGCTTCAAAACCGCATTCACCCGTGTGTTGAATGATTACGCTCGTAAGAGTGCCATTCTTAAGGAAAAAGATAAGAATCTAGACGGTACTGATTTACGAGAAGGCATGATGGCCGTCATTAATATTAAAATGAGTGAAGTCGAGTTCGTGGGCCAAACGAAGGATCAGCTTGGTTCTGCCTCTGCTCGAAGTGCGGTTGATTCAGTCGTATCAGAGAAAATGGCGATCTTCCTTGAAGAGAATCCTGCTGTTGCTCAGAGTATGCTGAAGAAAGCGGTACAAGCTTCCAAGGCTCGTGAAGCAGCACGCAAAGCTCGTGAAGATATCCGTAATGGTAAGAAGGGCAGAAGTGAGAGCTCGAATTTGAATGGTAAACTCACACCTGCACAGTCTAAGGATTATAAACGGAACGAATTGTTTATTGTCGAAGGAAATTCAGCAGGTGGCTCTGCTAAGCAGGGACGAGACTCGAAGCATCAAGCTATTCTGCCGCTCAAAGGTAAGCCGATGAATCCCGAGAAGGCAAAGCTGATCGATATTCTGAAGAATGATGAGTATCAAGCCATTATCGCTTCAATTGGTGCAGGTGTAGGGTCGGAGTTCGATGCAGAAGAGAGTAATTATGGTAAAATCATCATCATGACGGATGCGGATACAGATGGAGCGCATATTCAAGTGCTCTTACTGACATTCTTCTACAGATACATGAAACCACTTATAGATCTAGGCCAAGTGTACATTGCACAGCCGCCTTTATATAAGGTGACGAAGAAGGCTGGGAAAAATAGCATGATGCGTTATGCATGGACAGATGAGCAGCTTAATGCGATAACGAAGGAGTTCGGTAAAGGAGTTGAACTACAGCGTTACAAAGGACTAGGTGAGATGAATCCGGAACAGCTGTGGGAAACAACGATGAACCCTGAATCACGCACCTTGTTGCAAGTGCAGATTGAAGACGCGGCCAAAGCTGAGCGCCGTGTATCAACGCTCATGGGAGATAAAGTAGATCCTCGTAAACGCTGGATTATTGACAATGTTGACTTTACGGAATTCGAGGAATAATAGAAAGGTGGAAGAGACGAGAGAATGGGCATTTTAGAAGAGTTTTTGCCTGCTTATCTGGAAGAAATAGTTGGCGACAGATTTGGCCGTTACTCCAAATATATCATCCAAGATCGTGCTATTCCTGATGTTCGTGATGGGCTTAAACCGGTACAAAGACGTATCTTATATGCGATGTATGACTCGGGAAACCATCCGGATAAAGCGTACCGCAAATCAGCCAAAACGGTCGGAGATGTAATGGGTAATTATCACCCACACGGTGATTCTTCCATTTATGATGGAATGGTACGGATGGCACAGCCTTGGAAAATGGGGCATATGCTTGTGGATGGTCATGGTAACTGGGGCTCTATTGATGATGATCCTCCAGCAGCTATGCGTTATACAGAGGCTCGGTTATCTCCAATTGCACTAGAACTACTTCGAGATATTGAGAAGAATACCGTTCCGTTCAAGGATAACTTTGATAACTCGACCAAAGAACCCGTTGTATTGCCATCCCGTTATCCGAATTTACTTGTTAACGGTGTAAGCGGAATTTCGGCTGGTTTTGCTACTGAAATCCCGCCTCATAACTTAATTGAAGTCGTGGATGCATGTATCGCAATGATCGATTCTCCAGGCCTTACGGTTAACGAATTGATGGGAATTATTAAGGGTCCAGACTTCCCGACTGGCGGCACTATTATGGGGGAAGAAGGAATACGAGAAGCATATAAGACCGGTAAGGGACGCATCTATATCAGATCCAAAACGGCAATCGAAGATATGCGTGCAGGACGACAGCAAATCGTAGTTACCGAGATTCCTTATGGTGTAGTGAAATCGCGTCTAGTTACGGCCATGGAGAATATCCGACTTGAGAAGAAAGTGGAAGGTATTCAAGAAGTTCGTGATGAAAGTGGACGAGATGGACTTCGGATTGTAATCGAACTTCGCAAGGATGCAGATGCCAAGGGAATCCTGACTTACTTGCTTAAGAAAACGGATCTACAGGTAACCTATAACTTCAACATGGTAGCGATCGTAAATAAAACGCCAAAGCAACTTGGCCTAAGAGAATTGCTAGAAGCTTATATTGAACACCAGAAGGAAGTTGTGACTTACCGGACACAATACGATCTGGATCGTGCACTTGATCGAGAACAGGTGTTAGAAGGGCTTGTTAAAGCACTCAACATCCTAGATGAAGTCATCGCGACCATTAAGGCATCCAAGAATCGATTAGATGCGCAGAATAACTTGGTGAGTAAATTTGATTTCACGGAACGTCAAGCAGATGCCATTTTAACCCTTCAATTATACCGATTAACTAATCTTGAGATCACAACGCTTGAGAAAGAACTGAAGGAAACGCAAAAAACGGTTGAGTATTTGCAAGGTGTTCTGGGTTCCGTTCGAAAATTGCTTAATGTGATCAAATCGGAAATGACCGCTATTCGTGATAAATACGGTATTGCTAGGCGCTCTGAAATACAGGGTGAAGTTGAAGAGCTGAAGGTAAATCTGGAAGTGATGGTTACACCAGAGGATGTTCTTGTAACCTTATCGCACGAAGGCTATATTAAGCGGACTTCCATGCTTTCCTACACACGTTCTGGTGGCGAAATTGAGTCTTCAGGCGTCAAGGAAGGGGACTTCGTTAAGTATGTGAGTGAAGTAAACACGATCGATAATTTACTCGTGTTTACCAAGCGAGGTCAGTATTTCATGCTGCCGGTTCACCAAATACCTGAGTACAAGTGGAAGGAATCGGGTACAGCGATCGTGAACGTAATTCCGATTGCCAAAGAGGATCGAATTGTTTCGGTGATTGCTGTGAAAGACTTTGAAGCACCTTCTCAAACACTGATATTCTTCACTCGCAAGGGACAAGTAAAGCGTACTGAGCTGAAGGAATATATGACGAATCGTTCTTCTGCGATAGTGGCTTGTAAGCTGAGTGATGGCGATGAAGTCGTTCAAGTATCCCAAAGTGATTACTCGAAGCAAGTGATGCTCGTTACGAGCAAAGGCATGTGCATTCGATTCCGCGAGGATGAGGTAAATGCGATGGGACGTGTTGCAGGTGGCGTCAGAGGCATCCAGTTAAAGGATGATGATGAAATCATCTCAGCAGAATTCATGCAAGAGGATGAGGGAGAATTGCTCGTTATTTCGGATCTTGGCTATGCCAAGCGAACCTTGCTATGCGATTATCCACTGCAGGGACGTGGCGGTAAAGGTATTTCAACATTCGAGTTTAAAGAAGGCAAAAGAGTACGTCCGAATGGGAACTCACTGATTAAAACGTTTATTGTAAAGCTGGATTATGAATTAACCGTAGTGCTTGGATCAGGTGAAACTGTTCGATTCTCAACTGATGCTGCACCGCTGGATGACCGTAAATCAACAGGCAAGTTACTTGTACCTACGGCTAAAACAGATTCGATTATACAAGTGTTAAGACTACCACAATCTTAATGTTGTAGCCCATAATAGCATTGATCGTTCGTAAGCATAGTTGCTACTTCTCGATCGATTAAGCTAATATGGGCTTTCTTGTAACTATAGTATTTATGAGGTAAGTCTTTCAATTCTGATGGTTCGTGATATAATATAACTAGAATAATTTGGTAAAGATGTTTCTCGGGAGTGATTGATGAATGTACTCAAATGAGTTTGCCAAGCTGTGGTTTAAGCTCTCCAAGGAATTCAAATCGCATATGGAAGATAGGCTTGCTCCCGTACTGACGGAAGGCCAGCTGATTGTACTTGAGTTAGCAACGTCACAAGAACGGATGAAGCCTTCAGATTTTATTGAACATTTAGAAACAACACCAGCGGCTATTACAACTTTACTAGATCGTATGGAGAAGAATGAATTAATTACTAGACATAGAGACGAGAAGGATCGTCGAATTGTATGGATTCATGTTACAGATAAAGGAAAAGCGGAATGTGCGAGAGGGATAGCCATTCGGGAGGAACTCCTGAATCACTATCTGAACCGCATATCCGCTCATAATCAACAATTACTTATATATCTACTAGGTAAGGTTGCGAATTAATTCTGTCCAGAGAAACCATGGGTGCTGCTCTGGTGGTTTAGATGAGAAATGAAGCATTTCTTTGGTTGTTGGATGTTCAAATGCTAGACTAGTTGACCATAGGGCGAGCTGTTGACCGTGTGAATTGACCTCTGCTCCATAACGTTGATCCCCAAATAAGGGACAACCAATGGCTGCAAATTGTACACGAATCTGATGCGGACGCCCTGTATGCAACTTGACTTTCACTAATGACAGCCCATCTGACGAAGATAGTGTCTGGTAATCTAGGATCGCTTCCTTGGCACCATCTACTTGGGAGGACACCACAGACACCATGTTATTTCTTGTATCTTTGAGTAAGTGATGTCTGAGGGTTGCTTGCTTATCCTGTGGCTTCTTGTGAACGACCGCAATATAGGTTTTGTCGAAGTGCCTTGTTCGGATTGCGTCCGATAGTCTCGACGCTGCTTTGGATGTTTTGGCAAATACCATCACACCTCCAACAGGTCTGTCCAATCTATGGACAAGCCCTAGATAAACGTTCCCAGGCTTGCCATAGCGGCGTTTAATATCTTCTTTAAGGACAGACAATAGGTCAGGGTCACGAGAATCATCTGCTTGGGAAGGCATATTGACAGGCTTCTCAACCACTAGAATATGATTATCCTCATATATAATTGGGATCTTACTCCCATCCGCACTATGCGCAGGTCCAGCCACGTTCTACGCCTCCCAGCGGCCTAGAATACCACATGGCAATACGAGCCCTGATCTTGTAATCGGTAATCCGATTTCCCCACTAGTGATTGTTCCGCCAAATTTATTTTTCATCGCCATCGATAGGATGTTATGAAGAACAGTTGATGAGATTCCTGTCGTATATGAGTTAATTAACATGAAGAGAGGGTCATCTGACATAATACCCATACAGGATTGGATGAAAGGGTATAGATCGTTCTCTAGCTTCCATGTTTCTCCACTTGGACCACGGCCATAAGAAGGAGGATCCATAATAATCGCATCATATTTAGATCCACGTCTTTGTTCACGCTGTACGAATTTGAATACATCATCTGTAATATAACGCACAGGTTTCTCGCTTAGTCCAGATAGCTGGACATTCTCTTTAGCCCACTGAACCATTCCTTTAGCCGCATCTACATGACATACGCTTGCTCCAGCATAAGCACATGCTACCGATGCTCCGCCTGTATAAGCAAACAAATTCAATACCTTAATCGGTCTATTTGCCGCTTGAATTTTATCAATCATCCACTGCCAGTTAGCAGCTTGCTCCGGAAATAACCCCGTATGCTTGAATCCTGTTGGTTTAATGTGAAATCTAAGCTTATTCCACTCAATCGTCCAACGCTCAGGTAATTTAGGATTGAAATCCCATTGTCCACCACCACTATTGCTACGATGATAATGTCCTTCTGCTTGTATCCACTCATTACTTTCGTTTACTAATGGCCAGATGATTTGAGGGTCTGGTCTTCGCAATACATGTGATCCCCAGCGTTCAAGCTTCTCACCATTCCCTGTATCCAGTAGTTCGTAATCCTTCCAACTATCCGCTAAAAACATCATAAAGTGTTCCTCCATATATGTATCAAAGTTCTAACTACATATTGTACATGAGTATTGGTCCAATATCCAACTGGAATTCATTAGTATGTCTGGTATTCATAAATTGTTCATTTCCCCTTAATTCTAATGATTTATGTGTGTGATAAGATTAATAGAAACTATGTTCTGTTAAATGAATGTTTTTCTCGAAAGGAAGTGTATCATGCACATTGTGGTCGTTGGCATGAATTATCGAACGGCACCAGTTGATTTGCGTGAGAAATTCACCATATCTACCGATGATTTGTCACAAGCGCTTCTGGATTTAAAACATACCAAAGGCATTTTAGAATGCGTTATTGTAGCCACATGTAATCGAACTGAGATCTATGCAGTTGTGAATCAGTCGAATCCATGTGCTGATGATATAAGTGGTTTTATGGAGAAGCAATTTGGAATCCCCAAACAACAATTTCGTAAATATATATACATGCATGAAAAACAAAAAGCAATCGAGCATTTATTTCGTGTCACATCAGGTTTGGATTCGATGATTGTCGGTGAAACTCAAATATTAGGACAAGTTAAAGATTCCTTCTTCATGGCGCAGAAGCTTAACACGACCAGCACTTTATTTAATGGCTTGTTTAAACAAGCGATTACGTTTGCAAAACGAGCTTATAATGAGACTTCTGTTGGTGATCACCCCATATCGGTATCGTACGCTGCAGTAGAAATTGGCAAACAGGTATTAGGTTCATATACAGGAAAGAAAGCAATGATCATCGGTGCAGGTGAGATGAGCGAATTGACGATTAAACACTTAATTTCTAGTGGAGTTAAGGAAGTCTATGTGATAAATAGAACATTTGACAAGGCTGCAGAATTAGCAGGACAATGCGGAGGAACAGCCTATCTATGGGATCAATTGTTAGAACGTTTAGTTGAAGCGGATATTGTCATATCTTCGACAAGTGCGACTGGTTATATTCTAACCAAAGACATGCTTGAAACGACTCTGAATGATCGTAACAGCAGACCGCTATATTTAATGGACATCGCAGTACCACGTGATATAGATCCTGCAATCACTGAGCTACCAAATATGTTCTTGCATGATATAGATGATTTACAGCTGCTTGTCGAAAGCAATTTGTCCAAACGTAGAGAAGAAGCACAGAAGATTGAGGGCTTAATTGATTCTCAATTGGTGGAATATGATACTTGGGTGCAGACCTTAGATGTTGTTCCTGTTATTCAAGCACTTCATTCAAAGGCCAAAACGCTGCATGAAGATACGATGGAAAGCTTGTTCAAGAAACTCCCTGATCTTGAAGAGAGGGAAGTTAAAGTAATTCGCAAACTAACGAAGAGCATTATAAACCAAATGCTGCAAGATCCAATTCTTCGAATTAAAGAAATGTCGGCTGATCGTAATAAGGATGAAGCATTATCCTTTTTCACTAAAATTTTTGCATTGGAGGAACACATGGATGCGCACGATCAAAGTGGGGACCAGACAAAGCGAATTAGCAACGACTCAAACCGGGCAAGTATTGGAACAATTGCGTGAACTAAGTCGTAAGCATGGGATAGATTGTGATTTTGAAATCCACACAATCGTTACCAAAGGCGACCGCATTTTGGATACGATGTTATCCAAGGTTGGAGGTAAGGGCTTATTCGTGAAAGAAATCGAACAAGCACTTCTTAATCAAGAAATTGATATTGCCATCCACTCGATGAAGGATATGCCATTTGAACTGCCAGAGGGTCTTGTAATTGGGGCTATACCAGAACGTGAAGATGCAAGAGATGTTATTGTGTCTAAAAATAACTTAACGCTTGAACAGTTGCCAATCGGAGCACTCGTGGGTACAAGCTCACTTCGCAGAGCGTGTCAATTGATGAACCTGCGTCATGATTTACGAGTTGAATCGATTAGAGGCAACATTGACTCGCGATTAAATAAATTACAAGCGGGAAGCTTCGATGCGATTCTATTAGCTGCCGCTGGTTTAAAGCGTATGGGATGGGAAGATCGCATCTCAGCGAATGTGGCACTTGAGACGTTCATCCCTGCTGTAGGGCAGGGAGCTCTAGCGATTGAGTGCCGCGGAGACGACACGTTCATGCTGAATCTACTCGGATTGATTCAGCATGAACCGACTGCGCTCGCTGTTAGAGCCGAGCGCGCGTTCCTTGGCAGCCTAAACGGCGGCTGCGAAGTACCAATCGGCGCACACGCAACGTTAGATACGGATACGTCAATGTTAACGATCACGGCCATCGTGGGAACACCAGATGGTAAGCAATTACTTCGCGAGACGGTTAGTGGCCCAAGCACGAACCCAGAACAGCTGGGTATCGAAGTTGGGGAACAGCTTAAGGCGCAAGGTGCTGAACAAATACTTGCATCGGTTAGAGGAAGGGGTTAATTTCAATGGGATTTCCGACTATTCGTCATAGAAGATTACGCAGCTCAGCTGCAATCCGTAATATCGTAAGAGAGAATAGATTGACAGTTCATGATTTAATTCAGCCTATATTTGTCACTATGGGTAATAATGTTAAAGAAGAGATTTCCTCCATGCCAGGAGTATACCATTTCTCGATGGATCGTCTTGATGAAGAAGTACATGAAATTGCAGCTTTAGGCTTGCAAGGTATTCTTTTGTTTGGTGTCCCTGATGAGAAGGATGAAATTGGTACTTCTGCATTTGATGATAACGGAATTGTTCAACGAGCAACAAGAAGAGTGAAAGAATTGTATCCAGAAATGCTTGTTATAGCAGATACATGTCTATGTCAGTTTACAAGTACAGGGCATTGCGGCGTTATTCATCATAACCCTCTTACAGGTCGTGCTGATGTGACGAATGACGAATCGCTCGCATTATTGACACGTACAGCGGTTTCGCAAGCTCGTGCGGGTGCAGATATTATTGCTCCTTCTAATATGATGGATGGCTTCGTAACTGCAATACGGGCTGGTCTTGATCATGAAGGGTACTCTCATATCCCCATCATGTCCTATTCGGTTAAATATGCTTCTGCCTTCTACGGACCTTTCCGAGATGCAGCACATTCTGCGCCACAATTCGGAGATCGCAAAACGTACCAAATGGATCCTGCTAACGCACGTGAAGCATTACGCGAAGCAGAGAGCGATGTAACTGAAGGTGCTGATTTCTTGATGGTAAAACCAGCACTAGCTTATATGGATGTTATTCAACTGTTGAAACAGAATTTCGATCTTCCTGTTGTTGCTTATAATGTTTCAGGTGAATATTCGATGGTGAAGGCTGCTGCAAGAAACGGATGGATTGATGAGCAAGCGATTGTGATGGAAATGCTACTTGGTTTCAAACGAGCAGGTGCGGACATTATCCTTACCTATTATGCCAAAGATGCTGCAAACTGGCTTAAATAAAGCTGATCTTGCTAATTTAAATTTTACCCTGAGGAAAGAAGGTACATATGAGCTACAACGAGACTTTTATTAGGGCATGTAGACAAGAAGCTGTTGATCAATTGCCTGTATGGTATATGCGACAAGCAGGACGTTACGATCCCGAATACCGTAAAATCAAAGAGAAATACTCCCTCTTAGAAATATGTAAACAGCCTGAACTTGCTGCAGAAGTTACGATGATGCCAGTTCGTAAGCTAGGTGTCGATGCAGCTATTCTATATTCCGATATTATGAATCCTGTCGCATCACTCGGAATTGACTTTGACATCGTACCGAATATTGGTCCGGTCATAGCGAATCCGATTCGTTCAGAAGATGACATAAAGAAGCTTAAACCAATCGATGTTGATGCAGACTTAAGTCACATCATGCAAACGATTCGCCTTCTAGATCGTGAATTACAAGTACCCTTGATTACTTTTGCTGGCGCGCCTTTTACAATTGCTTCTTACTTAATCGAAGGTCGTCCTTCTAGAACCTACATTCGTACCAAAACCATGATGTACAGTCGCCCTGAGCTATGGTTTGCACTAATGGATAAGCTGGGAGATATGGTTATTACGTATCTAAGAGCACAAATTGCGAGCGGTGCAAAGGCAATTCAATTATTCGACTCCTGGGTTGGGTCTCTTGCGCCAGCTGATTTCGAGAAGTATGTATTGCCGACAATAACTCGTATTTTGGCATCATTATCTGATTTGCCACAGCCTAAAATTTATTTCCCAGGTGTAGCATCTGGCGAGCTTCTTCCCACACTTCGTGGTATCGAGGCGGATGTAATCGGTCTTGACTGGAGAGTATCGATTGAAGAAGGAAGAAGTCGACTAGGCGAACGTTATGCAGTTCAAGGTAATTTAGATCCCTTTATATTAACAGCGCCTATGGACGTCATAGAGAAACAAGCTAAGGCGATTATTGATGCAGGTATACAGAAGCCTGGTTATATTTTTAATCTAGGTCATGGTTTGTTCCCTGAAGCATCATTAGATAAATTGAAAGATCTCACTTCGTTTATTCATTCATACTCAAGTTCCATTCTGAACAAAAATTAATAACGTAAGAATAGGAGTGACGTCTGATGGCTAAAGAGCAAATCGGTGTACTCGTCATGTCGTATGGAACACCCGAAAGTTTAGAGCAGGTTGAATCCTATTACACACATATTCGTCGGGGAAATCCACCAACTAGCGAACAATTAGCAGAGCTCACACATCGTTATAAAGCTATTGTAGGTGGTGTATTCCCACTACGTGAAAATACGAATCGTCAGGTTGAAAAGCTACAAGAGTCCTTAAATCATACGTATCCAGAATTTGATTTCCATTGTTATCAAGGACTCAAGCATGCATATCCATTTATTGAAGATGGCCTTAGCCAAATAGCTGAAGCTGGAATAAAGCGGGCTGTTGGGATTGTACTTGCTCCGCATTACTCCGTCATGAGTGTTGGGGGTTACATCCAAAGAGCGGAATCCAAAGCTACTGAGCTAGGGATAGAAATGTCGTTTGTTCGGAATTATCATCTGCATCCTTTGCTGCTCCAAGCTTTAACTGAACGGGTTGAAACAGCTTTGAAGAAATTTAATGGTGAGCCCGTACGAGTGATTTTCAGTGCGCATAGTTTGCCAGAGAAAATTCTTGAGATGGGCGATCCTTATCAGGATCAATTGCTCGCTTCATCCAAAGCAGTTGCTGAAGCAGCAGGTGTACATGAATGGCAATTCGCTTGGCAAAGCGCAGGCCGCACCTCAGTACCATGGCTTGGACCGGATATTACTGAAGTGTTGTACAAGTTTCATCAAGAAGAGAAGATCAAGAATGTATTAATGTGTCCGATTGGATTTGTATCCGATCATTTGGAAGTCCTGTACGACATCGACATTGAATGCCAGCAATTATGCAAGGAGTTAGGTATCCATTTGGAGCGTACGACCTCATTAAATGATGATCCACTTTATATTGAAACATTAAGTGATTGTGTGTATAAGCAATTAAAGCGGGGGGAAACCACTGAATGAACGAACTGAATGAGGGGAATAGCAACAAAACTGTTCTATCAGCTCAGGCATTTGAAGAAGCGAAGCAGTATATACCAGGAGGCGTGAATTCTCCTGTTCGTGCGTTTAAATCCGTAGACCGTTCACCACTATTTATGAAGAAAGGCAGTGGTTCTCGTATAGTGGATATCGATGGCAATACGTATATCGATTACATCGGTTCATGGGGACCACTTATTGTCGGTCATGCACATCCAGAGGTTATTGCTGCTATACAGGATACTGCAGCGAATGGTACTAGTTTTGGTGCACCGACATTGCTTGAGACAGAGATGGCCAAGCTGGTTATTGATCGAGTTCCCTCAATTGAAGTAGTTCGTATGGTAAACTCTGGTACAGAGGCGACCATGAGTGCACTTCGTCTAGCAAGAGGCTATACTGGTCGCAGTATTATTCTTAAGTTCGAAGGCGGTTATCATGGTCATGCTGATGCCCTGCTCATTAAGGCCGGTTCAGGTGTTGCAACACTAGGTTTACCTGACTCTCCTGGTGTACCTGAAAGTGTAGCTGTTAATACGATCACAGTACCTTATAATGATATTTCTGCTGTTCAATTGGCATTTGATAAATATCCGGAACAAATCGCGGCAATCATCATGGAACCAATTGCAGGTAATATGGGAGTGGTACCACCATTACCTGGTTACCTTCAAGGATTGCGTGATATCACTACACATCATGGAGCTTTGCTCATTTTTGACGAGGTTATGACTGGATTCAGAGTTGGTTTGCACTCTGCACAAGGCCGATACGGTGTTATTCCTGATCTAACTTGTCTAGGTAAAGTAATCGGCGGTGGATTGCCAGTGGGTGCTTATGGTGGCAAACGTGAAATAATGGAGCAGGTTGCTCCAAGCGGTCCGATTTATCAAGCAGGGACATTATCTGGTAATCCATTAGCTATGATATCAGGTCTGAAGACGCTTGAAATACTTGGACGGCCTGATGTATATGAAGAACTCGAACGCAAATCCGCCCGGTTAGAAGAAGGCTTACGCGATAGTGCTGCAGAAGTCGGAATTCCAGTGTGCATCAATCGAGTCGGAGCGATGATGAGTATGTTCTTTACAGATCAACAGGTGGTAGACTTCTCCACAGCAAATACATCTGATCTATCACGGTTCAAACAATATTTCTCCGCTATGATTGATCTGGGTATATCGATAGCTCCTTCGCAGTTTGAAGCGTTGTTCGTATCAACAGCACATTCTGACGAAGATATCGAACTTACAATCGAAGCTCATAGAGTAGCGTTAAAACAGTTATTGTAATGGTTTCAATGAGTTAGGAAATTGATTCGTATTAAATAGGTTTATCCCAAGGAGGCGCATTATATGAGTGAAGCTGTCGGAACGCTAGAAGGTTGGTATGCGTTACATGATTTTAGACGAATAGATTGGAAGGCTTGGAAAGCTGCTACATCAGAGGAAAGAATTGCAGCGGAAAGCGAATTAGTGAGTATGCTGCAAAACTGGCGTGAAGTTGAAGCTAATAAACTTGGCTCAACTGCTTTCTACACGATAGTGGGTCAGAAAGCTGATTTCATGCTTATGCATTTACGTGAAACACTCGAAGAATTGGAATCCATTGAAACTTCATTTAATAAATCTGGATTCGCTAGTTTTACGATCCCTGTTCATTCGTATGTATCAATCGTGGAGCTTAGTGCTTACATGGCGGCACCAGGTGTAGACCCTATGTCAGTTCCTCAAATTGTTGAAAGATTGAAACCAGTGTTACCTAAATCTAATCACGTATGCTTCTATCCTATGAATAAAAAACGGGACTTAAATGACAATTGGTACATGCTTAGCATGGAAGAGCGTAAAGAAATGATGCGCTCACATAGTATGATTGGACGTTCCTATGCAGGTAAAGTTAAACAGATCATTACAGGTTCTGTTGGTTTTGATAACTGGGAATGGGGAGTTACACTGTTTGCAGACGATGCCCTTCAATTCAAAAAGCTAGTATATGAGATGCGTTTTGATGAAGTCAGCGCACGCTTCGGTGAGTTCGGGGAATTCTATGTTGGAAATCTTCTAACAGATGACAAGTTAAAACAGTTATTCACAGTGTAAGAGAAAGTAATTTCTTTCTCTGACCTCGTAAAAGTATGAATCGATAGTTACCTTTACTCGAGTAGAGGTAATTATTGGTTCTTTTTTTATAATATAGAATTTACAACTTTCAGTTCACAAATTCTAAGTATCACCATAAGAAACGTATTCGTCTGTTAAAGACGGTAAAGTTATTTCTTCTTGTGAGAAAGTAGGGATGCTTCTATTCGCCAGGATTCTCGGCATCCCATCTACATAAACGAGATTAACTATTAGATGACCCATTCTTCTGATTAATAAATTCAGTAGCCCAATCGATCATACCATCGATTAATATGAGAACTAATGAGGCAACGTCTTTTTCGTTAAGCGCTTTGCTGGATGAATTAACTACATAGTTCTCTGTCTTAGCTTCTAGCGTAGTGACAAGCTCCTTAATTTTTAGTAATTCATTAGCGAGTTCACCCGCTTGTTGTCCTTGTTGATTCTGTTGTTGATTAGGGTTCGAACAATCCAAGGCTTGCTGTTGATTTGGATTAGAATTCTGTTGCTGAGTATAAGGATTTGATTGTTGCTGTTGATTCTGTTGGCTTTGAACGTTCTGTTGTTGATCTGATTGCTGCGGTTGTTTGCTTAATTGCTCTAATAGTTGATTCGCGTTTTGCAGAGCATTCATAAGCGTCTCATTCTGTTTCATGAGCTCATCGGCTTGTTTGTTCTTGTCCTGGGGCTTAAGCATCCTACTACCTCCATGAATAAATTCATTTGTGGTGTTATTTTTCTCTAAAAGTAATGTTTTATGCTTATATAGGCTCTGCTAAGTAAATATTGGTTCTAATTGTTCTTTCGTTATGATCAAGCTTAACCATTAACCACTCTGACATCTGATGTGTTACAGTTCCTATTCCATCACGTGTTTGAACCTTAGTAATATTTATCTGAACTCTGTAAGGGTATTGTTCGGACTGACTTCTTAATATTTTCTTTGGCATTTTAATCCACCTTTGTAGCTTTTTTGCAAATGGTAACATATCCATTAAATGGAACACTGTTAAAAATGTCACATATTTATCGCTGTTATTTAGAGCAATTATTACAATATTTGCAATATTATAAAAAAGTTATTGAAATTGCTATTTGCCATTTATATACCATGTCGTTTGTTCGTAAAGGATGAATGGATGGTATTTTTATGAGGAATACTTTTGACAGGTAAAATGTTTTGCATAGGAGGACTAATCTTGGCAGATGAGTTTATGATTGTTTGGCGTACTTTATTAGCTGTAGTGGTTCTATTCATTATGACGAAGGTATTGGGTAAACGACAGGTTTCTCAATTATCTATGTTTGAGTACATTACAGGCATTACGATCGGTAGCATTGCGGCATATATTTCGCTTGATTTAGATACAAAATGGTATCTGGGGATCATTGCTGTAGTGGTATGGGTTGCTGTATCGCTAGGAATTGAATTCTTACAAATGAAAAGTAAAAAAGCAAGGGATTTTATTGACGGTAAAGGCTCTACCCTGATTCAAGATGGTAAGATTCTAGAAGATAATCTCAAGAAAGAACGTTTAACTACGGATGAGCTCATGGAACAATTGCGTAAGAAAAGAGCGTTCAATATAGCTGAAGTTGAATTTGCCATTATGGAGCCGAGTGGAGATATTAATGTTCTGTTAAAGAAAGAAAATAGTCCTCTAACCGCTAAGCACTTAGGTATTAAGGTCGCACCTGAACAGACCCCACAGTGCGTTATTATGGATGGTAAAATAATGGACGAACCTTTAGTCACTATCGGATTCACAAGGCAATGGTTGAATACTGAACTAGAAAAACAAGGGCTAACTGTGGACAATGTTCTCATAGGACAAGTCGATTCATATGGTACGTTGTTTGTTGATTTGTATGATGATCAAATCTCAGTACCATTGCCTCAAGCTAGAGCTGAGTTATTTGCAACCTTAAAGAAATGTGAAGCAGATATTGAGCTTTACAGTCTAACTACAACTAATAAAACTGCCAAAAACATGTATGAGCAATGCTCATTGCAATTGGATAACGCAGTTCAATCTTTAAAGCCTTTATTGCGGCGGTAACGGTTTATTTCAAGGCCTTAGAGAAGACTCTTCAAATTTATGTTATAATGCTTATTAAATTTCATAAATGAATTGGATGGGGAGTGTCTACTTATGCGTCTTGAAGGAAAGAAAATAGTTTGTTTTGTAGAAGAGGATTTTGAAGACTTAGAACTATGGTATCCTGTGTATCGTTTACGTGAAGAAGGCGCTATCGTTCATCTTGTTGGCCCTCAAGCTAATTATACATACAAAGGGAAATACGGTGTTCCATGTCGAACTGATAAGGCACTCTCAGATATAGCTGCTCCTGATTATGATGGTGTGCTTGTTCCTGGTGGATGGGCTCCCGATAAGCTTAGACGTTATCCAGAAGTAATATCGTTTATTCAGGAAATGGATCAGGCCAAGAAACCAATTGGTCATATCTGTCATGCAGGGTGGGTTCTTGCTTCAGCCAAAATATTGCAGGGAGTAAGAACTACCTCAACACCTGGAATTAAAGATGACATCGAGAATGCGGGGGCAGCTTGGGTGGATGAAGTTGTTGTAGTGGATGGACATATTGTTGGATCACGTCGCCCATCTGATTTACCAGAGTATGCCAAAGCATTTGCAGATTTACTCGCAGAGTAATTATGGAGATTTGGTTATGAAGAATTCATGGTAACCTGAACTCGATTACGCCAAAGAATATTTCTATACTCATCAATATCAAACCCATGTTTAGCATAAAAATGCTGCAATTTAGGATCATCGTTACCATCTGTGTTCCTTAAATGTCCTTCAATATAATTGATGCAACGTTTGGTGGCATTCTCAATTAGTTGATTCATAAGAATCGTTCCATAGCCTTTATTCATAAAGCTAGGATGTATGAGGATGTTCACTAACTCAAATTGATTGTTGGCTCCCTTGATAACAAACATTTTCAAATCGTTAACGAATTCTGAGGTTCTGCTACGATCTGGTGTAACGACCCGAGCGAAGATCGCATGCTTACTGTAAACAGGGTGATAGAGGATTAAAACGGCATTATCATTAGCAACTGAGTTCTTGATATGATGATGTCCTTGACTTAGAATTATACTCGTTTCTTGATTCACAATATCCCACATTTAATCGCCTCCTACCCTTATATATATGCTAGTGATAGATGATTGAGTCTACTAAAAGGATACAATCTCATCTAGAATATTTGTGTTCATACCTATTTGCTGAGGCAAGATTTGAAGGTTCTATTGTTATATAAACAAATTAAAACGCCAATGACTTCTGGGGAGAAGGAATCACTGACGTTTTTATAAAAGGCATATGCCTATACGATTTACTATCCCCATATATTGGAATAATATACCTATCTCTATCTATCATAAGTCGAGAAGGTTAGATATAATCAAAGTTGACTAGGTTGGCCTAAATATACTATTGTATTGCTTGCTTACCTGCTAAGCTTGCTTCAAATAGATCAATAATGTGTAAGAATCTTTCTGCTTCACGAAACACATGGTCAGCTAACAAGGGGTGGATGATACTTTTAATGCGACATGCATCGATTAGATCTTTTGCCGTCTTTTTAAAATCACGGAGAGACACCACAGAAACACGATTTTGGTCAAGAAATTGATCCAGTAGAGGTTTAGTCTGAGATTGAGGACGCATTCCGCTTAAATCAATAGCTTGAAATAGAAGTTGGTCAAAATCATGACTAAAATTACGGGCTTGCTCAACTAATTGGCGTTCAGATGGGTCAAGAAGATGTCCAATGAATTTGGAGTGGTCAGCCATTATGCGTAGAAAGAATACATTTTCATCAATTATGGCATCGGGTAGTGGTTCTAGCTTGCCTTGATTTAATTCCTCTAATCGATTTCTAAAATAGTTTGCTTCTCTGCTAATATGGTCTACTAATAACGGGAAATTGGTTCCACCGGGTAATTTGCATTGTAGGATAAGTCCTAACACCTTTCTTTTAAAAACCCAAATATGTGTAACAGCCAAATGTACTTCCGAGTTGAATTTTCTAATTGTTTCAGGGTCGGTCTGTTCGTTAAAGGAATGAGATTTCCCTTCTATTTGCTCAAAAATACTGTAAAATTGATTCGCTTCTTGAATTAATAGTGTGTCCTCAGCCCGAAATCCTAGCTTTAGGAAAAAGGAATGTTCTTTCATGATACGTGACCAGAACCGTATTTCATCCAAAGAACGCGTAACAAACTCATTAGCCAAAATTTATCACTCTCCCCGCAGACATTCTAATATCTTATGTTTACTGCCTTGGAGAGAAAGGTATGCCATACTTTTACAAAATAGGACAACTATTGATGAAAGACAACTGTCCTTCATTAATAAGTATATCTAATAAATAGGGCCAGTGATGAAGTCAAATGTTCTGACTAACATCACTGGCCCTTTATTTTAAAAAACAAGAATGTATTACATGGCCATTTCGCCATTGTCATAGTTAAATTGCCATGCAATTCCAAATTTATCTGTGATTTGGCCATAGCATTTGCTCCAGAAGGTTTCTTGCAGCTCCATCACTACAGTTCCGCCTTCTTTTAGCTTATGGAACAACGATTTAACGGCATCAATGTCGTTCAGGACTAATGCAAGAGTAATATTGTTTCCTACAATAAACTCCATGCCAGGAAAAACATCTGAGAACATCACATTGCTACCCATAATGTTAAGCCTTGTGTGCATGACCAAATCTTTGGCTTGCTCTGGAAGGGAGAATTCCGGGGCAGGAGGCGCTTCTCCAAAGGTCATAATTTGCGGTTTCTCTGTCCCAAAAACCTCTGCGTAGAACTCTACTGCTTGACGGCAGTTTCCATTAAAATTCAGATAAACATCAACGGACATGCGCTCACTCCTTAAAATCTAATGTTAATCATATGCAATGATGCAATGATTATAGTTTTATTTTATCATTTATGGACAAAATTTCAAATAATCGGATCGATTTCGATTAACATTGTGTTGATTAACAGCTAATCTGTTGCTTATAATGTAACGAGATAAATTCAGGTTTATATAATAAACCGGTACTCTTTGTATAAATAACATCATGTGACTTTGCAATAGAAAGGTATTGATTTGTGTGATAAGATTTTTTTCGCGATTTCCCAAGCAGGTTATTAGATGGGCGCCTCTATCGCTAATGCTAATTTTCCCCGTGCTAGGAGAAATCTATCATTTGGTTAACACCCTTCCAGCTGAGGTCTATTCTCTAATGACTCCAGTAGATGAGGCAATTCCATTTATTAAATATTTTGCTTTACCTTACGGTGTGTGGATCTTCTATATCTACGTCTGCGTTGTGTATTTCTTCATCCGTGATCGAACATCGTATTATCGGGCCATGTTGTTATATACGATCTGTGCACTTACTTGTTATGTTATTTATCTAGTATTTCAAACAACCGTACCGCGGCCTGAAGTAATAGGCAGTGACCCGTTCGCTCAGCTTGTTAGATTCATTTATAATCGAGATCTGCCGTATAACTGTTTTCCTAGTATTCATTGTTTCTCCAGTTATATGGTGATGCGCTTAATGCTTACAAGTCCTGCACGTAATCGTGTGAATACAACTTTAATTAGCGGGATGTCGCTGCTTATTATCGCATCTACATTGTTTGTTAAGCAGCATGTGATCTGGGATGTTATTAGTGCCATTGCACTAGTTGAAGTCTACTACTTATTAATTTATACGTTGCCAGCACTATACCGGAGTCGATATGCTAGAAAACGAGAATTACAAGATCAAGGGTTTGAGTCTTAAATAAAATGCTACAACGTGTACCTCCGTTCCTAGCTGGACGGAGGTTTTTGCGTGCGCCTAATAATTTATTGAATTGACATAACTTTAATCTGAAATGAGTTCCTGTAATAAGGGAGGAATGGTATAATTAGTTAATTGAACTTATTCTAATCAACCATTTCATATAAAAGGCGGTACATAATATGAAAGAAATGCTTGGCTTTTTACGAGACTTTCCTTTTTTTCATAATCTAGAGGAAGAAGATCTGGAGAAGGTTGCCTCGTTATTCATGATTCGAACCTATGAGAAAGGAATTAATGTGTTTCTTGAAGATGATGAGGGTGATGAGCTTTATATTATTCAATCCGGTGTCGTCAAAATTTACAAGGAAAACGAAGCTAGAGAAATCATTCTTGCTATTTTTAGAGAAGGGGACTTTTTTGGAGAAATGGCTGTGCTTGAAAATGAACAAGTGCGCTCTGCCTCTGCTCAAACTGTAGAGAAAACGACGTTGTATGTATTGAAACGGAATGACTTTGCTTGGCTTATGAACAACAATCCGCAAATTACATTCAAGATTCTGCAGACGGCGCTTGAGCGTCTAAGAAAAGCGAATGAATTTATTACGGACTTGACTATACTTGATGCCCGCACTCGAATTGCCAGAGGTCTACTTCGATTAATAGAAATACATGGGGTCCAAATTGAAGATGGGATCTTGATTGATCTTAAGCTGACTCATCAACAAATTTCCGATATGACGGGCACAGTTAGGGAGACAGTAACGAAGGTTATGCTTGAGCTGCAAAACCAGGAAATGATAAAGGTTGATAAGAAGAAGATTTTGATTTGCAATAGTGCGAAATTAGAAGCGATGACGGGGTCCATGTGATTCTGCTAAGGATAAAGGGTTGCCATTGGCAACCCTTTTGTGTGTAATGAAGATCGGCTTTGGATGATCTGAGTCGACTTCTCCCCCCACTTAATTCTTCCTCTATATGGTATAATGAAATGTAATAAATCAACGAACACGGTGGGTAATATATGAACGTATGTAGCTTGGAACAAAAAGTGCAACAGTTAATATTATCAGATTTAGAAATTCGTGAGAGTCTTGTAACAGAGATCATAGAATTAATCTTCTCTCCAGAAACGGCTTCAAAAGCGATTGTATTAGTAAAAGATTACTTGGAGAATACACTAAGGGGACAGGAACTCGGAGATATTGGTACTTATATAAATGTCAGTGATCCAGAGTTAGTTGTTAGTCTATTGGAGATACTTCAGCACTGTTTTCAAGAAGGTGGGGACTTGTTTGATTTAATCCTACTAATTACTCAAATCCATTATCTGGACCGCAAAGAATCTACCAAATCTAAGACTGAGCTTTATCTTCAATACCGAGCCACTGCCATTTTAGATACTTTACTTGCACAGGAAATCCGATTTTCAAAAGAAGTGATAACAACGATCCTTGCTTCAGGAAACAAATACTTATCTGATCATGCAACAAAAGAATTTAGCTGTAGTATTTATTGGAGACTTGCAGACCAAGGCGTCAATATATCAAGTGTTATTGGATCACTCGTTACGATATTCCATAACAGAGAAACAGATGAACTCGTTCAAAATTCTCTTTTGGCTATATGGGCAGCGGTTAGAAATGGATGTTTTGAAACCAAGATACCGGATAGTGATAAAACGTATGAATTGTGGTTAAGTCATTTTATTGCGAATGCCACCTATAAATTAAAGAAGAAAGATGAAGTGAATAATCTAGGAATCATTGGATGCCTTATTGCAATCGCTAATAAATACCCAAATACGAAAAGTATTGCAATTGAGTATTTAGAAAAATGTAAGATACGCGAACCAAAGCGTGTAACTACAGATTTTCAGCGTGATTTGAGGGATTATTTTATACTTTGTAGGGATTGATCGGAGAATCGTACTAAGAAGTTTCTTCATCGCCACCATCAGTTATAAGGGGGCTTGTCCATGGCATTAATACTATTGTTGGGGACTGTTAATTCACTTAATGGGCAAAGATGTTTCTATATCAACTGATAAGGGGGGATCAAGTAACATGAAAATCGAACTTGGCAATTGCTTGCTACATGTACGATTGGCGGAAGCCGGAATAACCCAGGAGGAGCTCGCCCATACCCTACGCTATAAGCCTGAACGCCAAGCCGACTTTATCGAAAACAGGAGAATCATGCCTTTGAAAACGGCAATCTCTATCTCGGAAACGATCGGTTGTGGGGTGAAAGAGTTATATGAGCTAATTGCAGTTGAAATGAGATAACTACTGTATTCAGGAGTTCCCTGTTCTAATTCAGACCTGTTGGTTCATCAGCTCGGCATTTTGCAACAGCAAGAAAACTATCAGTCGGTATAGAAAATCTATACTTAGCGAAGAGACCGAATACGGTCAGGATAATAGATAACGGGTAGGTGTAAGGATGAGAAGCGAGGATCAAATTAAACGTAAAATTATTGAGCTACAAATGACTATGCAGCAAATGCAGGCAGCAGGCAATCAAGATGTAGCCAATCAATTTCAAATGAGAATCGAAATGCTGGAATGGGTTTTGAATGCACCAGTAGAGAAATATCATGTGTGATTTGAGAAATAGACCAAATGTACTTAAATCGACTTTGGCGCAAAAGTTAAAGAACAGAAGGAATGAGATGAGGTTGGATGGAAATTAATAAGGAGCCATCGACAATGATGGCTCCCTCTGCTTTTAAAGAATAGTATCAAAGAATTAGTATGCGGTCCATCCGCCATCGGCTGTAATCACAGTTCCGTTCACGAAGCTAGAATCTTCAGAAGCTAGGAACAAGGCAACTGTAGCGATTTGTTTCGGGTCTCCTGGTTCTCCGCGTTGTAATGACATACCAGACATCGCTTGCTGTAAACCATGAGGATCAGGCTGTGTTAACCCTAAACCTATGTTGGTAGCAACTGCGCCTGGAGCTATCGCATTGCAACGAATTCCGAACTTAGCATATTGGAACCCGACATTCTTAGTTAGACCAATAACAGCATGTTTCGAAGCGGTGTAGGCAATTCCAGCACGTGATCCGTTAAGTCCACCGACTGAAGCCGTATTAATAATTACACCATGGCCTTGCTCTTTCATGAGAGGAATTGCTTTACGGATCGCTCTCATTGGTCCTGTAACATTAATATCCATTACTCTATTCCACATTTCGTCCGTAACAGACTCAGCAGCTTGCATTTGATCCATAATACCTGCATTATTCACCAGGATATCGAGTTTACCGTAACCGTTAACAGCTATGTCGATCATGTTAGCTATATCCTCTTCCTTGGCAACATTGGCAACGACACCAATTGCTTGTCCTCCAGCTGAAGTGATTTCCGCGACAACCTCGTTTACTGCAGTTTCATTGATATCAGTTACAACAACTTGAGCTCCTTCTTGAGCAAATAGTATAGCCATTTCTTTACCCATACCCGATGCAGCACCTGTAATTACGGCAGTTTTTCCTTGTAATTTCATTTGTATCATCCTTTCAACTGGTTGGATATGTTCTTTCTTTGTTAAACGAACTCATGTTGTTAATAATAAGGATATCACATCCTGTAATATTACTGTGACATTTCGCACAATAATGTAGTTAAAATCATATTATTCTGAGTATTAAAACAATTGCCTGCATATTAACGCAGGCTCTTATTAATATTCTCTTTCAACTTTACATATTTTCACTTTGTAGTTTTGATACCAGTCTTGCATACCTTTCTCTTGAGCAACTTTGTGAGATTGATTCTGCTTCCAGTTACTGATCGCTTCCAGGCTATCCCAGTAGGATATGGTAATGCCGGCTCCTGAAGCATCCCTGACACTTTCAACTCCTAGGAAACCAGGTTGCTCAGCTGCTAGTTTCTCCATTTTGTCAGCCATGTCAGCATAACCATTATCCCCCGCAGTGCGTTGACTCGAAAATATAACTGCATAATACGATCCGTTTGTTTCATGAACCAATCTTATCAATCTCCTTCAATTGTAAAAGTCTATGTTTATATTAGATTATACTATTATAAATTCGATAAAATAGCGAATGTGTTAAAAGTTAAATTAAATGAACAAAAATGAATAAACAAGAATAATAATGAATCCAATATAATGAAAATAGTTGCATAAATGAATATAACAGAATATACTCAAAGAGTAATTGGAAAATAAATGAATATTTAGGAGGAATAAAGCGTGGCGCATGATGGTTCAGGAATGTTTGCCGAAGAACGACGTGAGAAGATTCTTGCTTTACTGCATCAACACAAACGGGTATTAGCAAAAGACTTGGCAGAGATGTTTCAGATTTCTATCGATTCTATCCGTCGTGACCTTTCCATTATGGAGGAAAAGAGTTTACTCCAGAAAACTCATGGTGGGGCGATTATTTCTATGAAAGTTCGACAGCCCGCTCAACCTCCAGAAAAGCGATATGGCGATGGGTCACCGGAAGGGAATGCAATCGCCAAATTAGCAGTATCGTATATTCGAGAAAAAGATACTTTATTTATTGGCAGTGCCTCAATTTCGTATTTGTTATTGAAGCATCTACCGGACCAGATGCCACTAACGATCGTTACCAATTGTATGCGGGTGGCGGATGTATTACGTGAACGGGAGTGGATCGATACCTACTTAATTGGTGGTAGGGTAAAGCATTCAGGAAATATTACAGATGTACTCGCGAACGAATTTGTTCGTCAATTCAGGTTTGATATCAGTTTTTCCACTGGAGGAGGTATATCTGACGAGGGTATATTTGTGGCAACTCCTGAAGTAGCAGCATTCGGACGAGCGGTCACTTCTGTATCCCGTCGCCGAATTGGAATTGCGACCCATCATTCCATCGGAAACGATGGTTTTGCAAAGAATGGAGTGGTTGAGGATCTCGATCTGTTAATTACAGATGAGAAGGCTGATCAGAAAGTGATCGAACGGATTCAGGCGCTAGGGGTCAAGGTGCTCATTGCACAAGTGGAAGATATTGAATGATCAGTATTATGTATGCAAGACTTTACCGATCGCCTGCTGAGTTTATACGAAATAAACGTCAAATAGCCCTCATCCTTTCACAAGATGGAGGCTATTTGACGCTTACCTTGAATCTGATTTAAAGTATATAGATAATTATATTTATCAGCATGCTTTTGTTCGTCCATGATAATACCTTGAACTGTATCATGGTACACTCCCGCTGGCAGACCAGACCATATTCTTCTATACTTCTCGACTGCGCTAAGTTCGCCGAATAATGCCTTCACAAGCCCTTCAGTATAAGTTCCAATCTTCTGGTATGGTTCATTCCCGCTTGGAGAGATTATCATTCCGGTTAAATCCTGGTACATGGCACGAAACATCTGATTATGTCCACGTTCATCGTCCCTAATTGAAGAAATGATATCTTTCTGGTATTTCGATGGCGCTTGTTGAATTAATTCCTCGTAAAACAATTCGTCGTTACGTTCACCCTGAACTGCCTGCTTCATCATTTCTAGAGCTTGAGGATAATCCGTTGCCCAAAGGGGTTTAAATTCAGTACGATACCAATAAGGTGAGTCCCAAATATACATAATGTACATTCCCTCCTAGAACAATCTCTCCAGGATTATTGATATGCACAAATGCCCACATATGTGCGAACTTTGGCACACCTTCTCATGGAGAAGCTCCTTGAGTTAAGACGATTCTTTATTATTTATTATCCTAATTAGGGGGAAGTCCATGAAGAAGCAAAGTATTTCTAATCGGCGGTTACACAATCTCGGTATACATGGCGAGAGGCTGAGGAATCCCGAACAAATCGTAAAGCAGCTTGGCGCTGTGCAGGCTCAGGATTATCATCAAGCCCTATGGGCGCTCGGTTTGCGAATGCCATCTTCAACTGTTGCGGATATTCAGCAATCCATTGCAGATCGTAAAATCATGCTGACCTGGCCGATGCGAGGCACGATCCATTTTGTACCTCCGGAAGATGTAAGATGGATGTTAAAGCTCACGGCTTCACGTGTTCTGGCGCAGAATAACCGAAGGTTGGAACAATTGGAGCTTACCGAGGAGATTATTGAACGCTGTGGGCTGATCATTTATGACGCCTTACACGGGAACAAGCGGATATCCAGGCCCCAGCTAATGCAATTGCTCGAGGAAGCAGGGATCAGTACAAAGAATCAACGAGGGTATCACATACTATGGCTACTCGCACAGACCGGTTTTATCTGTCAAGGGCCGAGGGAAGGGAAGCAGCAAACCTTTGTGTTACTAGATGAGTGGATACCCAAGGCCAAAGAATTAACGATGAACGAAGCACTTGCTATGCTCGCGGAACGATATTTTACCAGTCACGGGCCTGCAACTGTCCATGATTTTGCTTGGTGGGCAGGTATCACGCTCTCAGATGCTAGGGAGGGTGTCGAAGCTATACAATCAAGGTTGGTATCAGAGAAGATAAATAATCAGGTCTATTGGGAGAGCGATCATTCCCAAACAAAATCTACCGATGATGGACCAACTGTCTATTTGCTTCCGGGGTACGATGAGTATTTACTCGGCTATAAAGATCGAAGCATGATACTTAGAGCGGAATATGCACATACAATTGTTCCAGGTAACAACGGCGTATTTATGCCGATCATTATCATCGACGGTCAAGTCGCCGGTATATGGAAACGAACGATCAAACCTAAAGGTATTGATATTGAATTTAACTTATTTAGGCCTCAGGAAGACAAGGAAGATGGCATTTTAGAGAATGCTCGGCGATATTGCGAGTTTATGGAAATGCCCTTAGCTTCGACCTCTTTTCAAGTGATGGAATTATAATGTAATCGTTGCTTTCAAGCGTTCTATATTAAAAGTTCTAATTAACGTTGAAAATGATAAGGTACTGTCGCAATAACGACATCTTTACGAGCATAAAGAATAGTTCGAAGCATCAGACTCGTCTGATTGTGTAGTATATTTTGCCACCTATGCTTCGTAATAAATTGAGGAATTAGAATCGTCAGATGATCTGTCTCATGTGTCTTCCATTCCACCGTATCAATGAACTTAATTAACGGGCGCGTAATACTCCGATAGCTTGAACGCAGTACAATCAAGCGTACGCCTGGATTCCACTCAGCCCACTTTTTCTCCATTTGTTCGATTTCTTCATCATCAAAGCCAACATAGACGGCGATCACATTATCCGTCAGTGATTTTGCATAACTCAAGGAGTGCATCACCACGCGTGTCACACCTGCGATTGGGACAATGATGGTACTTCCCTTGATCGTTGGCTTGTCTTCTTGCATATTAATACGCAATTCATAAGCTGTATTCTTATAATGCTTGTGAATTTTGAAGAAAGTAATAATCACAATTGGCAAGAAAATAAAGACCATCCACACTTGGCTAAACTTCGTGATAATAAAGATCATGGTAATCGTAAGGGTGGTTAACATCCCGATGGTATTAATTATTAACTTGGTCACCCAGCCTCTGGGTTTCAGCTTGATCCAACGTATCATCATTCCCAGCTGAGATAATGTGAACGGAATAAATACCCCAACGGCATAGAGCGGGATCAGATTCTTCGTATTCCCACGGAATGCAATAACTAGTACAGCGGACAAAATACCAAGAATAATAATACCGTTTGAGAACCCTAAACGGTCGCCGCGAGCCATGAACATTCGCGGCATGAATTTATCTTTGGCAAGCATATACGCAAGTAAAGGAAATGCGGAGTAAGCCGTGTTCGCAGCCAAAAACAAGATCAGTGCTGTAATCCCTTGAATGATATAGTAAATCGTTCCGCGACCGAATACGGAATTGGCAATTTGCGATACGACCGTCTCTTTCTCGTTCGGTGTAATGCCATACCAATAGGCAAGTAAGCTAATTCCAATAAACATGCAGCCAAGAATCACGCCCATCATTACAAGCGTTGCAGCTGCATTCCGTTCGGATGGTTGCTTGAAGTTCGGAATAGCGTTGGATACTGCTTCAACCCCGGTTAAGGCGGAACAACCCGAACTAAATGCTTTTAACAATATAAATAGACTGATGTTCGACACGGCTGAACCAAGCTGCGGAACGGCAGCATGTGCGCCACCTATCATATACTTGATCACGCCGGAAATAATTAATATAAAAATGGCAATAACGAATAAATAAATCGGTAACGCTAATACGGAAGCCGACTCCGTGACCCCCCGTAAATTCATTAACGTCAGAAACACAATCATTGTCAGCGCAATCAGCACCCGATGATCGTGCAGAGCAGGAAATGCAGATGTAATCGCGTCTGTTCCTGCCGAGGAACTTACCGCCACGGTTAAAATGTAGTCAATAAGCAACGATCCGCCTGCCAATAGTCCCGTGGATACCCCTAGATTATCCTTGGCAACCATATATGCACCACCGCCTGCCGGATAAGAAAAGATGGTTTGACGGTACGATAAAATCAAAATCAATAAGAGTCCCAATACAGCGATGGAAATCGGGATGGAATACCAGACTGCCGTAAACCCGACTGCCATTAACACAATCAAGATCTGTTCCGTACCGTAGGCGACGGATGAGAGTGCATCCGAGGAAAGTACGGCAAGAGCCTTCAGCTTCGTTAGCTTCTCCCCTTCAATTTCTGCACTTTTCCTCGGGCGCCCGATTAAGACTCGTTTTAACTTCCTGACCATGTTGACTTCCCCTTTATTCATCCACTTTAGCTAAATAATTGAATGTGGTCTTTACTTATATGTTCCCCAGTTTCGCACAATACCGAGAAAGTAGATATTCCCAATGGATACTGAAAATGAACACAAAAGAGGTAATAGGGGTTATGGCCGTTGTCGGTTTTTTACATTTATAAATATAGCTTCGTTTTATCTGCGAAATAAAATATGGCGCAATCACGGATGAGTTCAATATAGAGAATGATTTTTAATTTTTTTCTGAATTCGAAATTCAAAGCCAGATCATTCAACTTGTTATAAAGTATTTTAAAATTTGATTTAATCGAGGGTTGATTTTGGTAAACCGTAATTTGTTTTCCACAGTATGTAATGGTAGTAACCATTTGGTATCTCCTCTTTCTCTACTTTTATAGAATTATTATTGTTTTCTGTTGTTTTCAACATATATTATACCTTATTTATTGTGGCGAACTTGTAATAAATATGTCAAAATACGTAAGAAAAGAAGGTATAAAGGAATTAACATATCAAATAAAAATGGGATAAATTAAATGATATGGACAGAAAAAACTGTAAAACTGTATATATATATAGGTTATTTCGATATCTGGTTGTATTTTTCTGTTTTTGCTAACAATAACGTTAAATAGGATTTTAGATAGAGGTGAGATTGTCTGCTTCGATCAATTGCTATAACTTATGACCACACAGTGCTTAAGGATATATCCATACAAAACCTGAATGATTCAAACATTGAGTGGTTTTGGGTTGATTTCGACTCCCCAACAATAGAAGAATCAGAGTTATTGGAAACCCATTTTCACTTCCATCCATTGGCTATTGAAGATTGTTACCACTTGTTGCAACGTCCCAAATTAGACCATTATGAGGATATCCATTTTTTTGTATTGCATGCTATTAATCAAAAAACTTTGCAAGCTAAAGAGGTTGATTTGTTTTTAGGAAGGAACTTCTTAGTTTCATTTCATTTACATAAATGCAGAGAGGTCGACGAAGCTTGGAATACAATCATTGAACATAAAGCAATACCCCAAAAAGGACCAATATATGTTGGGTATGTGATTATGGATAAATTGGTAGATAACTATTTTCCAAGTTTGTATCAAATTGAAGATCAATTGAACGAAATTGAAAGCAAAGTTAGAAGTGAGAGTGTTGGAACCTTAATGGATACAATCATTGATATCCGCTCGAGTTTGCTCAAGCTACGAAAAACAGTTGTACCTATGAGAGATCTTCTTTACAGAGTAATTAATACGGATAAAATTAATGGTGTAAAAGAACATTTATATTACTTTACCGATATTTACGACCATTTGCTTAAGCTATCCGAAATGATTGAATCTAATCGGGATGTAACGGCAGATATGCGAGAAAGTTACGATTCAATAAATTCATACCGAATGAATACCATTATGAAAACTCTAACCGTTATGACATCCATTTTTATTCCTTTAACATTCATTGCGAGTATATATGGAATGAATTTTGAATACATCCCTGAATTGAAATGGCATTGGGGTTATTTTGGAGCATTAGGAGCGATGCTCGTAGTTGGTTTAGGTATGATTGTATGGTTATGGCGAAAAGGATGGTTCAAATAAAATAAAAAGCGATGTTCATTTTTTTGGAAGATGAAGTTCATTCCTTTAGGTGAGGCCGCTGAAAAACATGTGATTTTAATTTTGTGAAATGCACCTAATTGATATAGGCGAATTTCCATTCAATTCTGAATGAGAATTCGCCTTTATTTTATGCTTTTCTTCATGTCTTCTACTTCAATAGCGTCAATATTCTTTGAGATAATTAGAGGGATTTGACGGGGGAACCTAACCAAGGTCAGTTGCAGGTTTAGCTGGCCTTTTTGTGTGTGAATCAGAAAGTATTAGTTAGTTGTGTTCCTATATACTCTTGTGTGCTGTCTGTTGAATTCAACTTTTACAACTTCTATACAAGTCTATCTAACTTATCATATATTCACCTGCTACACTTGTTGAATACTTGAAGTTATCAGCATTCGCCGATCAATCGGAGTAAGGAGACAGCATGAAAAGGAAAAGCAGAAAACAGCTTCAACGCCGCCAAGTGATATTATTGGTAATTGTCGTTGCTTTGCTGGGAATGATCTGGTCGATATATGAGCTATCTTCACCTTCGGTTTCCGCGGAGTTGACAGTTTCACCGAACAAGAATACGACAATGCAACAAGAAATATCCCAACGCTACAAAATCGTGATCGATGCGGGGCATGGAGGCAAGGATCCCGGCGCGGATGGAGCCAGCGGCAACCGGGAGAGAGCGTACACGCTAGCGCTGTCAGAGAAGGTATTCGACCTGCTCCAGCAGGAGTCGATGTTCGAGGCGCACATGACACGTACGGACGATACCTTTGTCGATCTGGAGGATCGTATTAAAATGGCAAACGATCTCGATGCGGAGGCATTCGTCTCTATTCATGGGAACACATATACGGATCCCGATGTATCTGGCACCGAAACGTATTATTATGCGGACGATAGTATTTCGTTCGCACGCGAGGTGCACGAGCATTTGGTGGAGGCTACTAGATTCAAGGATCGCGGCGTGAGAAAGGAAGGCTGGAAGGTACTGACGCAAAGCAACAATCTCGCAATTTTGCTGGAGGTGGGGTTCCTCACGAACCGAAGCGATGAAACGAATATGCTCAACGATAGACACCAGGATCGAACGGCTAAGGCCATAGTGAAAGGGATCAAAGAGTATTTTGCTGATAGAGAAGATTAGAAAGTTTTTATTGACACACCAGATACTTCATAGAAAGGCTAGATAAATAATGAAAACATCACGAAATAATAATAAAAAAAGAAGAGTAAGAAAGGCGAGAAGAAGATTAGGCGTTATTCTAGTAGCTATTTTCCTAATGATTTTTTTAATAGGGAAACTCACTTCTGCTCCTGAAGAAGAAGTAGTAGCCAAAGAAAGTATCAATCAAGAAGATGTCACAGTGGCAGCGGAAGAAAGAATCAATCAACAAGATGTCACAGTGGCAGCCGAAGAAAGTATCAATCAAGAAGATGTCACAGTGGTAGCCAAAGAAAGTATCAATCAAGAAGATGCCACAGTGGTAGCCAAAGAAAGTATCATACAAAGTACCAAACAACCAGCAAAACAACCAGAAAAACAACCAGCAAAACAACCAGCAAAACAAAAAAAACCGGATGGAAAGCCTATGGGCAAAGTTGTTTATCTAACATTTGATGATGGCCCTACTACATTAACGGATGAATTCTTAGATTTATTAAAAGAGCAAGATATACAAGCAACATTTTTTATGCAGGGAGTTAATTTACAAAAAACAGATTTACAAGAAAATGTCAAACGAGCTACAAAAGAAGGCCATTATGTTGGAGCTCATAGTATGACGCATAATTACAAAAAGTTATATAATAACGGAATGTTTGTATCAGAGATGAACGAAACATTATCTCTTATACAGGATATTACAGGTACGAATCCTAAGTTGGTTCGCCCACCTTATGGTTCAGCACCAGGATTGAAAAGTCAACAGATTCGTAATCAAATTGTAAAAGCTGGAATTAAAATTTGGGATTGGACAATCGATTCTAAGGACTGGAAGTTAAAAGATAATCCAAACCAAATTGTAGCAAATATTAAAAAGCAAACTACAATTGCCAGAGAAGTCATTCTCATGCATGAAGAACCACAAACCTTACAAGCACTTCCAGAAATAATCGCATTTTATAAGGAAAAAGGATATGAGTTTGGTGTATATAATGACGCTGACCATTTTTATCTTAATTTCCAAAATGACAAACGTTTATAAACGATATTTCATCTTTAATTACACTTCGTTATTGTATAGAATCAATTGATTAATCGTCGAGGAAGCGTTTGAAGAATGCAAAATGTGTTTGTAATCACACCTGGAAGTTTGAGGTTCTGATACGCTATGGGTAACGAATAATTTTCTATATTATGGGAGGAAAATGATATGTTTTGTTACCAGTGTGAACAGACACCGGAAGGCGGATGTACCGTGGTTGGGGTGTGTGGCAAGAATGAAACTATAGCTAGTTTGCAGGATACGATGATTTTTGCATTAAAAGGTATTGCAGCCTATGCGACACATGCCAGACAGCTAGGATATAGCGATCCCGAGGTGGATCGTATCACCCATGAAGCCTTGTACATGACCTTGACTAATTCCAACTTTAATACGCAGGAGCATCTGGACATGGCGATGAAGGTCGGTGATGCTGCGGTGCGGATCATGGACGTGCTGGATCGCGCGCATACGGATCGCTTTGGCATCCCACAGCCGATCACAGTCAGCCAGAATAAAATTGAAGGTCAATGTATTGTGGTAACAGGACATAATTTGTATGCGCTTGAGGAACTGCTGCGGCAGACGGAGGGAAAGGGCATCAACATCTATACCCACTCGGAAATGCTGCCAGCACACGGTTATCCGGCATTGAAGAAGTATGAGCATCTGAAAGGCAATGTCGGCAAAGCCTGGTACGATCAGCGCAGACTGTTCGAGCAGTTTCCAGGTGCGATTCTCGCTACCACGAACTGTGTAATGCCGATTAAAGGCACGTATGCAGATCGCTTTTTCTCTTATGAAGTAGCGGGGCTGGAAGGTGTCGCAAAGATCATGGATGACGATTTCTCCCCATTGATTGAACGTGCTTTATCGCTGCCTGCGGCAGATGTAGATTCAGAGCAGGTGCTCACGACCGGATACCACCATGAAACAGTGATCGGACTCGCTCCCGAGATCATTCAGGCTGTCAAAGATGGGCATATCCGCCGCTTTTTCGTCATTGCAGGCTGCGATGCGCCGGGCAAAGGCGGCAATTATTACCGTGAATTGGCGACTTCCTTACCGAACGATACTGTCATTTTAACCACTTCTTGCGGAAAATTCCGCTTTAATGACGTAGATTATGGCACCGTGGGAAACACGGGCATTCCGCGTTATATTGACCTTGGGCAATGCAATAATTCCGGTTCTACTGTGAAAATCGCCCTGGCCTTGGCTGATGCTTTTGACTGTACCGTGAACGAGCTACCCGTCAGCATCGTGCTGTCTTGGTTTGAGCAAAAAGCGGTCGCAATCCTGCTGGGCTTGTTCAGCCTCGGCATTCAGGACATTCGCATCGGACCGAAGCCTCCCGAGTTCATCTCGTCTGGCGTGCTGGATGTACTGGTAGAGCTTTTTGGATTGAAGTTGATTACCACCGCCGAAGAGGATATGAACGCGATGTTGGCGCTGTCGTAGGGATATTTTGGATAGGTGTAATTAATAAAGACGACTCAAATTCATTTTCTGAATTTAGAGTCGTCTTTTTTTATCATTTGGTTGGCTGCCGAATGGCACTGTATAAACGATCTGTATCGTTTAGCATCCGATTCACCTTCAGGCGTAGTTGCAAGTAAATAGGAATATGGATTGTTCGAATTACTGATTTATGGATATTTTATCACAATCCATTAATTGATATACTATCATGACGACACATACCTTGCAACAGAGTGGGTTCAGACAAAAAGTAATCAATTTCGGATACCTTCGTTGCAAGCGTGATATTCGAAATTTCTATCATGGAGGAATGAACAATGGATACGGTTCGTTATAAAATTAGGGAATGCCAGGATCAAGAGAAAATCAATCAATTTCTTAGTACGGCAAGGATTGGACATCTTGGATTAGTCGATGGTAATCGCCCCTACGTCATACCACTTAATTATGTTTGGACAAATGAAAAGCTATATATTCACGGGGCAGGGGATGGACGACGCAATAAGGTGATGGCAGAAAATCCGGAGATTTGTTTTACGATATGTGAAGAATATGGCACCATTACAGACCCGGTACCCGCAAAGACGGATACGGCTTATATGAGTGTGATGGTTTTTGGAAAAGCGGAGCCCGTTACGGATTTGGATGAAGCAACTCTTGTGCTTCAGAGAATGATGGATAAATATGTTCCGGGCTACTATAAACGTCCTTTATCCAAAGTACATGTTGACAAATATCGCTCGGCTGTATTTGGCGGACCGGTTAAGGTGTACCGGGTTATCCCTAATCATGTGACGGCAAAAGAAAGTCCAATCGAAGCTGACAAAATGTACAGACCGGATATGAAAGTTGGGCATGAAAGTTAACAAACACATGTAATAAGGAACTCTTCCAAATTCGACGGATCGTCTTTATTCAGTCGCGTCGCAACGACAACTGCGATCGGAACAAATCGTTGCTTCGTGACTTACTTTCTTTTGCGACTAATCACCACTGCAGCCGCCTCCATCTCCACCACCACAATCCGAGCTGTCGCTATGTGTACCTCCAACATATCCATCAGTAGAGGAGTCTCCACGGGATTTACTAAAGTTCTTTGCTTTATGGTTGACTACTAAGAAAGTAACAATTAATACAAGCACTATCCAAAAGATATCATCCATCGGGAATCACCATCCTTTCGGATTAGAATACATCATATCGATAAATTGTGAATGAAGCTTTCGTAGGACTTCATTAATCAAAAATTATTAATTAGATTACTGTATCAATATTGATTTTATGACGAGCACGACGGATCCGATCATCGTGAGAACTCCGCCTACCTTACACATGAAATAATAAAAATCGCTTGGTTCAGCGTCATTCACCCAAATCCAGTAAAACGAGATGATAAACATGAAATTTTGAAATTTCTGATATCGGTATCCACACCATCCGTAAATCAATAATATAAATGATATGGAAAAAAGGACTAGACTGCCTTGTTTGGAATGATACTCAGGATAAGCAGCGATAACAATTGAGCTAGGAAAATATTCCTCTTCTCCAGCTTGGAAAACTCTTTGGTTACCAGTGTACATGGATATCTCTGGATAAAACTCCCCATTTCCATCATAGCTCATTAAAAATCCGGATTGAACGACTTCATATTTATGTCCATTAGGGTAAATTACTTCATAACTAGTATTGATATCACTTTTTTTTCTATAAATAGAATATTCCTCTTTGTTGATAAGTACTTTTCTGTCTTGGTCATAGATATGTACTTCGATGGATGGAGCTGTTCCGGTAGTATAGTTAACAATATTAACTTGCTCATTCGCTTGTTTATACTTATGCTGGTTTACATAAAATACAGATTCAGAGAAATATGATTTGGCAAAAACAGTGATGAAAACTGCCAAAATCAGTATACAAATGATGATCAATATAGAGGATAGCCTGATTCTTTTGGATAAATTAAAAGTCACAATATCAGTTCATCCTTTCCCTTTTCGATATAGTTTAGTTATGTAACAATAGTATAATAAAAATGAACTAATCATTTCAGAGGATGCAGGTGGATTAATGATGAAGTATTGTTATGCTTGTGGAACGGAATTACAATCCAAGGAATGTGAAGGAGAGGGACTGATCCCGTATTGTGATTCATGTCAGGTGTTTCGCTTTCCTATCTTTAGTACGGCGATTAGCACAGCAGTGCTGAACAAAGAACGGAACAAGGTACTGTTGATTAGGCAATATAATATGAAGGATTACATCCTGCTAGCTGGTTATGTGAATCGCGGTGAATCAGCGGAAGAGACTCTGATCCGTGAGGTGAAGGAAGAGGTTGGACTATATGTGGATGAATATAAGTACATGCGAAGCATGTATTTCGAACGTTCCAATACACTGATGTTAAATTTTGTCTCTGTCGCTCATGATGAGACACTTCTGCAAATTAGTCAGGAGGTTGAACAGGCTGAGTGGTTTACTTTTGAAGAAGCCAGAAAGGTTATTATGAAAGGCAGCTTGGCGGAGACTTTTTTACTTACTATTCTTGAGCAAGCTGAAGCAGATAAATTAGGACAACCTGTACGGAATTGAGTAGAGGTTCTACACGAAATGAATCTAAATCCACAATTTATTAAACCTTTCCCGAAATATGAATCTGCAGAGTGCAATTCGCTGGCAGCGAAGAGGTCAGGGGTTCGATCCCTCTTGACTCCATAACTAAAGAACCCGCTATACACAAGGAATTCCGAATGTTTAAAGGTTTTCGCGAAAAATGTCTCTATTCCGTTTTATTAACCTTTCGTTTTCAATGTGGATTGGTACTTCTTCGGCGTCATGCCCGTATACTTCTTGAAAACTTTAATAAAATGAGATTGATCATAAAAGTTCAACCGCAATCCGATGGACGAAATCGTGTCATTGGTCATATGAAGCAGTTTTTTGGCTTCTTCTACCCGCTGTTTCTGTATATAATTCATCAGCGTCATGCCTGTCTGTTCTTTGAATAAATTCATTAAGTAGCTGCTGTTCAGTCCAGTCAACTCCGCAAGCTTGTCGAATGTAATCTCTTGATATAAATGGTTGAAGATGTACTCGCAGCAAATTCTGATCGGTTTGGACAACCTTTCTTTCCGGCTCTGTTCAACCCGTTCCGTAAAGTCCAATAACGCACGTACTAACGCAGCCTCAACTGCCTTGACATTATTCAATTCCTCGATTTGCTGAATATGCATATCACTGAGAGTAAAGGCCAGTTCTTCATATATTCCTCCATCTACAGCAGCCCTCATAGCAATCGCAACAGAGCAAATGGCTAAATTTTTGATATTACGGAGTTGGCTCTGTTTAGATAAGATCCCCACGCCCTCGTTCGGAAAGGCGATCCATTGTTTCATTAATTCACTTGTATTCCCGGTTCGAATCAATTCTAACAACCGTTTCTCTATTTTCGAACTATGGTTGGACACCGATAATTCCCGTTTGGTTAGAATTTCAATTTCTATATTACTCTGGAACATGGCGGGCAGCACATATTGATAACTATATTGCAGCACATCCGTAATCTCCAAAGCCTCTTGATTGATCATCCAATGCGCAAGTACGCTGATATGAAGCAGACGAAGACGGCTCACGACGGGAAGGCTGTCCCAATATGCTTTCCAGTGCGGCTGATCGCGATAGGACAATTGATTATCGTTCATAAGGCCATTGATATGCTCATCCGTAGGTACTTGCTGGATTGAAGGACCGATTACAACGAATCCATGACGCTCTCCACTACGTTTAACAGGCACTATGATAAACTCTTCCCAGGAATTCGCTGTGAGAATCACCGGGTGTTCCATCTCTTTCTCTATAAATGGACGGAATAGCTTTTCGAATTCCATATAGAAAGGTCTATGCTGATCTCCGCTCCCCCAAATCGTTTCCACGGCATGTCCATTTTCGGTATAAAAGATCGGAAGTTGGATGCTTTCATATAGCAACTTACATGAATAGGCTACATCAGGTTGATTGTGAACATTGACCACTATGGAATCCTCCTCTTACGTACAATTTTTCTAAGTATTATACCATAAAAGAAAGCGATTTCATGAAATAATGTGAGCAGTACAGACTTTTTGCATTCAAGGAGGTTATATCTAATGAAACGAGATATTCAAGCTCTAATTGCTGAGATGACATTGGAAGAAAAAGCTGGCATGTGCTCCGGTTTAGATTTTTGGCATTTAAAAGGTGTGGAGCGCCTTGGCATTCCTAGCATTATGGTCACCGACGGTCCGCACGGACTGCGAAAGCAGCGGGAAGACACCGACCATTTGGGTGTATTTGATAGCGTACCCGCTACTTGCTTCCCTTCAGCAGCCGGCATAGCCAGCTCGTGGGATCGGGAGCTGGTCGGCAAAATGGGCGTAGCACTGGGTGAAGAGTGCCAGGCGGAAAACGTTGCCGTCCTGCTTGGACCAGGCGCCAATATCAAACGCTCTCCGTTGTGCGGACGCAACTTCGAATATTTCTCGGAGGATCCTTTCCTTTCTTCGGAAATAGCCACCAGCCATATTCAAGGTGTGCAAAGCCAAGGAGTTGGCACATCTCTGAAGCATTTCGCGGTTAACAACCAGGAGCATCGTCGCATGGGCGTTGATGCCGTTGTCGATGAACGCACACTGCGGGAAATTTATTTGGCGAGCTTCGAGGGTCCGGTGAAGAATGGCCAGCCGTGGACCGTCATGAGCGCTTACAACAAAGTTAACGGAACGTATGCTTCCGAGAACAAGTTCTTGCTTACTGATATTTTGAAGGAAGAGTGGGGGCATGAAGGATTCGTCGTGACCGATTGGGGCGCTAACAATAATCGGGTAGATGGGCTTGCAGCCGGTCAAGAGCTGGAAATGCCTTCAAGCGGCGAAGCGAACGACCGTAAAATCGTAGAAGCTGTTCAAAACGGCCAGTTGTCCGAAGAGACGCTTAATCGTGCAGTTGAACGGATTTTGCGTATCATTTTCATGAGCGTGGACAACAAAAAACCAAACGCGACTTACGACCGTGACGAGCATCATCGTCTGGCGCGCACCGTTGCCGGCGAAACGATGGTGCTGCTGAAGAACGAAGAGAACCTGCTCCCGCTAGCAAAAGGTAAGAAGCTCGCGGTAATCGGTCCATTCGCGCAAAAACCGAGATATCAAGGCGGCGGCAGCTCGCATATCAATCCAACCCAGATCGACGTACCGATGGATGAAATCACAAAGCTTGCTGGCGATTCATCCTCGGTTGTGTACGCGCAAGGCTTCCATTTGGACAGAGACGATCTGGACGCTGATTTGATGGAGGAAGCGAAACAAGCAGCTGGCGAAGCGGATGCGGTCATCATTTTTGCGGGACTTCCCGACCGTTATGAATCCGAAGGCTTTGACCGCAAGCATCTGCACATGCCTTCGAACCAGAATCAGCTGATCGAAGCGATCGCCGCCGTGCAAAGCAATGTGGTCGTCGTACTTATGAACGGTTCCCCAATCGAAATGCCTTGGGTCGGTCGAGTGAAATCGATCCTAGAAGCATATTTGGGCGGTCAGGCGACAGGAGGCGCGATCGCTGATTTATTGTTTGGCGAAGTGAATCCTAGCGGCAAGCTGACCGAGACATTCCCTATGAAGCTGAGCGATAACCCATCGTTCCTGTTCTTCCCGGGCGAAGGCAATCGAGCCGAATACCGCGAAGGCATTTTTGTCGGCTACCGCTATTATGATGCCAAAGAAGTGAAGCCGCTGTTCCCATTCGGACACGGTCTGAGCTATACCACATTTGAATATTCGAATCTTGTCATCGATCATACAACAATTAAAGATACGGAATCCATTAACGTACAGGTAACGATACAAAATGCGGGATCCCGTGCCGGTAAAGAAATTGCTCAGCTCTATGTTCGCGATGTAGAGAGTACGGTTATCCGCCCTGTCAAAGAATTGAAGGGCTTTGCTAAAGTAGAGCTTCAGCCGGGAGAGAAGAAGACCGTTACGATGACGCTGGATAAGCGCTCCTTCGCTTACTACAACGTAGATCTTAAGGATTGGCATGTGGAGTCCGGTGATTTTGAAATATTAATTGGACGCTCGTGTGAAGATATCGTTTTGAGCGATACGGTACATGTCGAGTCGACAGTCGCTTTGAAATCCATAGTCGACCTAAACACATTGATTATCGATCTGTTAAACGATCCGCAAAGAGCGCCTTTCGTGCAAGGATTACTTCAGAAGATACAAGAGGGCATGGGCTCTATGTTGGAGGGTCTTGAAGCTTCTGAAAGCCTGGGGGAAGGCTCGAGTGAAATGTTCGAAGGATTTATACATTATATGCCATTGCGCGGGCTGTCGATGATGAGTCAGGGGATGTTCACGGAAGAAATGCTGAACGGGATTATTCAGCAATTGAATCATCAATCATAATAGGTTGGGACGAACATCATGGAAACTGAAAAAATCAAGTTTCGTGAGAAGCATGGTTACGGTACCGATGAGGATCCAAATGAACATACAATTTTTCTAAGAATTATACAATAAAAGAAAATGATTGCATGGAATAATATGGACTGTACATTTACAGGTGGATCGATGAAAAACATGCTGGACATGTTGGTACCAATATAATAATGATATGAAGCGGAGGTATGAAAAGATGCAAAATGAAAACCTAATCGTAGTGGTTACCGGAGCCGGCAGCGGAATCGGACGCGCAAGTTGTATAAAGCTGGCGCAGAACGGAGCAAAAGTCGTTGCGGTCGATTTCAATCAAACAACTGGGGAAGAGACGCTTGCACTAATAAGAGAACATGGTGGCGATGGCATTTTCGTGCAAGCCGACGTATCGAAGAACGAAGACGTCGAACGGTATGTTCATCTCGCTGTCGAAACATACGGACGCATTGACGCATTTGTCAACAACGCCGGTGTTCTACAAAAGTTTTCGATGCTGTCGGACATCACCGAAGCCGAATACGACCGTATCATGGACGTCAACGTGAAGGGTGTCTTTCTCGGCTTGAAGCATGTTCTCAAAGTTATGGAGAAGCAAGGATACGGTTCGATCATCAATACCTCCTCTACGGCAGGCATTCGCGCCGAACATAGCCTCGCAGCATACTCCGCGAGCAAACATGCTGTGGTAGGATTGACGAAGGCGGCGGCTTTGGAATACGTGAAAAAAGGTATACGCGTCAATGCGATATGTCCAGGTGGCGTCGATACGACATTGACGCAAGCCGTTCCTTTGATGATACAGGAGACCGGCTACGTGCCGGAAGAGTTCCCGAATATGCGAATGAATCGGTTTGCTGATCCCTCAGAAATAGCAGAGATGGTGGTCTTCTTGACTTCCAACAAATCCAGCTATATGACAGGTTCAATCATTGTCGTAGACGGTGGTTTGACGATGTAAACACGATTCACATGTTGACAGGGTGTTCTAACCAAAGGAATACTCTTCACTTTTGTAATAAAACGGATTAACTCCGTCCCTTAGGGGCGGAGTTTTTTGCGTATACTAAAAGGACTCCCTTGTGCTGATCTAGAAAGTAGAATAATGAATAAACCTAGATACTAAAGGACATATGAAAAAGGAGATACAATGACAGAAAAAAAGGCAATATTAGAATCAGGATGGAACTTTGACAACAGTTACGCCCGTCTTCCGGAATTATTTTATACCAGACAGAATCCAACACCTGCACCTTCACCGAAGTTGATCATTCTCAATGATCCATTCGCAACATCACTGGGGCTTAATGTTCAATCGCTGCGAAGCAATGATGGTGTTGCAGTGTTTGCTGGAAATCAGATTCCTGAAGGTGCTTTACCACTTGCACAAGCTTATGCAGGTCATCAATTTGGACATTTTACCATGTTAGGAGATGGTCGGGCTCTGTTGCTTGGCGAACAGATCACTCCCTTAGGTGAACGGTTTGATATTCAGCTTAAAGGTTCAGGTAGAACTCCTTACTCTCGTCGAGGTGACGGCCTTGCGGGTCTCGGACCGATGCTGCGTGAATACATCATCAGCGAAGCCATGCATGCGCTTGGTATTGCAACCACCCGCAGCCTAGCGGTAGTGACAACTGGTGAGACAGTATTGCGAGAAACTGAGCTGCCTGGTGCAATTCTAACCCGCGTAGCAGCTAGTCATATACGTGTCGGCACCTTTCAATACGTTGCAAATTGGGGCACCCCTCAGGATCTCCGAACTTTGGCTGATTACACATTGCTTAGGCATTTTTCAGAAGTTGAAGCTGATGAGAACCGCTATCTTTCCTTACTTCAGGAAGTAATTAAGCGTCAGGCCGTGCTAATTGCCAAATGGCAGCTTGTTGGCTTTATTCACGGGGTAATGAATACTGACAACATGGCCATCAGTGGAGAAACGATTGATTATGGTCCTTGCGCTTTCATGGATGCTTATGATCCAGCAACGGTATTTAGTTCCATTGACGTTCATGGCCGCTATGCTTATGGTAATCAGCCGCATATTGCCGCATGGAATCTCACGAGATTTGCTGAAACCTTATTGCCGCTGCTGCATGCCAACAAGGAGCAGGCTGTAAAAATGGCTGAGGATGCGATATCAGATTTTAGCGAGTTGTATCACGATAATTGGCTCACAGGAATGAGGGCAAAACTGGGGATCTTTAATGAAGAGATGCAGGATAAATCTCTTATTGAAGACCTCCTTGGTATGATGGAGAAGTATCGTGCGGACTACACCAATACATTCCGTGCATTAACTTTTGATAAGACGGAGGATACAGTCCTGCATGGCACTACGGAATTTGCTCAGTGGAATGAGCTATGGCTGGCGAGACTAGGCAGGCAGCAGGAAACAAAAGCCTCCTCGCATCAGTTGATGCGAGACAGCAATCCCGCGATAATCCCTCGCAATCATCGGGTAGAAGACGCATTAGAAGCCGCGGTGAAACAAGAAGACTACAGCGTGATGGAGCGTCTTCTTGATGTTCTTTCGGACCCATACGCGCATTCCTCTGAACAGGCTGATTACGCCACACTGCCTGAGCCGTCAAACTGTCCTTACCGAACATTTTGTGGTACCTAGAATGAAAAGAGACCAATCATTGATTGGTCTCAAATGTACAGTCAAAATAGACAAACCTGTCCCATTGTTGCTTTTATTGAACGTGGGGCAGGTTATTGTTTTTTATTGCTCAATTAAGCTGTGTAATGGAACAGTCTGTTCCTTCTCTGGCTCATTAAGCGGATAGATTCTGGCCATTTCGTTGCGTTCATCTACATTTTGAATATAGACATTTGTTCCTTGGTAGGTCACATTAATTAGGGTAGGTGAATCGATGATCTCTTGCGCTCTTTGTGTGTTAATGTTAAACAACCTCCGCATTTGTGATGACGACACTTTATTATTGGATAAATTTCTTTATTTCATTCTTACTTAAAGCCAAATATCATCAGGCAAATCCTGAAACGATGTCAGACGAAGCGAAACAAAAAGATCGGGATTTCCGTAAAAGGGTAGATGAGTCAGCTTCCATGTCAGCTTTTGGGAGATTAGAAGCTGCAAAGCGTGCGGTGATAGCTGTATATGAATTTTGTCAAATATGTCATATTCCCATATTAATCTACGGGGATACAGCAGATGCTTCCAAGCTGGAACAAATAGATTCAATCTCTAATAGGCTGAAATGGAATTTATAGATTTTATAGATTCGCTACATAACAGAAAGCAAAGAGCCTGCATAATTAAGCAGACTCTTATTTGATTTGAAATGACCAAACGAGTATATTCATAGTCTTGTTTGTAAGATATAATGTTGAATGGTAAAAGCAATGAATTTGGGAAAATATTGATAACATTTTTGAGGTGAATCATACTGGAGATCCAAATAAATCAACTATCTGTTTCTTATGGCAAAGAACTTGCTGTTGATCATCTCACAGCAACCATTCCGAGTGGTGCTTTGGTCACATTACTTGGACCAAGCGGATGTGGCAAAAGCACAACGCTGCTTGCATTGGCGGGATTGCTCGAACCGTTGTCTGGTGATATCAAATTTGATAATAATATCATAAATTCTATTAAAACAGAGCAACGTGAAATCGGAATGGTGTTTCAGAATTATTCTCTCTATCCCCATATGACCGTGTACGAGAATATAGGTTTTCCCTTGTCGATGAAGAAATTATCGCGATCAGAGAAAAAGCAGCGTATCGAAGAAACCGCCGAGATGTTGCAAATTAAACATTTACTTGACCGCAAACCAAGACATCTATCGGGTGGTCAGCAGCAAAGAGTAGCTATTGCTCGTGCGCTAGTCAAGCATCCCAAGTTGCTTTTGCTTGATGAGCCGTTCTCAAGTGTGGATGCTAAACTTCGGCTTGAATTGCGCGACGAGCTACGTCAAATCCAGCAGAGATCTGGAATCACCACATTATTTGTGACCCATGATCAAGAAGAGGCATTATGCATATCGGATTACATTATGCTTATAGCAAATGGGAGGCTTTTGCAATATGACAATCCAGACCAGTTATATAGTAAGCCGATAAGCTCAGAAGTAGCTGAGTTTATCGGTCATCCTCCCATGAATCTGCTTTCAGTTGAGTCCGAACATCTTATAATGGGCGTAAGGCCAGAAGATTGGTTTCCTAGTGAACCTAATACAGCACTTCTTTCCGGCCAAGTGGTTTCAGTAGAAATGATTGGTCGTGACATTTTACTCAAGGTGCGTTTTGAGAAGATTACATTACGAGTAATTGTCGCACGGGATGCAAGTATCCACGTAGGACAGAAGATACATCTTGGGGTACGAGAGGATCGTTTACACTGGTTTGATGCAAAAACGGGACATCGGTTGAATGAGGACCGGAGCCCAGTTGGAGTGCGTTTTGCAGGAGGAAGATCGTGAACGAGAAACCGACGTGGCGCAGCACCTTACACGCATGGTTCTACTTATTCCCTGCATTTCTCATTATTGCTGTATTCTGCATATATCCGATTATACAATCATTTGATATGAGCCTTTATGTTCAGTACGATTTTTACAAAGATATCGTATATGAACGGGGTATTAATAATTTCATTTATGTTCTAGAAGATCCCGAATTCGCACTTGCAATGAAAAATACACTCGTCATCGTAGTTGGTGTTGTGCCACTATCCGTAGTTCTTTCACTTGGAATTGCATACGGTTTACATTCTCGTATTCATCTGCGTCGGTTTATTCAAACCGCGTACTTCCTTCCGATTGTCACTTCTGTTATTGCGGTTTCTATGTCATGGCGTTGGATGTTTCATTCGGAGTATGGTGTAGTAAACACATTGCTGGGATGGATCGGAATTTCACCTGTCGGTTGGCTTACAACTCCGGAATGGGCATTACCATCTCTGATTTTGTTCTGTGTGTGGCGTAGTTTGGGATATAACATTATTCTATTCTGGGTGGGTTTGCAGAGCATCCATCCTCAGTATGATAGATCGGCACGTGTAGATGGTGTGTCAAAATGGAGACGGTTTACTCGCGTGACCCTTCCACTGTTAGGTCCAACTCTTCTTTTTGTATTTATTGTTTCGATGTTGAATTCATTCAAAACATTTGATGAAGTTTACGCTTTGTATGGAGGTAAAGCAGGTCCCTTGGATAGCGCGATGACAGTTGTGTACTACATATTTAGGAATTTTTATGAGGAATCGGAGTATGGGATTGCTTCTGCAGCAGCATACATATTATTCATAATTACATTAGCTTTAACAATAATTCAATTGTGGATATTCAAGAAGAGAACTGTTTGAACAAACGTGACACATTAGAGTTTATTAGACAATTAAGACTTGAAGGGGAAGAGCTGCAAACGATGAAATCAAAGCATTGGGGTTGGCTGGCAGATACCGTATTGTGTATAGGTGGAGTCATCATGCTTATACCGTTCTTCTGGATGATTGCTACATCAGTGAAATCGAGTAGAGAAGCAATGCTGCTGACCTGGATACCATCCCATATAGAGTGGAGTAATTATTATATTGTTTGGGAATCGATTCCTTTACTACGGTACTTGGTTAACAGCTTATTCGTCGTTGTAACGAGCACGTTAGTAGGTATTGTAATAACGATATTGGCAGCGTTTGCATTCTCTAGATTGCAATTTTACGGTAAAAAAATGCTGCTTACGATCATGCTCAGCACGATGATGATTCCAGAAGAACTTCTGCTGATTCCTAACTTCATAACAGTTTCTGACTTGGGATGGATTGATCATTATGAAGCACTGATAATTCCATGGATGACGAATGCATTGTCTGTCTTTTTGCTTATCCAGCATTTCTCGTCCATACCTGCGGAATATTATTACGCCGCTCGTGTTGATGGAAGCAGACCGCTTTCCTACCTATGGCGAATCATGGTTCCACTCACAAGACCGATACTTACAACTTTGTTGATCATGAAAGCAATTGGTTGCTGGAATACCTACTTATGGCCAATTATTGTCACCAATAGTACGGAGATGCGGACGCTTCAAGCAGGAATATTGGCTTTTAGTACGGAAGCTGGAACTTCATACGAACTATTGATGGCTGCATCAACCTTGACGATTCTGCCAATGATACTTCTTTATCTGTTGTTGCAGAAGCACATTATCCAAGGAATAACTCAAGTTTGAGGGTTTAAAAATTAACCCCAATTCACTCTCACACATCCAACATTACGGAGGAACTTAATGAAAAAAAGTCTCGCACTTTTTTTAATACTTATCTTACTTTTTATGACATCATGTACGAAGAACGAAGCTTCAACTGTTATAGATACACCAGAAGAAATCAGCTTCTGGCATGCAATGAGCGGAGATTTGGAGAAAACGTTGGAAAAGATTACTTCCGACTTCAACGAGCAGTCTCTGAATGTTCACATAAAACTAATGAACCAAGGCAATTATTCGGATTTACAGCAGAAATTAATGGCATCAGCCAAGGCGAAACAGCTTCCAGTCTTGTCCCAAACCTATACGGATTGGAACGATGGATTTATCCAAGCAGATTTAGTTGTGAACTTAAATCATTATATTTCTGATCCGACAATAGGATGGTCGAAACAGGAGCTAGAGGACATTTATTCCGTTTTTCGAGAAGAGAATCAATGGAACGGTAATTATTACAGCCTTCCGTTCAATAAGAGCATCCCTGTATTATATTATAATAAAACAATGCTCGATGAGAACAAAGTCCCTGTACCAAAAACTTGGGCAGAGTGGACAGAAGCTTCTCGTAAACTGACCAAAATGAAATCTGAAGATAAAGGAAGAATCGTTGGAACTGGGTTCGAGAACGGGGTATTTCTTGAACTCTACAACTACGTTCTGCAAGCGGGTGGCGAATTCTTTGATGAGAAAATTCAAAAACCTGCTTTCAATACAACAGAGGGAAAAGCGGGAGTAGCATTTGTCCGAGATATGCTGAAGGAAGGAACGGCACGATTAGCTGGAGAGGATCAGTTTATGTCGGCTCCGTTTGGTCGAGGTGATGTAGCAATGTACGTGGGCTCGTCTGCAAGTATCCCATTTATTAGAAAAGCTGTTGGCGATCATTTTGCATGGTCAACAGCTGTACTACCGAGAGGGGAGAAGACGGTGGCTTACATTCAAGGTACGAATATTACGATGTTCGAAGGAGGAACCGTTGAACAGAAAATGGGTGCTTGGACGTACATGAAATATTTGCTAAACACGGAGAACAGCGCTTACTGGGCACAGCATACCGGCTATTTACCTATTCGGGCAAGTGTATCTGAGCTAGAAAGCTATAAGCAATTTTTACAAGTGAACCCTGCACAAGATGCAGCTTCCAAGCAATTGCTGGCAGATCGTTTTCTATCCCGAATTCCCAACGCAAGCGCATTTGAGGCTGTTTTGAGTAAACAAATGGAGGCCATGCTCCTCGGCAAAAAGTCAATTGATCAAGGACTGGCAGATGCGGAGCGGGGTGTGAACGACATAATAGCTATAAAAGTTTCTCAAAAGTAAACGGATGGGGACTAGTCGATTATGGATGCTATTAATTCTTTAAGCCGGGTAGTGCAAATCATGCTGCGACTGCTAGACGGTGAGGAGCTTTCGGTGCAGGAGCTATGTGCCACCTATGACAAGCATGCTGAAACGATCAAAAAGGACATTGCAACCATTCGCAATGAACTCATGCACAAACCAGTGGAAATTAAGTATAGTCGCACTAAGAAAAGTTATAGATTGGTCGGTCTTAACGAAGGGAATGCTGGGAGTAACTTTACTAGTGCATTAGTTCTTCTCATGGTTATGTATGGTTGCCGGGGACTGAGTACGGAAGAAGTGCATCAAGCAGAGTGTTTTATCATTGGTTCATTTACTCCGCAGCTTCAACAGCAGTTAAGAAAATATGCAAGCAGCTTTCGATATCATTATAAACCGATTCTCAAAAAGCCAATCTTTGCATTCATCGAGACTGCCTTTCAGTGTGTCGTCAGACAGCAGATGATGCGAATAAAGTACACCACGATTTATAAAGAAACACAGCAATTTGATATACACCCGTACACACTCATATTCGATGAAGGCTATTTTTACTTGATAGCAGAACCTATAGGTGTAAAACGAGTGGAAGGCAACATTTTTCGTATTGATCAAATTGACAAATACGAAATTCTGAGTGAGCAATTTGCTGTTCAGCAACATGGCAATGATTATTTTAAGCCGGGAGAATTTGCAAACTACTCTTTTTTCATGCATTACGGGGAATCAAGTACGGTCATTCGTCTCAGAATGCAACCGTTTATTGAATCCTATTTTATGGCTAAGTTCCCGGTACATCAGTTAATTGAAATGAGCGAACAATGGCTTGTTTATGAATGCACGGTCTCTCATGCGGAAAGCTCTTTGTTCTGGATATTTTCGGAACGACAATGGGTTGAAGTGTTATCTCCTTTGTGGTTGAGGGAAAAGATACGAAGTACGTTAATTGAAATGATGGAATTGTATAAGGATTAATCGTAATCGAAGGAAAGATGAATTAATGCCGCTCTATTCCCACATTAGGGAAGAGCGGTTTTTTTGTGGTTTTTTTCAACAGCGTATTACACTGCGATGCTCTGGTACAATAGGACTGTTTATTCGACATCAATTGATAGTGACTTTGAAATCTTAATCTTATCCTGTTCGATTTCTCAATTTCAAACAGATTTACTAAATCAGAAGCTTTCATATTTAGTGCATTTGATAGGTTTATTAATGAATTTAATGTGGTTGATGGATGCCTCGTTCCAGCATGGAGAAATGGATTAAAGCATTATTAATATTAGCTCTCGGATGATCTGAACAAGTAATTTGTTATTTTATCTAATCTTGTATTTAAAGATGGATTTAGAAAATAGTAATTAATAATATTAGGGAGGCATTATGGATAACGAGAAGCAGAATTGGTTAGATGTGAGAAGGGATTATTTAGGATTAGCTGGAACGTTTAGAAGATTCTTTATTACATTTGGGATAATAATTGGTATTTTTATTGTTATTTCTATTATTACTGTAGTACGCGATTCTACTGAGACAACGCGTATTAATGATTCTGATCAGACTAATCTAACTTCGGTAGAACAAACACCTCAACCCGTTCAAACAAATCCAAGTGTATCTATTGGTAGCGCTCAGAGTCAGAATGCTGCAGTAGTTAAAATTACTGGGATAGGAAATAACTCATTTACTTTTTCTGATTTCGAAATTACAAAAAAAGGCAATTTATTGAATGTTAACGTTAGAGTAAAAAACACTGGAAAATATGAAGATATGCTAGATTTAGAAAATTTAGTAATAAAGACTGGAACGGAAAATTCAATTAGACCAGTTAACGGTTACGTTGGTGACCCTATGATAGAAAAGAACGTAAAGGACTGGAGGAACATACTAGCTGATGATTCGACAGTAATATTTGCTCAATTTAACGTTAAAAATAGTGATTCTGCCACTAAGTACGATTTATTTTATGTGTACGCAGGTGAGAAGAAAAGGCTATATAGTTTCTCTAAAGACGAGATTAAACAAGAGGTAGAGCAAGAAAATAAGTTTGAACAGAAAGCACAAACAAATCAAACACCAAGTAGCATTCCATTCACAGAAGATATTGATAATTTACCTGAATTGAGGGATTTTACTGCCAGCATGAATCAGCAATTTCCTAAATACAAGAAGGATTACTATTTACAGGGATGGAGAAAAGTTGGGTATGCACCTTCAAGTTATGACATTAAATACAATAATATATCAGTAGGCGTACATATTAGTGAAAGCGGCATAGATACCGTTTCTATATTGGAAAATTCAAATGAAAAGATGTCGGAAATTTTTTTCGTTTTCGTTACCTCAGCAATTAGTAGCATTGATTCATCGGCTAATCCGAAAGATATCTTGACCTACTTATCGCAACACCTTAATGATGATGAAAAAGATGTAACATCGGCCACATTAACGAAAGATGGCACGAAATATATGCTTCTGATCTCAGAAATGCCAAACCTTCAACAAAACACTACAAGGATCTTAAACTTCATTATTAGTAAAGATAATTAACGTATTACGTTCAATAATTCATTTTTATCGAATCTCATAAATATTTAGTTGTAAATAACCGGTATAAAAGAATTACTAATTATAAATTCAGGGGGCTAAAACAATGAAACGAACGATAACACTTACTTTGATCTTTTTTCTTCTCTTACCTAATGTTGTACAAGCTGCTTATGATCCATTTTGTGGTTGTAATACTAATCCGCAGATCATTGGTGGTAGTGAAGAAGACAACCAGAAACTGAAAGATTATTTTGATGATCCTCGTTCTTCTAGCATTGCTGATGTTGAAAACGCTGCTCAACTTGAACAGGATTGGTACAAATCGGCTAAAGAAGCAATTCTACAAAATAGGAAACATGTCAAGGAAGAATATGAAAAGAGTATTGCTTACTATCCACAGGAATACCACGCTCTATTAAAACAAGATATTAATGACTATATGAAACTTATGGATGCATCTGACTACGCGATAGATAAAGTGCATAGTGAAATTGCCAAAGGCCTTTATAAATATAATTCTCAAATTATATCCCAAAAGATAGTGCTTTATGTTGGTGATTACGGTAAAAACCAAGGCAAACCAATAAAAAATATTGATTTAAATGAAAACCCTGTATTTATCAAAATTAACAATGTAATTCAAAGTTTTGATCAGCCACCAATAGTCATTAATGGCACAACTTTAGTACCTATGAGGGCTATATTTGAAAAACTTGGTGCAAAAATTGAATGGGATGGTGCTACAAGCAGTGTTAAAGGAACCAAAGGAGATAGATGGGTAAAACTTAGTATTGGTTCTACTGAAGCAATTGTGAACGGTAAGACTATATCCCTTGATACCAGTCCAGTTATTACTAACGATTTTACAATGGTACCAATTAGAGTTGTAAGTGAAGCACTTGGTGCTAAAGTCGAGTGGGAGAAGGATTTTAGGACTGTAAATATTAACACTACTTCATCTTAAGCAGAGCTTCAATTTTTCGTTAATATATTGCAAGAGCTCTCGGTATTTGATTCTTGATCCTGGCTAAGACACCCATGAAGAAGATAGGTATTAACATAAATGATACGTCTTACACTCTCATAGATGCAGATTATAATAATGTTCGAACTGGGAAACTTATGAATTTGTCCTGTATATCATTACATATTTAAAAGAACACAAGAAGTAACAGCCTCTTTAATACCAAAGTACGCCAATATTAATTAGGAGATGAACAGACGATGTTAGTAAAATCCATCAAACTATTCACTGCAATCTTGGTTGCATTTTCGTTATTGGGAGTCTATCAAGTGTCGGCAAAAACCACAACGAATAACATTAAAGTTACTGTTAATGGAAAACAATTATATTTTGACGTAAACCCGCAATCCATTGATGGTCGTACTTTTGTTCCCATGAGAGGAATCTTTGAAGCCCTTGGTGCAGAGATTAAATGGGATGGAACTACACAGACCGTCACTGGCTCAAAAGGGGAAATGACGGTTAAGTTAACCATTAATCAAAATCAAGCTTACATAAATGGAAAAGCTGTTACTTTGGATGCTCCGGCTACAATCGTCAAAGGCAGTACCTTGGTTCCAGTTCGTTTCATTGCAGAAAGTCTTGGAGCTGATGTGAAATGGGACGCTTCGACTAGCACGGTGATTATTTTGCATGGGGAAGTGACGGCAAGCGATTACTATTACTTCCTATATAATAGTGAAAGTGTTTCTGCTGATGATTTGACGGCGATTAAAAGCTACATTGGAAAATTTCGCAGGACAAACAACATATTGCTGGATGTGACAGAGGCAAAGGATGCAGTTGATATCTACCAAAAGCTCCAATCCGATTCTGCCAAGCAATCTGGTAAACTATTGGGCATTCAAATCTTTGGGGCTTCTGAGGATGTACTAGCTTTCAATTATTCTAGTAGAACAGCCACTGTATTCCCGGATAGAAGCATGAGTAGATTTGATTTAGTGCTTAATGGAGAGCCATTCGTTACAGATTATTTCTATTCAAACTTCAAAAACGAGTCAACTGAGCTTAGAAAAACTATAAGTCCATATGCGGTATTTGATGAAAAAACAGTTAAAGTTGATTTTGAACCTCAATGGAAAGTTGTTAGACTCCCACTTTCCAAAGGTGAGATTGAAGGTTACTTGAAACAATTTGATGAGTATACCATTAAACGTAATACTCAAAAATCTATTCCAGTTGTAAACTTCTCAAGTCCGACATATGCAAATGTGCCTGAAACTCCAGAAGATGCAGAGGATTTCCGTGACCCAGCCGATGAACGGAGACTGCTTTATCAAAAGGATGATTACAGTTATGTTCTACAACGATTGGATAAAGAGTTTAACGTTTTAAAGAATTATCGTTTGTACGGTAACCAGCAGGGTGATATTAAAGTTAAAACTAATGTCGCTGGAGACTACACGAAAGAAAATGTAGCTAAAGAGAATGCGATTGAAATTGTGGATTTTCTTTTCAGTGGATCTGGAAATTTCACTAAAATGAAATTCAAAGTAGTTGAAAGAGGAGATCGTTCTCCTTCGGTTGGAGCAGACTCATCTGAGAAGATTATGACATATGAAACAGTAAACCAAGTTCTATCTAAAAACTATTACACAATGATTATGATGCAATCGGAGGATGCTAAAAACCTTAGTAATAAAAGTTTAGTTCATGAAATGATGGCGAATGGTAAAGCACTCAGTATATTTGCAGGAAGTAACAAAATTATACCAGGTGGACTAAATAATATTGCCTCTTTGGAAGATATGAAGCCAGCACTATACTACTTTATTTACAGTTTCTATAAGAATCAAAGCGAAGGTGTGAATAGAACTGATAGCTATTTCAATGCTTCAAAAGCATTTGTAACAGAACTATTGAATCATCAAGATTTGAAATGGGATCCAAACTTTGAATTTGGTATTACAAATCTCGCTTCACTTCATAATCTTGGCGTTATCGAATATGACTAAAGGTATGAAATATTTAAGCCGGCTCTCAATGGAGGAGTCGGTTTTCATTTATAAGTTAATGAAACGGAGTTGTGGCTTGCGGTGGTATGAGTGCCTAAACAGTCACCGAGATATAATTTACTATCGCTCAAGCAACTTTCCTCACCCACCTGGGTAATCTAAAACTAAGCTTTACTTTACTCAAATCCAAACGAAAAGAGGTGATGCCCCATGACAACTCAAAGAGTACCCAATAGATTAGCCAAGGAAAAATCGCCGTATTTGCTGCAACACGCACATAATCCGGTGAACTGGTTCCCTTGGTCGGATGAGGCGTTTGAAATCGCCAAGCGTGATAATAAGCCCATCTTCTTATCTATTGGGTATAGCTAGTTGTTGATTCACACGTACCTGTCATTGGTGCCATGTCATGGCCCACGAGTCATTCGAGAACGATGAGGTAGCAGAGATATTAAATCGCGACTACATAAGCATTAAAGTCGATCGAGAAGAACGGCCTGATGTCGATCATTTATACATGTCTGTATGTCAGGCAATGACTGGACATGGGGGATGGCCGCTCACGATTGTGATGACTCCGGATAAGAAGCCTTTTTTTGCAGGAACTTATTTTCCAACAAGAAATCGACATGGACGTTATGGTCTAATGGAATTGCTTGGGCAGATTACTCAGAAATGGCGGGATGATCCTGATCAGGTTATGGGGATAAGCGATCAGGCCATTGATGAAATCCAGAAAAGAATGAGTTCAGATTCAAGTGGCGGAACTGTATCCGCTCATAATCTTGATCAGGCGTATGAGATGTATGCCAAGCAATATGATAAGCATTACGGCGGCTTTGGCGCGGCTCCCAAGTTTCCGTCAGCGCATAATTTGTCGTTCCTGCTGCGATATTATAATCGGACCAATCAGGTACATGCTCTTGAAATGGTAGAGAAAACATTGGATGCCATGTACCGTGGAGGAATGTACGACCATATCGGATATGGCTTTGCCAGATACTCGACAGATGAGAAGTGGTTAGTTCCTCATTTTGAGAAAATGCTGTATGATAATGCGCTCTTAGCTATTACTTATATTGAAGCCTTTCAGGTAACTCGGAATCAGAAATATGCTGAGATTGCAGAGCAAATCTTCACTTATGTCCTTCGAGATATGACGAGCCCAGAAGGAGCTTTCTTCTCAGCAGAGGATGCAGATTCAGAAGGAGTCGAAGGTAAGTTCTATGTATGGACGGTAGACGAAATTCTGGAAGTGCTTGGTGGTGAAGAAGGGGTACTATTCTGCCAAGTGTATGATATTACGTATGAAGGTAATTTTGAGGGGATGAATATCCCTAATCTGATCGACACTTCTCTTCAAGAGATCGCGGATCAGCATGGAATTTCTATAGATACTCTCAATCAGCGGCTAAATTCTTCGAGACAGAAGTTGTTTACGCATCGGGACGAACGGATTCACCCTCACAAGGATGACAAAATTCTCACCGCTTGGAATGGTTTAATGATTGCAGCGCTAGCCAAGGCCGGCAAAGCACTGAATAATGACAGATACACCGTAGCGGCCAAGCATGCGGCTCAGTTCATTCTAACCAAGCTTCGACGCCCGGAAGATGGACGATTGCTTGCTAGATATCGGGACGGTGAGGCCAAGTTCCTTGGATATGTAGACGATTATGCCTTCATGGTATGGGGACTAATGGAGCTATACGAAGCTTGCTTTGAGTTTGATTATCTACAAACAGCGATTCAATTGAATGAAGATATGCTGCGTTTATTCTGGGATGATGAAGCAGGAGGCTTATTCTTCTATGGCAGTGATGGAGAGAATTTATTCACCAGGCCCAAAGAAACGTATGATGGCGCAATGCCATCTGGAAACTCTGTAGCTGCCTTAAACTTCCTAAGACTGTCCAAACTAACGTATAATGCAAGCTTGGCACAGAAATCAGATGAGCAAATCGCTTTATTTGCAGGAGCATTGAATAGTTATGCAGCTGGACATGGAATGTTTCTTATCGCACTTGAATTGGCATCAAGTCCGGGCAGTGAGATTGTAATTGTGGGCAATCAAGCTAGCAACGCAACGAGTGAGATGATCACAGCTGCTCGTATAGGCTTTCGTCCGAATACCCTCCAAATCTACGTACCCGAAGGTGCAGAAGGAGATCGAGTACGGAAGAAAATTCCACTTGTACAAGATAAACTTGCAATTGGCGGCAAGACAACAGCTTATGTATGCGAGAATTTTGCATGCCAAGCTCCAACAACGGATGTTCAAGAGCTCGTTGAGCTGTTAAATCCGGAATAGACGAGTATATTCTTGGCGGTGAAATAAGAGATTTTAGAGGATATAGAATTGGATTCCTTACAGGCTCTAGTCATGCGACTGGGGCCTTTTACATGGCGCAAAGTAAATGGATGAAAGCAGCGTTTTTTTGTGCGCTTGGATAAAAAGATGTCAAATGTAAGAATATAAAATGACCGGGATCCAATAAAAATATGCATTAATTAAGGCGTGATTGATTTTGCACAAAAGAATGAAACAAAGTTTCGTCGTGTTCATAATTCTTCTGCTTGCTGTCACTATGGGCTGCGGCAAGGGCGGGAAAGCATCGAAGGAAGATGACCTGCTCCATTCGAAATCAATGAATACGAATGGAAAAAAGTCGATCCTTATTGTCGTTGATTCGTTAATGTATCAAGCAATTGATGAAGGAATCCGTCAAAACAAGCTCCCTACCTTTCAGTATTTGATTGAACATGGTCAGTATTACAAGAATTTGGTAAGTTCGTTCCCTACCATGTCCCTCACTATCGATAGTTCGATAGTAACAGGTACTTATCCTGACGGTCATCGCGTGCCAGGTCTGACTTGGTATTCGTCTGTCGACAAGAAGGTGATCAATTATGGAACGGGGCCGATGGAGATCGTCAGGCACAATATCAATACGGTGTTAAACGACGCTCTCATACAATTAAACGGTCGCCATTTGAATCCTAAAATTCCAACAATACATGAAGATTTGGCGAAAATGGGGCTTACTTCAGGTTCTGTGAATGGTCTCATTTATCGGGGGAACAAAGAACATACTTTGTCGATTCCACCCTGGATTCAAGTTCCGACCGATTTACCAAAGGAGATAAAAGTAAAGGGTCCGGATTTTTTTGCATTTGGCGCGTTTTCGAATCCGTTGAAAGGTATAACAAAATTGCCTACGGGCTTGACTGATCGTATGGGACTAAACAACAAATATGCCGTTGGAGTTACGAAACAGTTGATTCACACCGGGAAGCTGCCTGATTTTCTGTATGTCTATTTGCCCGATTTGGATCAGCGCCTTCATAAAAAAGGACCTGCGGACTTAGACGGTGTGATCAAAGCGGATCGTCAGTTGGAGGATATGCTGCAAGCTTTTGGTTCTCGCGAGGAAGCGTTGAAACAAGCAAATCTTATCATAATTGGCGACAGCGGAATGACCGCCATTCTGCCGGCTGACCAACAACCAGTTATCGATTTGCTGCCATATTTACGTGACTACCGGGTTTTGCGTCCGGGAGAAACAGTGAGCGAACAAAAGGATCTTGCTCTGGCCGTCAATGAGAATATGGCTTATATGTATAAATTGAACCCAGCCTATGCGCTCGCGGATGTTGCCAGTCTTCTGAAGACAGAATCAAGGATCGATACGATATCCTGGCTGGATAATGGCTCGGTTCGCGTTGTTCAAGGTGGAACAGGGAAAGAATTTTCGTTTAGACCGCAAGGCAAATGGACTGATCCATACGGTCAGTCTTGGACTTTGGATAAGGACGCATCCGTGCTTGATTTGAATATCGATTCCTCATCCCACCGCCTACAATACGGACAATATCCTGACGTTATGCGCAGGCTGCACGCTGCTTTGCATTCTCATGAGGGGGAATTCCTCGTCATTACCGCAAAGCCGGGCTATGAACTGGCCGATCGCAGCTCGCCAACCCATAAGGGCGGTGGAGGACACGGCTCATTCCATCAATCCGACTCGCTGGTCCCCTTAATCATATGCGGCACAGAGCAAAAACCGGAGCATTTACGAATTGTCGATTTGAAGCCGTTTTTGTTGAAATTGTCAAAAAAACAGTAGAGATGCGGTGTGAATAATATGCTGTAATACTTAAAAAAGCTGGTCACAGGGCTATGACACCTGTAAACCAGCTTATTTTAGTTTATCGTTATTTCAGCTTCAATATCTTCATCATTAACAATTTCTAATCGAATTTGATCTCGGAAAATACGGGTATTGTATTCTTTGTAAACGTATTGTTCAATCGATTCAAGAATATTAGCTTCGATTAGAATTTGATTGCGTTCACCAACGAATACTTCAGCAGAGAAGCCGTACTCGTCGTCCCACATGAGCTCGACATCAACCTGATCAGGTTGAATCATTTTGCGTGCTGCAATATTAACACATAATGCATTCACAATTTCTTGCCCTGAGAGACGCATGATTAATACCTCTTATCGTTGGGTTTGCGACGTCTTTTGAAGATATCAACAATTTTAACCACTAGCATAATAAGGGCAAAAATAGCGATAAGGTTAATCATTAGACCCAGGATGTTACCCATAAAGCCCATTCCACTAAACATACCGCCGAACAACATACCAGCTAGTCCACCAATCATCATGCCTTTCATGAAGCTTCCGCCCCCGAAGAAACCAGGTTTAGTTGCTGAAGTGGAAGCAGGAGTCTTAGATGTCTTAGATGTATTAGAAGTTGAGTTAGATACATTGGACTTCTGTGTGTTGCTGTTAAAGCTTCTCTTTGGAGCTTTGAACCCCTTAGCTTCAACAACTGATGGTGCTGTTGCAGCAAATAGAACTGTGACCGCTACAAGTAGAACTGTTAATTTTTTCCACATTACGATTGATCCCTCCGAGGAATGTATAGTTAAGATTTGATTGTCCCTATAGTGTATACGATACATAAACTAGGTCGGTTTCACAAATTTATCAAAAAAACGATATTTTTTTTATTGGCAATCCGTACATAATAGTTCGAGTTTACCTGTTTCAGAGTCCATAATCAGACCATGCACTGGGATATGTTCAGGAATAAGTGGATGCTTACGAATTTTGCTGACACTTCCGATCACACCATCTCTAGTATGTTCAAAGCCTGTCAACCATTTCTTCAGATTAATGCCTGAATTCATGATGGTTTCCATAACTTCGTCTGTTATTCCATTGGCTTTAGCTTTATCAAGTACGCGTTCTGAATTAAGGGCAGTCATGCCACATTCATTATGACCAACGACATAAACTTCTTCTGCATTAAGTTCATAAATAGCAACTATGATTGAGCGCATAACAGCGCCAAATGGCTGAGAAACAACAGCTCCAGCACTCTTAATAATAATGGCATCACCATTACGTAGGTTCATTGCTCTGGGTAGAAGCTCTACGAGACGAGTATCCATACAAGTCAGGATTACTATTTTCTTATCGGGATACTTATCTGTACGAAATTGTTCGTATTCTTTGCTTTCAACGAATGATTCATTGAAATCCATAATAGTTGTGATTACTGACATGTAACATGCCTCCTTAGAATGAATTAGTAGTTTAGACGAATCAATTTATCCATTTAGATCAGTTATGAAATTGATTCAGATGTAAAATAAAAAAGTTATTTATTTAATAATAGTTAAAAAAATTGATAATGCAAGTAATAATAAGTATGATTAAATAAGATTTAGTATTTTGATAAAAGAAATAATCTATTTATTCTAGGAGGCGAATTGATAGTGATTACACAATCGCATGGAGATCAATTACAGTCATTCAAACAATACATCCGTAAAATGAAAGCTTATGAAGAAGCCACAGGATTAATTTATTGGGATATGCGTACGGGTGCACCACGCAAAGGTATCGCGGCACGCTCTGAAGTAGTTGGAGAACTATCAACTGAACTGTTCCGGATGTCCGTGTCTGAACAAATGGGCGCCTATTTAGATTATTTTAAACAACCAGACGTGCTCTCTTCCTTAGATGAAATTGATCGTAGAATGGTTGAAGAATGTAGTCGTGATTATGATCGTTCCAAGAAAATTCCAGCAGATAAATATCAGGCCTATGTAGTACTAACATCTCAATCAGAAGCTGCATGGGAAGAAGCGAAGGATAAGAATGATTGGGCGGGATTCCAGCCTTATTTGGAGAAGATTATAGCTGCGAACATTGAATTTATCGAGCTATGGGGCTATGAAGGTGACAAGTATAATACACTGCTAAATATGTATGAGCCAGGGATGACAGTTGAGAAGCTAGATAAAGTATTTGGTCTGCTGCGTGAGAAAATTGTTCCTTTACTAGCTGCGGTTCGTAAGTCTCCTAAACAGCCTGATCGGAGCTTTCTGAATCAAGCATTCGCTAAGGATAAGCAACGTGAGTTTTCTCTCTACATACTCAAGGAAATTGGCTTTGATTTTGAAGCAGGTCGTTTAGATGAAACCGTTCATCCATTTGCAACTGGGCTTAATCCCGGTGATGTGCGTATTACAACGAAGTTTCTACCTAATGATGTAGCAAGTGCCTTATTCAGCACGATTCATGAATGTGGTCATGCGCTCTACGAGCAGAATATCTCTGAATCACTAATCGGAACGAATCTTTGTACAGGAACATCGATGGGGATTCATGAATCCCAATCTCGTTTCTGGGAGAATATTGTGGGTCGTTCACATCAGTTCTGGAATCAATATTATAGTAAGCTTCAGGAAGCATTCCCAGGACAATTGGACAACATCGATGTGGATACGTTCTATCGTGCAATCAATCACTCTGAACCATCGCTAATTAGAACTGAATCAGATGAGTTAACCTATAACTTACACATCATGATTCGATACGAACTAGAGAAGGCCTTAATTAATGGTCAACTCGCTGTTGCAGATCTTCCGCAAGCTTGGAATGCTAAATATAGAGAATACCTAGGTGTTGAAGCTGATAATTATGGTGAAGGTGTATTGCAAGACGTACACTGGGCCGGCGGTATGTTCGGTTATTTCCCATCCTATGCACTAGGTAATATGTATGCTGCACAAATGCTATACGCGAAGATTGAACAAGAGTTGCCGAATTTCTATGATTTAATGAAAACTGGTGAGCTTGCACCGATTAAGGAATTATTGACGAAGTATGTCTATCAATATGGCAAGCAGCTTACTCCGAATGAAATTATTAAGCAAATGACAGGTGAAGAGCTGAATCCGAAGTACTTAGTTCAATATTTAACTGAAAAATATGGACAGCTATATGAAGTGAATGAACTAAACTAAATTAAACTAAATTAAACAAATTTAATCGTTACTAACAGTCCCTAGCGGGGTGTGAAAGGCAACGTCTTATTCAGATGTTCCATGCCAAATTCACATCTTTACTAGGGACTGTTTTCTTTTTATTAACCCCCATCTAGGCATTTGCATAGGATACAGTAATGTTAAGTAAATGAAGGGGGTTTACGAGAGTGAATCGAAAAGGTTTTATACTAATCACAGTAATAGCAGTATTCATGATGATTCTGCTGCCTGCATGTAGCTCTAGTAAGGATAAGGTAAGTAAAGTACGCCTAGGCGAAGTAACACGCTCTATTTTCTATGCACCTGAATATGTCGCGCTCAATCAAGGCTTTTTTAAGGATGAAGGTCTTGATGTAGAATTACAGACGATTCCAGGCGGGGACAAAACGATGACTGCACTCTTGTCAAATGCAATTGATGTGGCACTTGTGGGGTCAGAAACATCGATTTATGTCACCCAGCAAGGTTCAGATGATCCTGTTATTAATTTCCATCAATTGACACAAACGGACGGTACATTCCTTGTTTCCCGTAAACCGGTTGACTCATTCGACTGGGGCTTGCTGAAAGGGGTAACGTTCCTTGGGCAACGTAAGGGCGGAATGCCTCAGATGGCAGGTGAATTTGTACTGAAAAAGCATGGAATTGATCCGCATAAGGATCTGACTCTTATTCAGAATATTGACTTTGCTAATATTACATCAGCCTTCTCTTCAGGAACCGGTGATTTTGTCCAATTGTTCGAACCTCAGGCGAGTATCATGGAGCAAGAAGGTAAAGGCAAAGTAATTGCTTCATTTGGAAAGGAGAGTGGCCATTTACCATACACGGTATTTATGACTAAACAAAGCTTCATGGATAAGAACAGTGCTACAGTTCAGAAGTTCTCGAATGCGATTGAGCGTGCCCAGAAATGGGTGGAAACCAGCAGCGTAAAGGAAATTGCGGATAGTGTTGCGAGCTTCTTCCCGAATACGGATAAAGCCATTATTGAATCTGTTGTTAAACGGTATAAAGAACAAGGAACCTACGCAACGGATGGGATAATTGACGAGGCAGAGTGGAACAATCTGCTTGATGTCATGGATTCAGCTGGTGAATTAAAGAGCAAGGTGGAATGGAAGAAAATAGTGAACAATAGCTACGCTGAAAAATCACTTAAGAATGTGAAGTGATGGGTTGATATGGTGAAACCGGTTCTTCTCGTTTAAGAATCTGTAAGGTGGATGAAGGGAGACGATTTGGTTGAATGGTGTAGTGGAAGTGCATGATTTAACACATATATATGTGACCGAACAAAGGGCCTCATTAGCTGTTAAGCAGATTAATCTCACTGTGCAACCAGGTGAATTCGTCTCTCTGATCGGTCCTAGTGGCTGCGGTAAAACAACCTTATTGTCTATTATCGCCGGGCTCATGCTTCCCACAATGGGCACCGTTAAGGTGAATGGAAGTGAAGTGACAGGACCATCTGTTAAAGTAGGTTATATGCTTCAGCAGGACTATTTATTTCCTTGGCGGACTATTTGGGAAAATGCGCTCGTAGGTTTGGAGATTTCGGGCTTAATTACTGCAGCTCGCAAACAGTATGTAGAGCATTTATTGAACGAGATGGGATTGTCAGCAAATAAAGACTTCATGCCGAGTCAACTATCTGGTGGTATGCGTCAACGGGTGGCTTTAGTTCGCACAATGGCTACAGAGCCAGATCTATTGCTGCTTGATGAACCATTCTCAGCGCTGGACTATCAAACAAAGCTACAGTTAGAAGATCTAATGGTTCAGACGCTTAAGGTTCATCGTAAGACTGCAATACTCGTTACGCATGATATTTCAGAAGCAATTGCTATGAGTGACCGAATTATCGTACTAGAGCCCAATCCTGGAACGGTTAGAAGTGAAGTTCTGATTCCGAGTGAACTACGTGCAATTCTTCCGCTTGAAGCCAGAGAGCATCCATTGTTTCAACCTATTTTCAAGGGAATTTGGAAAGAGTTTGATGCCATGGAGAAACGAGGAGGTGCCTCAGTGAATGAACATTAATGTGCCAGAGCAGCTGCACAAGAGGTTCTTATTGAACCGGAAGAGTGAACGGAGAAAAGTATTACTTGTTCAGCTTCTCATTCTGTTCTTATTTCTAGGTTTGTGGGAAGTAGCGGGACGACTGAAATGGATTGATGCGTTGCTATTCTCATATCCTAGTAAAATAGGTGTGTTGCTTTGGAACAATTCAATGGATGGTTCGATATTCCCTCATATTGGGATGACCATATTTGAGACCGTTATAGGTTTTGTACTTGGTACACTAAGTGGCACGGCGCTTGCCATGTTGATATGGTGGTCACCTTTTCTATCCAAAGTGCTGGATCCTTACATTGTTGTATTAAATGCGCTGCCGAAAGTCGCTTTAGGGCCTCTATTTATTGTTGGTCTTGGACCTGGGATGTTATCCATTATTGCAACGACATTATCGATAACAGTAATTATTACGACACTTGTTGTATATGGATCATTCAAAGAAGTAGATGTCAATTATATCAAAGTCGTTCGTGTGTTCGGTGGCTCGAAGAGCCAAGTATTTCGTAAGGTTGTTTTTCCATCCTCCATTCCCACGATTGTTTCTAGCTTGAAAGTGAATGTTGGGCTTGCATGGGTTGGTGTGATTGTTGGTGAATTTCTCGTCTCCCGAATGGGACTTGGTTATTTAATTATTTATGGCTTTCAGGTATTCAATTTCACACTTGTACTCGGTTCGTTATTGATTATTGCGCTTATTGCTACCATTATGTATCAGGCAGTTGCCTATTTGGAACAAAAAGTGACACGAACCAGGTGATTTGAATTCAGCCAAAAAAATAAATAATAACTTTGCTTCTTTCGACAATTTTCTGTATGCTATCTACCAAAGAAATGTTTGGAATGGTGATACATATGAAACTTGTTGAAGTGATTGGAATACGAGTTATTAAAACCGCAATTGCCGTGATGCTATCCATTATTTTTGCCTATTGGCTTGGACTACATTCCTTTGAGAGTGTAGGATTGCTTGCGATCTTAGGAATTCAGGTGACCAAAAAGCAAGGCATTCGCAATGTATTGGCACGAATTGGTGCATCAATCGCTAGTCTCCTATTTGGTTCTTTATTATTTATTCTGTTTGGATTTCATATTTGGGTCATTCCACTTTATGTACTCCTTGTGTATCCAATTCTACACCGATTAAAGCTAGGCGATGGAATTATTACAGGCTCGGTCATTTTCTACCATCTCTATTTTGCCCAAGAAGTATCTGCTGCGGTGATCTGGAATGAACTCATGCTACTCGTAATTGGTTTAGGTACAGCAACTCTTATTAATATTATTTACATGCCACAGGTGGATACCCATTTGAAGCAGCATAAAAGTAATATTGAACTCTTGTTCTCCAAAATTTTTATACAACTTAGCCTACATTTACGTGATTCGGGAACCGTATGGGACGGAGCTGAATTGCTGGAAGCGGAGAAGGTCATTATTTCAGGCCTGTCATTAGCACAGAAACAGCAAGAGAATGCTTTATTCTCAGAGCCAGATTTAGATTGGCAATTATATTTCTTTATGCGTTCCGAACAGCTTGAGATGTTAGAGAGAATGTCAAACTTACTTGCGTATGTCTATCAATCCATGCCTCAGGCAAATTCATTAGCCGATATTTTTGAAGAAGTAGCTGACGATGTGAAACTTGACTATTATATAGGCCGTGCGGAGTCCGATTTGACTATTCTAGAAAGTCACTTTAAAAGATTGCCTATGCCGGTAACTCGGGATGAATTTGAAGTTAGATCATCACTGCTCCAACTGATCCGCGAGCTTAAAGCATATTTAAATATCGCTAAGAAAGAGCAAAAACAGAAGAAAAGCAGCCGTTCCTTCTAGGAAATCATGTAAACTCTTAAACCTTTGAATATCTGAAAAAGTTTTTGTCACCCTAGACGAATGTCCTGCATACACTTTTAATGAATGATTGTATGGAGGAGGTTAAAAGGATGTCATTAGATAAAGATTTGCAATACAGAGAGATCATTACCAAAGCCGTCTGCGGAAAAGGCCGTAAGTTCTCTCATGTAAGCCATACCGTGACTCCTACTTATGCTCCGACCAGCATCTTGGGTGCTTGGATCATTAATAATCAATATGAAGCAGTCAAGTCTGGCGGCGACAGCGTAGAAGTAGTCGGTACCTACGACATCAATATTTGGTATTCCTATGATCGTAATACCAAGACCGATGTGGCGAAAGAAACAATCTCATATGTCGAAGTAGTTCCATTATCGTATTTGGATCGTAAACACAGATCTTCCACGGCAGAAGTATCAGCAGTTGCTACGCAAGAGCCAAATTGCGTTGAAGCTAGCGTTGCCTCCGGCGGCAGAGTCGTCATCCGCGTGGAACGGGAATTCCAAGTGGAAATGATCGCGGAAACGAAGGTATGCGTCGTTGTTAACCCTAACTACTACGATGACTTCGATGATAAGACGATCGATTTTGACGACCACACAGCGGTCGGAGATTATGAAGACATGGATCCTGATTTTCTCGAAGATGAATTAAATTAGGTATACATCAGCTTATGCCACAGCATACGATTGTGAAGAGGGCATTTGCCCTCTTTCTTGTTTGTAGGTTCAAAATGGGCATACCGCCTCTAAGCTTGGAGGAATTGGCAATGAACACATTCGTGTTGCATTCAGGAGAGCAGGAAATTCAGTTGTTACTGCAAACGCTAGCAATTCCTCACGGCACAGCGCTGCCTTCTGGCTGGAGAGGACAGGCGGTAATCGGTTGGGGCAAATATCGGACGGAATCCCAAAATGTTCTCTCCATGCAACCTGTTCATTCGATCTTACGCTGCTCGGACAAGCGCAGACGTAATACGATCTTACATCCACATGGATTAAAGACACTATCCTCTCATAGCACTTTGCCTGCGTTAAAGGAAGAAATCTCGTTCTCTTATTATTATATAATTCCTGTATTTCAGCTGGATGCCTTGACCGTTTATCGAAGGAAGGGTACTTCTACCTTCATGCTTCAAGGAGGCATAAAGCAGTCTGTGACGTATGAGGATATAGGGCTGAATAATTCCACCTATCATGTGAAGCGAGCTGTACGTGAGGCAGTTAAAGCTGTCTATGTGCTAGGACTGGATTATGCCGTAGTGACCATAGGAGTACCAGCAAGCGGGCATACACTTATCCTTGAGGTAAATCCAGAGCCGAAGCTGAGTAAGAGACTGGCTGCGCTGTTTGCCAAAGCAATTGAGCAATATGACCGTCATCTAGACGCTGCATTAAGACAAACGAAGCCTGTTATGCTCGGAGCTGATCCTGAGTTTCTACTGCTCAGTTCACAAGGGAAAATAGTGGCAGCTTCTCGCTTTGTAGAACGGGCAGGGGAGGTTGGCTGCGATGGAGTCGTTCAGAGGGGGGAGCAGACGCTGCACCCCTTAGCTGAGCTTCGGCCTGAGCCAAGTGAATCGCCGCGCGAGCTAACGCGGCATGTGCAGCACGCGCTGCAGCATGCAGCGCAACGATTCAGCGACCCCAGCCTGCGCTGGGTCGCTGGAGGCATGCCCGTGCCCGGCTACGCCCTCGGCGGGCACATCCATCTCTCGCGTGTGTTGCTGCACACGCCACTGCTCCGCGCGCTCGATAACTATCTCGCGCTACCACTCCTGCTCGCAGAGAGCGAGCAGTCACTGCGCCGTAGACCTCGCTATGGCGCGCTCGGTGATTGCCGCCGCCAGCCACATGGCGGCTTCGAATACCGCACGCTCCCGTCCTGGCTCGCGTCTCCGATCCTAGCTCGCGGCGCTTTCACGCTCGCCAAGCTGATCGCCGAGAACTACTCGGCGTTAACCCGTCGTCCGCTCAATGATCCTGAAATTCAGGCGATGTACTATCGCGGTGATAAACGAGGCTTACTTCCGGTTGTCATCACCTTGTGGGGTGATCTTGAAGGCTTAGGTGCGTACGCAGAGTTCGCTACGGAGCTAGATGAACTGAAGAATCGACTCTTTCGCTTGGAAACTTGGGATGAACTTACAGATATTCGTAATTCATGGAAAATATCGTCTCCATCAAGTGTGCCACTCCCCACATAAATCATGCTATAATGACTCAATAAGCTAGCCTCGCGCTAAACAACGAAGCTATCGTAGGAGGACGTTATGGCTCAATACACGCCAATGATTCAACAATACTTAGCAATCAAAGCACAGGTGCCTGATGCACTTTTATTTTTTCGCTTAGGTGACTTTTATGAAATGTTTTTTGATGATGCATTAGAAGCATCTCGAGAATTAGAAATTACATTAACAGGCCGCGAGGGCGGAACGAAAGAACGTATTCCGATGTGCGGAGTGCCCTATCATGCAGCTGAAGGATATTTAACGAGATTAGTGGATAAAGGCTATAAAGTGGCAATTTGCGAGCAGGTCGAAGATCCTGCTGCAGCCAAAGGTATCGTGCGCCGAGAAATTATTCGGATTGTTACACCAGGAACTGTGATGGAAAGTAAAGCACTGGGTGAAACAACGAACAATTATATGCTTTCGATCACACAGGCAGAGGAAGGCTATGGTCTTACTGCGTCAGATATTTCAACTGGTGAGCTTCATGTTACTTTGTTGACAGGCGGTATGGAGCAGCTACTAGATGAAATTAACGTATACTCGCCATCAGAGCTAATTGCAACAAGTAATCTATTATCGGAAATTAAAGAGCGTATGCCCCTTGTTGGCAAACCACTTGTATATACAATTCGAGATAGCGGGCATATAGAAGTTCGTGAACAGATGGTACTCTTTGATCATTTTCCATCAGAGGAAGTCTCGGCTCTAGCCGGAACAGCTAAACAGAGTGTTCTAGCGTTACTTGCTTATTTACAGGAAACTCAGAAGAGATCGCTCTCTCACTATAAGCATATCCATCGCTATGAACAGGCGCAATTCATGACTATGGATCCTTTTACAAGGCGGAACCTGGAATTAACAGAAACGGTTCGAGAACGTGCTAAGAAAGGGTCATTGCTCTGGCTAATAGACGGAACCGTTACTGCCATGGGTGCTCGTATGCTGCGTCGTTGGATTGATAAACCGCTGCTGAACGTAGAGCGAATCGAAGAACGATTAGAAGCGGTAGAATGTATGTACGGTAATCTGATCACACGTGAAGATGTACGTACTGCTCTTAAGGAAGTGTATGACCTCGAACGTCTAGTTGCTCGAATCTCTTATGGCAATGCGAATGCACGTGATATGCTTGCGCTTAAACTGTCTCTAACGCAAGTTCCTCTACTTAAGGAAGCTTGTCAGAATTCAGGTTCAGCTACACTGGCCAAACTCGCTTCTCAGATGGATGACTGCGATGATATCAGAAACTGGATTGAGCAAGCGATTGTTGATGAACCTCCTGTATCTATTCGCGATGGTGGAATGATTCGATCAGGGCTTGACGCTTATCTGGACAAGCTAAAAGAAGCAAGTACGAATGGTAAACGGTGGATTGCTGAGCTAGAACGTAAGGAACGTGAGATTACAGGGATCAAATCACTTAAGGTTGGGTTTAACAAAGTCTTTGGCTATTACCTAGAAGTTACTAAGTCCAATATCGGTTCCTTGCCAGAAGGCCGCTATGAGCGTAAGCAAACGCTAGCTAATGCGGAACGTTTCATTACACCTGAATTGAAAGAGCAAGAAACGCTCATTCTTGAAGCCGAAGACAAAATGTTTGATCTTGAATATGAGTTATTCGGTGAACTTCGCACTCGTATTTGTGAACATATCTCGCGTTTGCAAGGACTTGCAGAGCGAATTGCGTCTGTCGATATTCTTCAAGGCTTTGCTCATGTGAGCGCAGCGAATCATTATACGCGTCCGGTAATTTCAGATCAGTATGATTTAACAATCGAACATGGTCGTCATCCCGTTGTAGAAGCTGTGATCGATCGTAAAGCATTCATAGCAAATGATACGATAATGGCACATGAAGAAGGACGAATGTTGCTTATTACGGGGCCAAATATGGCCGGTAAAAGTACGTATATGCGTCAAGTTGCTATCTTAACGATTATGGCTCAAATCGGTTGTTATGTACCTGCGAATAAAGCGGTTATTCCTTTAGTTGATCGTATATTTACAAGAATCGGAGCGGCAGATGATTTAATTGGTGGTCAAAGTACGTTCATGGTAGAGATGATGGACATTCAGACTATGACGGCCAAGGCAACTTCTCGTTCGCTTGTCATTATCGATGAACTTGGGCGCGGAACTTCAACTGGTGAGGGAATGGCAATTGCACAAGCTGTGATTGAGTACTTACATCATAATGTAGGTTGTAAAACACTCGTATCAACTCATTTCCATGAGCTTGCACATTTGGAGCAATCATTAACGTATTTGCTTAATTATTGTATGGCAGTTAAAGAGAGTGACGCAGGTGTGACCTTCTTACGCAAATTAATTCCTGGAGCAGCAAGTACAAGCTACGGCATTTATTGCGCTGAGCTAGCGGGGCTACCAGATACAATTATTAATAGATCCTACGATCTGTTACAAGCTTTTGAGGTACGAGCAGGTCTAATAGAAGCAGCTGCTGCCAAGTCTGAGTTATCAAGAGCTGAACCAGTAGTAGAACCAACAGCAGACCCAGATGATTCAATAGTTTTCGCTACAGAATCACCTATTCAGCTAGCGAATCAATCAAAATATGAGTATGAAAAAGAGCCGTTGGAATCGATTGAGCAGCTTAGTTTATTCGAATCTACAGACGGCATTAAACCTAAGCATAATGCAGGTCACGACAACATCAGCAGTAAACAAATAAAGGTAATCGAGCAGCTGAAAGCAGTAGACTTAATCAACATGACACCACTACAGGCGCTTAACTTGATTTACGATATGAAGCAGAAATTGTAAGGTGCGTAAGCACCGAATATAAGAAGTTAAGGTAGGGTGAAAATCATGTTTAAATTGAAAGCACGATTCACGAAGTTAATCTTATCCTTCTCACTTGCACTCATGTTTCTGTTTCCCGCATCAACAATGGCTGTTAGTGATCAGGAAACGAGCGAAATACGAGACATTCTATCAAACTATCATGTAAGTGGGGTTACAGAAGAAGCGTTAGCAGGTAAAACAGTCGAAGAGATGCTGACGATCATCAATGATCCGTATACAGCCTACTTTACAAGTGATGAAATGAAGCAATTTATCGGTTCAATTGAGAATAGCTTTGTTGGCATTGGTGTGCGTATTGGACAGGATGAGAAGGGCATTTATATTTCTGAAGTATTTCCGGATATGCCAGCTGATCTAGCAGGGATTAAACGCGATGATTATATAACTGCTATTAATGGTAATCTTGTTCAAGGTGTAACGACAGCAGATGTCGTTGACCAGATTATGGGTGAAGAGAACACGACGGTTCAATTCACCTTACAAAGAGACACTGAATCTGTTAACATCACTGTGCAGCGCGGTCTTGTGCAAGTACCCATTGTCGTTAAGAAGCAATTCGGTGATGTTGGATATATTGCGTTGTCGAGCTTCTCTGATCAAGGGGATAAGCTGTTTACACAAGCGCTTAATCAGTTAAGTAAAGCTGATATTCAAGCACTCATTATTGATTTGCGTAATAATGGTGGAGGCTATATCGATACCGCCATGAATATTGGTGCTAATTTTATTAAACAAGGTGTGTTTCTTCATACAAGTGACCGTAATCATAAAGATATTCCGAGTGTAATAGAGAATGGCAAGACATTCGATAAACCAGTCTTTATTTTGATGAATAGTTACAGTGCAAGTGCATCAGAAGCCCTAGCAGGAGCCCTTCGGGACTCTACAGGTGCGAAGCTAATTGGTACACAGAGCTATGGTAAGGGGAGCATGCAATATATGCTTAACTTATCTGATGGAGGTGTGCTTAAGGTTACAGCTGTTGAGTATTTAACACCTAAGAATAATAAGGTCAATCATGTGGGACTTGCACCTGACATAGAAGTATACGGGGATATGCCTCAAATGGTTACTGCACTTCATGCAGCAGGACAATCTGATATTCGTATCGAATTTAATACGCATCAAGTGACCTTAAATGGTGTAGAGATAAGCGATGCTTTTCCAGTCTTTCATGAGAAGGAACAGCTATACCTACCTTCTCGTCTTCTTGCTTCGTTAATAGATGGGGATATCGAGTGGAATAGCGCTACAAGTGAGATCGAAATCACGCATGGGGAATTGAAGCAGACTTTTGTATTAGGTGATAATATAGCACGCAAGAATGGATCAGTTACGTATATAAGCGCACAAGCTTTTGCTAAAGCATTTCCAACAATTAAATGGGCTCAGACAGGTGATCATTGGATTATTCAAGCTTCGAAGTAGTAAAGGGGTAATGAACAGTGGGGAATATTAAATTACTTGATGAGCAAATTGCCAATCAGATTGCTGCGGGTGAAGTAGTTGAGCGCCCCTCATCTGTTGTCAAAGAATTAGTAGAGAACTCAATTGATGCAGGTGCGACTCGGATCGATGTAACGATTGAGGAGGGTGGCTTGCAGCTGATCCGCATAGTCGATAATGGCTCTGGGATGGAATCTGATGATTGTGAACTTGCCTTTAGCCGTCATGCAACTAGTAAGATACAGAGTGGCAAAGATTTGTTCGCGATTCGTACATTAGGCTTCCGTGGTGAGGCTCTCCCAAGTATTGCAGCTGTATCGAAGCTAACCTGCATCACTTCATCTGATAACACGGGTCTGGGCCGTAAGCTAGTTATTCATGGCGGCAGAATCCTTGATGTTGGCGAAGTTACAGCATCTCGTGGTACTGATATAACAGTAAGTGAGCTGTTCTATAATACGCCAGCACGCTTGAAATATATGAAGACCGTGCAAACAGAGCTTGGTCATGTATCAGATTACATGTATAGATTAGCACTAGCACATCCTCAAATTGCCTTTACGCTTTCACATAATGGTAATATATTGCTGCAAACTCAAAGTGGTAGTAATATGCTACAAGCAATTGCAGCCATTTATGGTACGGCGATTGGGAAGCAAATGATTGCACTTGAAGGAAGTAATCTGGACTATACGGTAGAAGGCTTTATTTCCAAAACAGAGTTAACACGCTCTAATCGCAGCGGTATCTCATTAATTATTAACGGTAGATATGTACGGAATTTGGCGCTTAATGCAGCGATATTACGTGGCTATCATACACTTCTGCCGATTAATAGATTTCCAATTGTTGTCTTGCAAATTACGATGGATCCAACACTCGTTGATGTGAACGTTCATCCTTCTAAGCTTGAGGTCCGTTTTAGTAAAGAAGTTGAACTGATGGAATTTGTGGAGACACTGATTAAGTCTGCTTTAGGCATGCAAGTATTAATACCTCATGGTGCGATGCCAACAAGCTCTAAGAACCAATACGTTCAGGAGCAGCTTGTACTATCAAGACCACCAGTCCTTGAGGATACATCTTATGCACCTAAGCAAGAGCAACCGATCAGAGAGACATTTCGATACAACAACGATGCACCGCGCAATTCTCAAACACCTGCAACAAACCAAATGCCAGGAAGTACCGGACAAGGTTTACCTAGACGCTTAGCTGATTTGCCCTTCGAATCTCCTAAGGGTACAATAAAAGGTGTTGCTGAGGAGTCTAGGAATTTCCTAGCTGCTCCTACAGCAGAAGCGCCACAGTTTCCAACCCTTGCACCAATTGGTCAACTGCATGGTACCTATTTACTTGCGCAGAATGAGAGCGGCTTGTTCTTAATTGATCAGCATGCTGCTCATGAACGAATGAATTATGAATATTATTATGAGAAATTCGGTGCGCCATCGCCCGCAAGTCAAGAATTACTTGTTCCATTAACATTGGAATTTACACCGTCTGAAGCGGGGCATATCGTAGATAAGCTTATACTGCTTGAACAGGTTGGCGTATTTCTAGAAGGCTTTGGCGGAAATTCATTCATTGTTAGAGCGTATCCTCACTGGTTTCCTGCCGGAGAAGAGAAAGCGATTATCGAAGAAATGTGTGAGCTGCTTATAGCAGAGAAGAAAGGCGTAGAACTAGCCAAGCTTCGTGAGAAGTCAGCGATTATGTGCTCTTGCAAAGCTTCGATTAAAGCGAATCATGCTCTAAGCATAGCGGAGATGGAAGCACTGCTTGACCGCTTGGGTAAATGTAACAATCCTTATACATGTCCACATGGCAGACCAATTGTGGTATCATTCTCAACTTACGAATTAGAAAAAATGTTTAAACGGGTGATGTGAACAGCGTGATTGTAACTACTTCTTATAAACCTTCTAATGAATTAATAATGAAAGCTGATCGCTATGCCAAAGAGCTTGGCTGGAAGCTAGTCCCAAGAGAAAAGGCTGCGATGGATGCGCTTCGCAAGCGTTATAAGGCAAATCGCATCCTGCTCGTTACAAGAGATGAACTCAAATGTTATATAGGTGAAGAGCCGCCGATATTTTTTCATCCAAGTATGGCACATGTACGTGTACAACGTCTTATTCGCGGCGAAGCAGATGCGATGCTAACTGCAGCTGGTGTGAGTGCTGGAGATACGATAATTGATTGTACAGCAGGACTTGCATCTGACTCAATCGTGTTCTCGTATGCTACTGGAGAAACTGGACGCATGATTGCTTTAGACAGTGAACCTGAACTCTGCATTCTGCTTAGGGAGGGCCTGCGCACCTACGAATCAGATGTCTCAAGCTTGAATGAAGCGATGCGGCGAATTGAGATTCAATGTTCGGATCACTTAACCTATTTAAAGCAAATGCAAGATAACAGCGTAGATATTATTTATTTTGACCCGATGTTCAGAGTACCGTTAACGGCATCTAATTCCATTTCACCACTACGAGGAATTGCGAATTCAAATGCGTTAACCACTGAGGCAATTATGGAGGCACGCAGGGTATCGCGTAAAAGCATTATTATGAAGGAATCACGTACTAGCGAAGAGTTCGCTCGGCTCGGATTTCCTACGATCCTGCCTTCCGGGACGAAATTAGCTTATGGAGTGATTCAATGTTAACTAATCAGAATGATAAGCCTAGTTTACTCGTGCTTATTGGACCAACTGCGGTGGGTAAGACGAAGCTAAGTTTAGAAATAGCAGAACAATATGGCTGTGAGATTATTTCGGGCGATTCGATGCAAGTATACCGAGAAATGGATATTGGAACAGCCAAAGCTTCTGAAGAAGAGCAAGCTCGTATCCCGCATCATATGATTGATATCCATAATCCAGATGAGCCATTCTCGGTTGCAGAGTTTCAGGACCGAGTTCGCGCACTGACAGTTGAAATTCATCAGCGGGGTAAATTACCTTTCCTTGTAGGAGGAACAGGGCTATATGTAGAATCGGTCTGTTACGATTATCAGTTTACGGATGTACAGATGGATGAAGCACTTCGTGCTGAGCTTGATCAATATGCACAATTGCTTGGAGATGATGCTCTACATGCTAAGCTTGCGGAGATTGATCCCATAACAGCTGAACGATTACATCCGAACGACCGTAGGCGAATTATTCGTGCGATAGAGATCTATCAGCTAACAGGTAAACCACTCTCAGATTATTTAGCAGAGCAGACGAAACTGCCAGCGTATAATTTATGTGTAATCGGCTTAACAATGGATCGTGCACTGCTATATAAGCGGATTGAAGCCAGAGTTGATCAGATGATGGAAGAAGGCTTATTGCAAGAGGTTCAGCAGCTTCTGGGTAAAGGCTATTCCCCTCAATTAGTTTCGCTGCAAGGTCTAGGCTACAAGGAAATGATAGGCTATTTGACAGGGGTTCATTCGTTATCTAGAGCTGTGGAACTACTGAAGAGAAATACAAGAAGGTTCGCTAAGCGACAATTGTCATGGTTTCGGCATATGAAAGATATTGAATGGGTTGATGTGACGGATAGCGCAAATATTTCTGCCCATTTGGGTGAGATTAATGCTATAATAGCAGGAAAGTTTGCACAAAACTGCGAATATAATTCTAGTTCAGTAAAATGACACCATAAAGGTGGAGCACACACTTCAGTTTGAAATAATAAGGGGGACCTTTTGATGAACAAAGTAATTAATATTCAAGACAACTACCTCAATCAATTACGTAAAGAGAGCATACCTTTAACGGTGTATTTAACAAACGGATTCCAGATCAGAGGAATTATTCGCGCTTTTGATAATTTTACCATCATTATTGATTCAGAAGGTCGCCAACAAATGGTATATAAGCATGCGATCTCTACGTTTACACCACAGCGTCCAGTATCTTTAATGCCAGATAACCAGGCTAATGTTTAAGCGATGCAACTTTTAACTTCTTTTTTACGTATAAAAGTATAATGATCATAAATGGAGCAACCTTAAGGATAAGGTTGTTCTTTTATTGGATCATATTGAAAAAAATTATATTGTGTTGATACAGAGAGAAAGGGAGCCTTAGAGATGGAGAAGAATAATCAGAATCGAAATAATCAGCGTCCCAACTCAAAACCGAAACCAAAGAAGAAAAAGAAAAAGTTTAACTACAAAAAATTATTTTTCGGTATTATAATCGCGGGGATACTTGGTGTCATTTGTGCAGTTGGCGTGTATATTGTTGTATTGATGAACGGAGCTAGACTGCTCGAAGCTAATCAAGATAAATTTAACATGTCTCAGTCAACTACTATACACGATCGTAGTGGTAAAGAAGTTACGATGCTATATGATCAGAATAGAGAGGTCGTTCCAACAGAGGAAATTCCAGATTTGCTCAAACAAGCGTTTGTAGCCACGGAAGATCGTCGCTTCTATACGCATACTGGTGTTGATGTATGGTCGATTGGGCGCGCACTCGTAAAAGATGTTGTCGCTCGAAGTGCAGTCGAGGGTGGATCTACAATCACGCAGCAGTTAGCGAAGAACATCCTATTCCAGAATCCAGACAAAACTTTGTTCCGTAAAGCAACGGAAGCATCGATGGCTTTGGCGCTTGAAAAAGAACGTTCCAAAGATGAGATTCTAGGAATGTACCTGAATCGCATTTATTTTGCTCACGGTGCATATGGAGTTAAGGCAGCCTCTAAGTTGTATTTTGGTAAGTCTGATTTGAGTGAGCTTAAATTAGAAGAAATCGCAACGCTTGCAGCTTTGGCTAAAGCTCCTAACACGTATTCACCAATTAAGAATTACGATAAATCGAAGGAACGTAGAGCGGTTGTCCTTCAATTAATGCAAGAAGAAGGTTATATTACAGCCGAACAGCAAGCTGAAGCTGCAAAAGCAGATTTAGTGCTCGCTTCTGGTAATGAAGTGAAAAGGGAGTTTATGACGTACATCGATTATGTTGTAAGTGAAGCAGAAACGGTCTATGGCATTAAAGAAGAAGCGTTTATTAGTGGCGGGTATGAAGTTTATACGACCATGGATATGAATGCTCAATCCGTTCTAGAAACTTCATACAAGAACGATAAGCTTTTCCAGAAAGATGCGAAGGATGGAACGAAGATTCAGAGTACAATGGTCATCGTTGATAATAATGATGGCGGTATTGTAGCCATGATTGGTGGCCGTGATTATAAGACCAAGGATTATAACCGAGCTACAAGCCAACTTCAACCGGGTTCTGCATTTAAACCAATTGCTGTCTATGCAGATGCATTGGAGAACCGTGGCTATAATCCGTACTCTATGCTTACGGATGAGAAGCAATGCTTCGGTAATGGGAAGTATTGTCCGAACAACTATAATAATAGGTATGATGGCTCTGTAACGATGAAGGAAGCTATCAAGCAATCTAAGAATATTGCTCCTGTAGCTTTGTTAGAGGAAATTGGGATTGACAAAGGAATCGCAATGGCTGAGAAGCTTGGTACACCTCTCGATCCAGTGAATGACCGCAATTTATCAATTGCCTTAGGTGGATTGACCAAAGGGGTAACACCTCTTCAAATGGCAGGAGCTTACTCTGTATTTGCTAACGGTGGTGTGAAGCATACGACCCACTCGATTATGAAAATCGTCGATTCAAAAGGAGAAACTGTTAAAGAGTTTAAACCTGATTCAGTCAAAGTATTAAAACCAAGTACTGCCTACTATATGACCACAATGCTGCAGAGTGTTTTGGAACCTGGTGGGACAGGTACTAGAGCCAAAATGAATCGTCCAGTAGCAGGTAAAACAGGTTCAACTGGTTTAACGCAGAAAGGCTTCCAGAAGTACGATAGTAATATATGGTTCGTCGGCTATACGCCGCAATGGACGGCTGCCGTATGGGAAGGATTTGACAAGATTGATACGAAGAATGGCCATTATGTAACAGTAGGTAGTGGAAATACCGCGGCCATTTTCAAGGAAGTCATGACTAAAGCTATGGACAATATGGATAAATTAGACTTTAAACGTCCAAAAGGTGTGGAAGAACTGACTGAACCATCTAAAGCCATTACAGACTTATCGGCTAATTATTCACTTGATACACGATCTGTTGATCTCACTTGGAGCGAGCAAAAAACTGCTTCTGCTTATAAAGTTTATCGTAAGAGCTATACAGAGGATAATTTTAGTCAGATTGGTACTGCCGAAGCTGCTGCATTTAATGATATAGCGATTAACCCGGGAGAGACCTATATGTATTACGTTATACCTGTAATGGGAGAAAAAGAGGGTATTAAATCCAATGTTGCTGAAATTACAATTCCTGTAGATGGTACAGAAGTTTCACCAACACCACCAGGTGAAGGCCCATTTGAGCCTACTCCTCCAGTTGAAGGGATACCATCGCCGACGCCAACACCTGAACAATCTATACCAACCCCGACCCCAGACCATGGATCGGGTCGAGGCAACGGAAAAGGGAATGGGAATAAACCGGGCAAATCAACATTTCCTAATGGAGACGATAGCAATAACACCGATGGTGGTGTAGGTTAATAGTGAAGGAGAATTAGTTGCAAATGTCTAAGAAATGGTTATTGATGATTATTGTACTTGTTGTAGCAATTATGACAACAGCTGGGTGTGGCAAGAAACAAGAGGATCAGTCTGCTGGTGATCGATCGAATCAGACTGAGCCTCAAACAAATGCTAAACAATGGAATAGCCCTCCAAAAATGCAGATTGATCCTGCGAAGAAGTACTCAGCAGAAGTGACAACCTCCAAAGGTAAATTTACGATTGAGTTGTTTGCTAAAGATGCGCCAAAGACAGTTAATAACTTTGTGTTCTTAGCCAAGGAAGGTTATTACAATGATGTCTTGTTCCACAGAATTATTGAATCCTTCATGATTCAGACTGGGGACCCAACAGGTACTGGTACAGGAGGACCTGGCTATAAATTCGAGGATGAACTACCACCTGCGATCAAGTATGAGCCTGGTGTAGTTGCAATGGCTAATGCAGGTCCGAATACGAATGGATCACAGTTCTTCATTTGCTCTGGTGAAGATTCAGGGCCGATTTTGAATCCACAGCCTTACTACACCGTTTTTGGTAAAGTAACAGACGGTATGGAAACAGTTCAGGCAATTGCTAAGACACCTGTTCAAGTAAACCCGAATGGTGGTGATTCCTCACCGAGTATGCCGACTGAGAAAATCACGATCGATTCGATTAAAATTGTAGAACAATAATATGATTTAATTGGGGGAGAGCCAGTTGAATAAGACAGTCACAAGAAAAGTGCTGCGGTATTCACTGCGCTCTTTTCTTATCCTCTTAGCAATTGGAATTATATGGTCGATATATGTTCAGTGGAGAATTCATGAAGCTCAGAATATGCCACTACCTGTTCATGCCGATGTTGGGATCGTGCTTGGTGCCGCGATTTGGAATGATCAGCCTAGTCCAGGACTCAAGGAACGGTTAAATCATGCAGTTAAATTGTATGAAGAGGGTCGGTTCGACCAAATTATTGTAAGTGGTGGGATGGATTCGAATGGAGCGGTGATTACTGAAGCAGAGGGTATGAAGCGATACTTAATCAGCAAGGGAATACCGAAGAAAGCAATTTGGTTAGAGGATCTATCGACTTCAACATTAGAGAATTTAACCTTCTCTAAACAAATCATGGATATTCAACAATGGAAAAGCGCTATTATTATAACTCATGATTATCACGGTGCGCGTGCACTAGAAATCGCAGAATTTATTGAAATACCTGAATGTTATATCTCTACGACCGATTCTACTGTGCTTTTCATGCCGTGGCATAAGGCGAGAGAAACTCTCGCCTTCGCCAAATGGAAATGGACGGAATTTGTTATCCGTTTACGATAATTCCACCATTCACATGGATGACTTGCCCAGTCATATAAGTAGAATCATCACATGCAAGAAATACATAACTTGGCGCTAGCTCCTCAGGCTGACCTGCACGCTTCATCGGTGTATCAGCTCCGAATTTGGACACTTTGGTTTCATCAAATGTAGATGGAATAAGCGGTGTCCAAATCGGTCCCGGAGCTACAGCATTGACCCTTATTCCTTGGCCAACAAGCGACTGCGATAAGGAACGTGTAAATGTGACAATAGCTCCTTTGGTTGCAGAGTAGTCAATTAAGTCTTTACTGCCTTGATAAGCCGTAATCGAAGCTGTATTTATGATACAACTACCTTGCTTAAGATGCGAGATCGAGGCTTGAGTCATATAGAAACAAGCGAATATATTGGTGCGGAACGTTCTTAATAGCTGCTCCTCGGTGATTAGATCAATACTTGTCTGTGGGTGCTGTTCAGCAGCATTATTCACTAGAATATCGAGTTTACCGTACGTCTTGATTGTTTGGTTAACGATCTCATTGCAGAAGCCTGCATCTCCAATATCGCCGGCAAGTAGGGTATGATTGCCGCTGAGATTGTCTAAATATTGTTTCGTTTCTTTGGCATCTTCATGTTCATTTAAATAAACGACGACAACATTAGCTCCTTCTTTGGCATAAGCAATTGCTACTGCCCGTCCAATTCCACTATCACCGCCTGTGATAATAGCAGTCTTACCTTGTAGTTTCCCCGCGGGCTTGTAGCTTGAACCTTGATAAGCAGGTCTTGGACTCATTTCTGATTCAATACCAGGCTGTTGGTTCTGATGCTGAGGCGGGAACGTTTGCTTTATTTGAGTATCGCTAGAAGATTGAGACATAATTTGGGACACCTCCTGTTAGTTACATGGAATTTACACCAATAACTAGGATGTGAAACAGCGGTAACAATTATACTTTGCTCCAATAATGATATCGATGTAACGGCTAAAAGCCGATGTTCTCATATGTCTAATCTCGGATGCTGATGCAGTCATAATATAGCATTTGGTATGTTATTTTTTTGATATTGTAACTTTTTTGTATATCTTGTCATGATATAATACCAATATTGTGTTTTTGATAGTAACGAAGGAGAGAGTATCGGATGGGACGAACAAGAAGGTTACGAAAAGTATTAATTGGAATTATAGTATTTTTATCTTTATCACTATTCGGAACAGGTACATATGCAGCATTTTTGTTGGTTGTTAAGCCTATTACTTCAAATGTAGACAAAATAGGTGCATCAACGACAGGTAATATCATAGAAGAAGTAACAGAAGTCGAAGTTGAGGCGGCAAAGCCGATTAGCATTTTGTTATTAGGGGTCGATAATCGTCCGGAAACCGGATCGCTGAATAGCGACGTTATTATGGTAGCTGCGCTGAATCCTGAGACAAAATCTGCAACTGTGGTTTCTTTGCCGAGAGATACGCACATGACACCTAATAAGGGATTGCCTGCTCGAAAGGCTAACTATTACTATCCGTATTTTCATAATAAGGATAAATTAACTGCCTACAAGAATACGAGAGAATTAATGGGTGACTTCTTCGAGGTACCTATTGATGCAGCTGTTTCAGTGGACTTTGAAGGTTTTCGTAGAATGGTTGATGAGCTGGGCGGCGTTGATGTTAATGTGTCAAAGGATATGCGTTATGTGGATAAAGCTGATGGTACGAACATTAATTTACGTAAAGGACAACAGACACTATCTGGTAAGCAAGCACTTGATTATGTGCGATATCGCAAATCGAATAATAACTTGACAGCAGAATCAAGTGATACAGAACGTAATTTACGTCAGCATGAGGTCATTGATCAAATGGTGAGTAAAGTATTCTCATTCGGCGGTGTCATGAAGCTTGATAAATTAATCAATATTGCTGGTGACCATGTGGAAACAGATATTCCTTCAAGTAAACTGATGGAATTCTTCCAAAAGTATATTAGCATTGATCGTAGTAAAATTAAGTATATAGGTCTAGAAGGCGAATGGATCAGTCCATATGTTGAACTGTCTGATCAAGAGATAGAGAATGCTCGGGATGCGCTTAAAGCAACTCTTGCAGGAACACCAATTAAAGATACAACTGCAACAGACGCAGGAACAACTGATACAACAAAAAGAGATACAACAACAAGAGATACAGGTTCTTCTACTTCATCTTCATCTTCGCCTTCGCCCAAGAAGCGTTAAATCTAATACAGCTAAGTAGCATAGAGGGGCTAACTCCCAAGTCATATTACATGACTTGGGAGTTAGCCCCTAGGTCGTTTCCGTTACTGTTATGCGCTGAAACAAGAGCAGAGATGCTCGTTTCGCTTTGCTGGACGCTAAACGGCCAAAACCAAGAGCAGGAATGCTCTTGGTTCGCTTGCTACCCGCTATATCGTCATCGTCATCACGGCTCCATCGTCATTTGGCACCTGTACCTGGTATAATCAGGCCTAATAATTTGCATTGACACAAAAGAGTTTTCCTAATACAATATAATTAGAACGTTTCTAAAAGACTGTCATACATTAGAATTAAGATGCGATCAAGATGCGATCACGCTGAGAGCTTTGATCGTTATTTTTTAGGCAAAAAGTTTCCCTAATGCAAAATAATTTGATTAAGACAAGAAAGAGTGGGTGGTTAAAGTGAATAGTGAACTTTCAAAACTTGATTTAAAGAATAAAGGGTGGAGGAATGAGCGTAACAGTGCATCTTTGCCTGAGGTTTATCGCTCTATGAAGGTGCCCACTCATGGGTCATGGTTGAAGAAATTTCTTGCCTTTGCGGGCCCAGGCTATTTAGTTGCTGTAGGTTACATGGATCCTGGAAACTGGGCTACTAGTATTGCGGGCGGCTCTCAATTTGGTTATACACTGCTGTCAGTAATCCTTATTTCCAATTTGATGGCCATTTTCCTACAAGCATTATCAGGTAAGCTTGGGATTGTAACGGGAAGGGATTTAGCGCAAGCCTGTCGAGATCATTATTCGAAGCCTGTGTCAATGATCCTCTGGGTACTGTGTGAGTTAGCTATTGCTGCATGTGATTTAGCAGAAGTGATTGGATCTGCCATTGCGTTACAGCTATTATTTGGTATTCCTCTTATATATGGAGTCATTATTACGGCAGTTGATGTTCTACTCGTCTTATTACTTCAAAATAAAGGCTTTCGTCATATCGAAATATTGGTTATTGTTCTTATCGTTACTATTGGCGGGTGCTTCGGTATTGAAATGTTATTGGCACAACCTAATATTGGGGAAGTGATGACAGGATTCATCCCAGACTCCGAAATTATCACGAATCCAGCAATGTTATATATCGCAATCGGAATTCTTGGGGCGACGGTCATGCCGCACAACTTATATTTGCATTCATCAATTGTTCAGACTCGTAAATATGAGATGACTGAGATCGGAAAGCGTCAAGCGATTAAATATGCGACTTGGGATTCAACGATTGCACTTTTCTTTGCTTTATTTATTAACGCTGCAATTCTTATTCTTGCTGCTGCGACTTTCCATAATGCAGGAATGACAGAAGTTGCTGATCTTGGAGATGCGTATCATTTACTAACACCAATGTTAGGTACAGCGGTCGGATCGATTTTATTTGGAGTTGCTTTACTTGCTTCTGGTCAAAATTCTACGCTTACGGGAACACTTGCTGGTCAAATTGTGATGGAAGGGTTTCTAAATATAAGGTTACCTTCATGGCTTCGTAGGTTAATTACTAGGCTTATAGCTATCATTCCTGCTGTCATTGTTACCATGATTTATGGAGAATCAGGAACAGTTCAATTACTGATCTTGTCGCAGGTAATATTATCATTCCAGCTCTCATTCGCTGTTGTTCCTCTCGTTAAGTTCACGAGTGACCGCTCGAAGATGGGTGTGTTTGTTAATAAGCCCTGGGTAAAAGTTCTAGCATGGTTCATTACTGTCATTATCATCTTGTTAAATGTGTTTTTGCTTGTTCAAACATTCATGAATCTGTAGAGTAGCTAGTCCTATTTTTACTGCCTATAAATAAAAGTCGTCTCTCGCCAATATAATGTACACGTAGAGCATATCTCAATACGCTCCCGCATGAACAAACATCTGAGCTGATAGTGAGAGGCGGTGGATGGGTAGATGTCATCGGACCCTGTATCTACAAGCAGGAATTCTAGGCAGATTAACATTGTATTAAGGCAAAATGAAGGTGGATCAGCGCTTCCCAAGACGGGAGAATTTAGGAATGGCCGCACTTATCCTGAGCAAGGTCAATTCGCTGATGTCATCAAGGATCTAGATCGAATGATTGGCCTTGATAATGTCAAGGAACTCGTATTCGAAATTTATGCACTCCTTCAAATTAGTCAATATCGTTCGGTGGCAGGCTTACTGTCTAGTGCACAGGTATACCATATGATTTTCAAAGGTAATCCAGGTACTGGGAAGACGACAGTTGCCCGTATTATGGCGAAGCTATTTCACACAATGGGGGTACTCAGTAAGGGTCATTTAATTGAAGTTGAACGTGCAGATTTAGTAGGGGAATACATCGGACATACAGCACTCAAAACACGAGAATTAGTGAAAAAAGCGATGGGAGGCGTCTTATTTATTGACGAGGCATACTCGTTAGCTCGTGGAGGGGAGAAAGACTTTGGTAAAGAAGCAATTGATGCACTCGTTAAATCAATGGAAGATCATAAGAATGGCTTTGTGCTCATCCTTGCAGGATATTCGCTGGAGATGGAGCAATTCTTACTAACGAATCCAGGTCTACCATCCCGATTTGCAATTCAAGTGGATTTTATGGATTATACACTAGATCAGTTAATGCAAATTGCGGAGTTAATGACTCGTGAAAGAGAGTATATGTTCTCACCTGGAGCAGAAATGAAACTCAGACAGCATCTGATGACTGAAAAAGCGATAATGTTCACTACTTTCAGTAATGCGCGTTATGTACGTAATATTATTGAGCGTGCAGTTAGGCTTCAAGCCGTACGATTGCTTGAACAGCATCCACATACCATTCAACCATCGAAGCAAGATTTGATGCTCATTAAACCAGAAGATATACGGTTCGAAAAGAAATCAGGGTTGTTCTGATGAAGCGACGATTGAACGGAATTAACATTCTGTTTGATCGTCTTTTTTCGTGTAAACATGGTGTAAGCCTAGTGTTAGTGTGGCTACAATGACAGGTGAAATCGTTTCTCCTTCTTCGGAGTTCGTGATATACTCACTGTAGCTTTTACATAGAAAATTGTGCTTTATTGAAGCTGGATACATATTAGGGGTGAAGCTATGAAAGTGTCTGTGCATGATGTTACGATGGATATACAGACTCGCGCAGTACTGGTATCTTTGGTGACACAGCAAATGAAGAAGAGTGAAGCACTAGTAGCTTATTCACTTCAGGAATTGATTAAATTGGCCGAAACCGCAGGTGCTCTAGTACTAGACACGATGACGCAGAACAAGGAAACCAAGGATTCTAAATGGTTCATCGGCAAAGGCAAAGTGGAAGAATTGAGAGAGCGACTTGAGGCATTGGATGCAAACACGGCCATTTTTGATCAAGAGTTGTCTGGTGCACAGGTACGTAATTTGGAAGCTGCGCTAGATGTCAAAATCATTGATAGAACACAATTAATTCTAGATATATTCGCACAACGAGCAAGAACGAGGGAAGGGATCATTCAAGTTGAGCTTGCACAGTTAAGCTATTTATTACCTCGATTATCAGGTCAAGGGAAGAACTTATCTCGTCTTGGAGGCGGAATTGGGACTAGAGGTCCGGGTGAGGCTAAGCTCGAAACGGATCGTCGTCACATTCGCGGGCGTATATTGGATTTGAAGGCGCAGTTGAATGAGGTTGTGCGTCATCGTACGCTTCATCGTGCACGTCGTAAGAAGTCAGGGGCGTTCCAAGTTGCACTAGTAGGTTACACGAATGCAGGTAAATCAACCCTACTTAAACAGTTGACGGATGCTGATGTTTATATTGAGAATCAACTATTCGCTACACTTGATCCAACCTCAAGAGCTCTTGAGTTACCAAGCGGTAAAGAAATCATCATTACGGATACGGTTGGTTTTATTCAGAATTTACCACATTCACTCGTTGCAGCGTTTCGTGCTACTCTAGAGGAAGTATGTGAAGCTGATTTGATTCTGCATGTCGTTGACACCTCTTCTGAGATGCGAGCGGAGCAGATGAGAGTAGTAGATGGAGTGTTAGAACAGCTAGGAGCACACGGCAAAGAGCAATTAACCTTGTTTAACAAAATAGACCTGTGTATACCTAATGAAATCGCCTTGTTAACAGCTCCAGGTGATTATATAAGAATGTCTGCTTATTGTTTGGAAGATTTGGACAAACTGCGGCTTGCCATTCAAGAAAAGCTGATGGACAATCAACTTGTATTCTCCATTCCAGCTGAGCGTGGAGATTTAACTTCGCTTGTGTACCGAATTGGTGAAGTGCTAAGCAGTCGGGTAGAAAATGATGAAATGATTTATGAGATACGAATCAATAAGGATGATTACGCCAAGGTTGCGAACAAGCTTCGTGATTATGTGGTAGAGACTTAAGGAGTGGACGAATAATATGTTTTTTGATCCTAGAATTACAGAGTTAGCCGAACGTGCGGAAGACCGTGCACAACCGAGATTTCGTGAAATCGATCGATTAATTGATCATAATCAATGGAAGGTCATTGGTGCCTTTCAGAAGCATAAGGTCAGTGATTATCATTTTGCGGGTTCAACAGGGTATGGATATAACGATCGCGGTCGTGAGGTGCTTGATCTGGTGTATGCAGATGTGTTCGGTGCTGAAGCTGCACTTGTTCGGCCACATTTTGCTTCGGGGACGCATACGATCTCGACAGCGCTGTTCGGTGTGCTTCGCCCAGGGAATAAGCTATTATACATAACAGGTAAGCCTTATGATACGCTGCACAAAGTAATTGGCGAGCCTGGAGATGGCAAGGGCTCACTTGCTGATTTCGGTATTGCCTATGGAGAAGTTGAGCTTACCAATGAAGGTTTACCAGACTGGGACGAAATCCGAACTGCCTTGCAGGATTCAAGTGTGAAGGTCGTTGGTATTCAGCGCTCGCGTGGCTACGACTGGCGGCGTTCGTTCACAGTTGAACAAATCGGAGAAATGGTTCGATTTGTGAAAGAAATTAACCCGAATGTTGTCGTGTTCGTGGATAACTGCTACGGTGAATTTACAGAGGAGCTCGAGCCGCCACAAGTAGGCGTCGATTTAATTGCGGGTTCGCTGATCAAGAACCCGGGTGGTGGTATAGCCGCAACTGGCGGCTATATTGCTGGGCGGCGAGACCTCGTAGAGCTCGCCGCTTATCGTCACACCGCGCCGGGCATCGGCGGCGAGGTGGGGGCCATGCTGGGCGCGACGCACAGCATGTACCAGGGCTTGTTCCTTGCCCCGCATATGGTGGGGCAAGCTGTTAAGGGCGCGGTGCTCGCCGCTGCCCTATTCGAGGGGCTCGGCTTCGAGACGAGCCCAGCATGGAATGAGGTGCGTACCGACCTCATTCAAGCAATTCGCTTCACGAGCGCTGAGCATCTCATTACGTTCGTGCAAGGCATCCAGCAAGCATCCGCTGTAGATGCGCATGTAGTACCCGTGCCTTGGGATATGCCGGGATATGAGCATCCAGTTATTATGGCTGCTGGAACCTTTATTCAAGGTGGTTCACTAGAGCTGTCAGCTGATGCGCCTATTCGTGAGCCATATATTGCGTATATGCAGGGCGGTTTAACCTATGCTCACGCCAAGTTTGGTGTGTTAACTGCGCTTCAAAACATGATTAATAATCATTTATTGTGAACTTATCTAACATATTATTGACATCCTTCGACCTAAGATATTACAATGTTAAATAGGGTAACAAGAAAAAACTTCTGAATCTAGTGTGAAGGAAGCATTTTCTTGAAGTTATCAAGCATTTTCGGAGTATAGAATCTATAAAATCTTGATAATCTAATAAACACGGGAGTGATTACTTTTGAGCGATGAGTTCCGCAGAAATATGGCACTCTTTCCGATTGGAATAGTAATGAAGTTGACAGACTTAACAGCACGTCAAATTCGCTATTACGAGCAAAATGAACTTGTTTTCCCAGTACGAACGTCAGGTAATCAGAGATTATATTCCTTCAACGACGTTACGAATCTTCTCCGAATTAAAGAATTGTTGGAGAAAGGTGTTAATATCGCTGGGATTAAACAAATGTTTACGACAGATAATCAGGATTCTGAACAGGGTACTGTTCTAGATGAACAAACCGAAGAAAAACGGAAAGAGCTAACTGAATTACAGTTGCGAAGCTTGCTTAAGCAGCAATTACTAGGTGCTAAACGCCCTGGTCAAGTGTCGCTTATTCAAGGCGAGTTGTCACGCTTTTATTCAAATTAAACAATTTCTAAATTAATTGAATAGGGTTTTCTTTTTGTGACAACATGATGTGAAATTTGTTCACATAGTGAAGCCGAGCGACCTATATATGATTATTTTTAATGTTTTCTTTCTATTTGAAGTATGATCAGGTTGCAGCTTGTCTGTAACTTAATTAAGTACATAAAAAACAAAAAGTGCGAGGTAGGCGCCTAGCTTACAATTACACCAAACATGTAGGAGGCAATCTGAAGTGAGTTACTCAAAAGAAGACATTCTTAGAATTGCGAAAGAAGAAAATGTAAGGTTTATTCGACTGCAGTTTACCGATTTACTAGGAACAATTAAGAACGTTGAGATTCCACTAAGTCAACTAGAGAAAGCCCTCGATAACAAAATGATGTTTGACGGGTCTTCAATTGAAGGTTATGTACGTATTGAAGAATCTGACATGTACTTATATCCTGACTTAAGCACTTGGGTTATTTTCCCTTGGGTTATGGAAAGTAAAGTTGCTAGATTAATCTGTGATGTTTATTTACCTAATGGTAATCCATTCCCTGGAGATCCTCGTGGAGTACTCAAAAGAGTTCTGAAAGAAGCAGAAGAAATGGGCTACTCAGCAATGAAAGTTGGTCCAGAACCAGAATTCTTCTTGTTTAAAACGGATGAGAAGGGTAACCCTACGCTTGAGCTTAATGACCAAGCTGGATACTTCGATCTAGCACCTACAGATCTTGGAGAAAATTGTCGTAGAGATATTGTTTTAACTTTAGAAGAAATGGGCTTTGAAATCGAAGCATCTCACCATGAGAATGCACCAGGTCAACATGAAATTGACTTCAAATATGCAGATGCAATTAAAGCTGCAGATCAAATTCAAACATTTAAATTAGTTGTCAAAACGATAGCTCGTCAACATGGTCTACATGCTACTTTCATGCCTAAGCCGATCTTCGGTGTAGCAGGTTCCGGTATGCATTGTCACCAATCGCTATTCAGTGGTAAAGACAACGTATTCTACGATGAGTCGGATAAGCTAGGTCTTAGTGAAACTGCTCGTCAGTATATGGCTGGTATGCTGTTCCATGCAAGAGCTTTTGCAGCTATTACAAATCCGACTGTTAACTCATATAAACGTCTTGTTCCTGGTTATGAAGCGCCTTGCTACGTTGCTTGGTCAGCATCAAACCGTTCGCCTATGATTCGTATTCCTTCGTCACGTGGTATAAGTACTCGTATTGAAGCTAGAAATCCCGATCCTGCAGCGAACCCATATCTTGCACTTGCTGTAATGCTTAAAGCAGGTCTTGATGGAATTAAGAAGCAAATGGTGCTTTCGGCTCCAACGGATCGCAACATTTATGTAATGACAGAAGAAGAAAGATATGCTGATGGAATTCCGAGCTTACCAGAAAACTTGAAAGAAGCTGTTGATGAACTTCGTAAGAGCGAAGTAATCTCTGAAGCACTTGGTGATCATGCACTAATTCATTTCTGCGAGCTTAAAGAAATTGAGTGGGATATGTTCCGTACACAAGTTCACGCTTGGGAACGCGAGCAATACATGACCACATTCTAATTACACAGCCCCTTGGCGCTCTAGGCGTTGAGGGTTTTTTATTCTCAGAATATGATACAATCTTACTATCAGATGAATGTATGATATAATAGTTTGCAATAATCAACTTGTGAGGTGCTACAAAATGGGAGTATATCAGTTTGCAGTAAACAATATTCGCGGAACTAAGATTAGCCTAGAAGAATTTAAAGGCAAAGTCATACTGATTGTTAATACAGCTAGTAAATGTGGCTTTACGCCTCAATATGCTGACTTACAGAAGTTATATGAGAAATATAAGGAGCAAGGACTTGTTCTATTGGGATTTCCATGTAATCAATTTGGTGAACAGGAGCCTGATTCGAACGAGGCGGTTGATGCATTTTGCCAATTAAACTATGGTGTGACTTTCCCTTTATTTGAAAAAATTGAAGTAAGAGGGTCTGATAAGCATCCCTTGTTTACATACTTAACGGAGCAAGCGCCTTTTGAAGGCTTTGATTTATCAAACCCAACTTCGAAGATGCTCAAAGCGATCTTAGAAGAGAAGTTCCCAGAAATTCTCGAAGGTAATGACGTGAAATGGAATTTCACTAAGTTTCTGATTAACCGTGAAGGTGATGTTGTCAAACGTTTTGAGTCATCAGTTTCTCCATTTGATTTAGAGTTAGATGTAGAAGCATTATTATAATTCATAAAGACGCTCCTTAATTTGATTATTTAGGGGGCGTCTCTTATTATTGAATTGTAACTAAGATGAGCTTGGAGGACAGAGTATGAACCAAGAAATAGAACGAAAATTTTTAGTACCAAACAAACCTAATGATTTAGAAATACTAAAAAAACAAGAAATTGAACAAACCTATCTAGCCCATAATGATACGGAGTCGATTCGTGTCCGCAGGATTGATCAGTCTAAATATACGATGACCTTCAAATCGGGTAGGGGATTAGTACGTGATGAGGTTGAATTTGCTATCAATGAAACGACGTACAATCAGCTCCTAAAGAACAGCCAATTGATTGCTCTTCGCAAAACAAGATTCAAAGTCCTGATCGATCACAATAAATTCGATTTGGATGTTTATCACAATACAAAAGAGTTAAACCTGATGACGATAGAAATTGAATTCGCAAGTGAAGAGGTCGCTGCACAATTTGCCCCGCCTACATGGTTTGGAAAAGAAGTTACTGGAGAGGCTGGATACATAAACCAGAACCTATGGGTAGAAATTCAAGATCACAAAACACTAAACTAAAAGATGTGATAATATGCTGAGTCATGCTAGCGTGGCTGTCAAACATAAAACGGTATGGCTGCTGAATAAATACTTTACTGGGGAGTCAATTGATTACAAGCAAATAATAGCCATTATTATCCCGATTCTAGTCGATCAAGCTTTCATCGTGTGTATGAGTATTCTTAATACAGCTATGATTAGCTCTTCTGGTGTTGCAGCGGTAAGTGCGGTGAGTATGGTCGACTCCTTGAATATATTCTTAATTAACGTATTCATTGCGGTTGCAACCGGTGGTACAGTAATAGTCGCACAATATAAAGGAAACGGTAATCAGAAGATGATGTCGAACGCTGCTGGCCAAGCTGTTTCAGCGGTCACGCTATTATCTGTGATAATTAGTTTGCTTGTGTTCGTCTTTCATGCACCAATCTTAAATTTGCTATTTGGTAATGCAGAGGTAGAAGTGTTTCAGAATGCTAAAGTCTACCTAATTGGTAGTTGTATTTCTTATCCATTGATAGCCCTATTTCAAGCTGTGAGCGGTGTACTCCGAGGTGCAGCTGAAACGAAAGCCTGCTTGGGACTATCTTTAATTATGAATCTGACCTTTTTGGGATTAAATATACTTTTTATAACTGTACTCGATATGGGCGTTCTGGGGCTTGTCATTTCAATGACACTATCAAGGGTATTAGGTGCGGCAACGTCCGTCATTTATTTGTTAAAATACAATCACACGCTAAGAGTTCGTATCAAGAGTGCTTTGAAGTTAGATTTTGCGATTCAAAAAAAGATTATGTTTATTGGGGTTCCATTTGCTGCTGAGCAGATGTTCTTCAATGGAGGGAAGCTATTAACACAAACCTTCATCGTTCAACTAGGGACAATGGCCATGACAGTCAGTGCGATCAGTGGTTCCATAGCCATGCTATTTCAAGTTGTGGCAAGTGCATTTAGCATTTCTGTCGTAACAGTTGTTGGACAATGCATGGGGAGAGGGAATGTGAAGGACGCCCGTAAATTTATTAAATCATTTCTTGGTCTGTCTTCGATATGCTTTGTCATCATAGGTGCTGTACTCATGCCTTTATTCCCGTTCTTGGTAGGCTTGTTCTCTCCACCAGATGAAATAGTCCCAACGATTTATACAATCATATTGATTACAGCTATTGCACAACCATTCCTGTGGTCAATTAGCTTTATCACGCCATCTGCTTTACGAGCAGCAGGGGATTCTAACTTTACCTCGATAACCTCTTTGCTTACGATGTGGCTATTCCGAGTCGTACTTGGTTACATTCTAGGGATTACATTAGGATATGGGATTATCGGCGTATGGGTAGCAATGGTTGCGGAGTGGGGTATACGTGGATTGATCTTCATGTTAAGGTTCAAAGGAGATAAGTGGCATAGACACAAGCTAATATAATCGCTTAATGTTGTTTTGTCGCTTACTGGAGTTTCGGATAATAAAAAAGATAAGAAAACGGCTGTCCAGATTAACTCTGTGACAGCCGTTTATTGTTTAATTATGGATCTTAATGATGGAGAATTTTATTGATGAATCTTGATGAAGGATTATTATTGAAGGATCAATGAAAATCTCTAAATAATCCAATGACCTTACCTAGAATCGTCACATTCCGTAGACGGATTGGCTCAAGAGCTGAGTTCTCAGGTTGTAAGCGAATGTGATCCTTCTCTTTGTAGAATGTTTTCACTGTAGCTTCATCATCCTCTGTCATGGCAACGACGATATCACCATTATCAGCCGATTGCTGTTGACGTACAATGACATAATCTCCGTTATTAATACCCACTTCGATCATCGAATCTCCAAGGACACTAAGCATGAATACTTTATCATCCTTGACGTAATGGTTCGGTAATGGGAAGTAATCTTCAATGTTCTCCGTTGCGGTTATTGGTACACCAGCAGTGACTTTACCAATTAAAGGCACACGTGATACAGATAAATTGAAATTCTCTGCACCCTTCGAACTTCCATCAGTTAAAATCTCAATTGCTCTAGGTTTAGTTGGATCTCGTCTAATTAACCCTTTCTTCTCAAGACGATCCAAATGTCCATGTACAGTAGAAGATGATGCAAGGCCGACAGCTTCGCCAATTTCACGAACAGATGGTGGATAGCCCTTGGATCTGACTTCAGTTTTAATAAAATCGAGAATGGCTAATTGGCGCTGTGACACTTTGCTCACGGGGTAGCCCTCCAGTATGTAATCATTTTCTAAAAGTATAACATAGAACCCAAGTTCGTACAAACATAAGTTCGAATATTTGATTGACACAAACAAATGTTCGTGTTAAATTACGAATAGAACAAATGTTTGGGTGGTGGAAAATGATGTATTTATCATGTCATGAGGACTATACATCGGGTTCTATGAAGAGAACCGTTAATCGAACTGTTAATTCATTGCAAGTAATTCAACAGAAGGTACAGCATCATAAGAAGCAAGGTAGATTCGTAATGCGAACAATGACACTTGTTATGCTGCTTAGTATTGCGATTCTGTTTGGGGCAATTGTCCATGTTTATGCATCGCAAGAACCAAGTCAAGATCGATACTCACAGACACATTCCTCCAATAATGCGAACTCGAACTCGTATTCAGATACATTAACTGTTGTTGTATACAGTGGTGATACGTTATGGTCAATCGCTGCAGAACATGCACCAAGTCAGATGGATAAGCGAACGTATATTAAGAAGCTCGTTGCAACGAACAACTTAACCTCCAACAACATACAAGAAGGACAAGTTCTTGAATTACCTAGATGATGACTATTTAAGCAAGACTAATGAGATGAGTAATGTTCGATTGAAACTATACAATAATGATTTATTACTCGACTGAAACAATGGGATATTTACTTTTTAAATGAAACAATAAGATAAGTAGTGTACATATGAAGGTTTTTATACTATTATTTGAATGATCCAATAAATCTAAATTCATAGTTCTCGAACTTGACAATGGCTTGTCTGAATGGCAAAGTATTAGTGATAATTACAACTAATGAACGGTCATTCAGGGAGGTTCAATCAACCAGATGCAAAAAACAATTGATCGCATTAATGAATTAGCACGTAAAGCGAAACTAGGAACCTTAACAGAGGAAGAAGTTGCTGAACGCGCTGAACTTCGCAAGAAGTATATTCGATCTGTCACAGGTCAAGTTAAGAATCATCTTGAGAATATCAAGTATGTGGATAAAGATGGGAATGTAATTCCAGAATCTGAATCGAAGGGAGAGCAAGGCAATGACAATTAAAGCTATTTTATTTGATTTAGATGATACGCTGTTGTGGGACGACAGAAGCGTACAAGAAGCGTTTCGTGTAACCTGTGAAGAGGCAGCTAAACAAGTAGCTGTTGATCCAGAGGAGCTTGAGCAGGCAGTTCGTAAAGAAGCTAGAGCGTTATATCAGACTTATGAGACATTCCCGTTTACGAAGAATATTGGGATCAATCCTTTTGAAGCCTTATGGGCGAATTTTACTGGCGGTGCAGATGAGAATTTCAGAAAGTTGCAAGCACTTGCTCCTACATACCGTACTGAAGCTTGGACACGTGGTCTGAAAGCTCTAGGTATTGATAATTCTGCTCTTGGGTATGAGCTTGGTGAGTTATTCCCAGTTGAACGTCGGAACCGTCCATACGTATATGAAGAAACATTTGCTGTGTTGAAGCAATTGAAAGAGGAATATACGTTACTTATGTTAACGAACGGAGCGCCAGATCTTCAACAGGAGAAAATTGATGGCGTACCTGAGCTAGCTGCCTATTTTGATCATATTGTTATATCAGGTGATTTCGGTAAAGGTAAACCTGATGAGTCTATTTTTGAATATGCGATGTCACTTCTGAACATTCACGCGAGTGAAGGCGTAATGATTGGGGATAAACTGACGACAGATATTCTTGGCTCTAACCGTGTTGGTATGCCTAATATGTGGATTAACCGTCGTGGACTTTCGCAAACAGGGGAGATTGTACCTCGATATGAAATTCAGGATCTAACACAAATACAAGAAATCATTCTACGCGATCAGCTATAATTTAGTTTATTCAGAATTAATAGGCTGTTCCTTGAGTCAGAAGACTTGAGGGACAGCCTCACTTATTGTTAAGAAACTTTTTTAAATAATGTAATAATAATTTTAGGCAGTTACGAAATCAGGATCATCATAAGGTTGTGCGATCCAGCCTTCGGTTTCAATAAACAAACGAATAGCAACAATCTGACGTGATTCCATTAGGGTGAAGAAATGTGGGATTCGCTCTGGAACTGAGATCAGATCACCAGCTTCGAGTTCAACATCAAAGTAACCAATGTCTTCTGGTCCTTTAATAACAAAAATCCCTTGACCTGAAGCGATAGCACGGACTTCATCTTCTGTATGTGTATGCACTTGCTCGAATTTCTGAAGTAGCTCTTCAATGTTCGGTGTTGCATCAGATAGAGCGATAACATCCCAAGTCCGATAACCACGTCTACCTGCAATGCTGTGGATTTCATCATTAAAGGTTACTAATATTTCTGTTTTTTCTTCATCTGTAAGGACGAATTTATTGTGCAAATGCTGTGGCAGTTTGTTAGGATCCCAATGCTCATAAAGTACGGTCTGGGCTTCTAGGAATGCTTTAACATTCTCCTCACCAGTAATGCGTTCACCTGTGTTACGTATACGTATCTCTGCCATTCTAATCCCTCTCTTTTCCAATGTGATAATAAGAATTTAATTATAACCATTATTATAGTGGAAATTGTTACCGATGTATAGAATGTAGCACGCGATATTCTTTTCATAATGCGTCTATTCTGTTAAACTAATAATCAATTTTAAGAATAGTCGGATGTTTACGAGAAAAAAGGAGAAACGATATGGGGAAACCTACTATTCAAGAGCAGTTAGCTAAGAAGATTCTGATCTTAGACGGTGCTATGGGCACAATGATTCAACAAGAAGATTTAACGGGTGAAGATTTCGGTGGTGAGGAGCTTGATGGATGTAACGAAATGCTCGTACTCACGAGACCTGACGTCATCTCCAAAATTCATGAGCTCTATTTAGCTGCTGGAGCAGATATGATTGAAACCAATACTTTTGGAGCTACTAGTGTTGTTCTTGCTGAATATGATTTGCAGGATCGCACACGTGAAATAAATTTAGAAGCTGCAAGACTCGCAATTGATGCTGTTAATAAATATTCTACACCTGAATGGCCACGATATGCGATTGGTGCGATGGGGCCCACAACCAAAACGCTTGCTGTAACAGGTGGAGTTACATTCGAACAGCTTGAAGAAAGCTACTATGAGCAGGCTGTGGCATTAATGGAAGCTGGTGTTGATGCATTATTGCTAGAAACATCTCAAGATACATTAAATGTGAAAGCTGGTTCAATTGGAATTAGACGAGCTTTTGCAGAATTAAAGCGTGAATTACCGATTATGATCTCAGGTACGATTGAGCCGATGGGAACTACACTTGCAGGACAGAACATTGAGTCATTCTATGTTTCACTAGAACATCTTAAACCAATTTCAGTTGGTCTTAACTGTGCAACAGGACCTGAGTTTATGCGTGATCATATCCGTAGCTTATCGCAAATTGCGGATACATCGATATCCTGTTATCCCAATGCGGGCTTACCAGATGAGAACGGACATTACCATGAATCCCCGGATTCTCTTGCTATGAAGATGACGGCGTTTGCTGAGCAGGGCTGGTTAAACATTGCTGGCGGCTGTTGTGGTACAACACCTGAGCATATCTCTGCTTTAGTTAAATCATTATCCAAGTTTCCTCCAAGACAGCTTGCAGGATCGCATCCTCCAGCTGTATCTGGTATCGAAACTGTGTACATTGAATCAGAAAACCGTCCGTACATGGTTGGAGAGCGTACAAACGTATTAGGCTCTCGTAAATTCAAACGTCTGATTGCCGAAGGTAAGTTTGAAGAAGCATCTGAAGTTGCACGTGCCCAAGTTAAAGGAGGAGCGCATGTAATAGACGTTTGTTTACAAGATCCTGACCGTGATGAAATTGAGGATGTTGAACAATTCCTGAAGCTAGTTGTGAAGAAGGTAAAAGTTCCTCTCATGCTCGATTCAACGGATTCTCGTGTCATTGAGCTTGGGCTTAAATATTCGCAAGGTAAAGCGATAATTAACTCCATTAATCTTGAAGATGGTGAAGAGAAGTTCGAGCATGTTGTTCCCCTAATTCATAAATATGGAGCGGCTGCAGTAGTTGGTACAATTGATGAACGTGGTCAAGCGATTACGGCTACCGATAAATTGGAAGTGGCTCAGCGTTCACGTGACTTGCTGGTGAATAAATATGGCATGAATGCATCTGATATTATTTTTGACCCACTCGTGTTTCCTGTTGGAACAGGAGATCAACAATATATAGGCTCCGCTAAGGAAACAATTGAAGGTATTCGCTTAATTAAAGAAGCTATGCCAGAGTGCCAGACAATTCTTGGATTGTCTAACGTATCATTTGGTTTGCCTGAAGCTGGACGTGAAGTACTTAATGCCGTTTATTTATATCATTGTACGAAGGCTGGACTCGATTATGCGATTGTCAACACAGAGAAGCTGGAACGCTATGCTTCCATTCCTGAAGAAGAGCGTAGATTGTCCGAGCAGCTCATTTATGAAACGAACGATGATACACTAGCAGCGTTTGTAGCGCATTTCCGTGTGAAGAAAGTTGAGAAGAAGGAAAAGATTTCGAATCTAACACTTGAGGAGCGCTTGGCTTCTTATGTGGTGGAAGGTACGAAAGAAGGACTTATTCCGGATCTTCAAGAGGCTTTGACGAAATATTCTGCACTAGAAGTAATTAACGGACCGCTGATGCAAGGTATGTCGGAAGTTGGTCGTTTATTTAATAATAACGAGTTAATCGTAGCTGAGGTTCTACAGAGCGCAGAAGTGATGAAAGCATCTGTTGCTCATTTAGAACAGTTCATGGAGAAGAATGAATCCGCGGTCAAGGGCAAGATTCTGCTTGCGACAGTTAAAGGTGACGTTCATGATATTGGTAAGAACCTGGTAGAAATCATACTCGCTAACAATGGTTATGAGATTGTTAACTTAGGGATTAAAGTGCCACCTGAACAGTTAATCGAGGCATATCATCGGGAAAAGCCAGATGCCATTGGTCTGTCCGGACTTCTAGTTAAATCAGCCCAACAGATGGTTGTAACTGCACAGGATATGCGGAATGCTGGAATCGACGTCCCAATCATGGTAGGTGGTGCAGCATTAACACGTAAGTTCACGAAGAACCGCATCCAGCCTGAGTATGAAGGACTCGTACTCTATGCCAAAGATGCGATGAATGGACTTGATATCGCTAATCAAATAAGCGACCCTGAACAACGTGCGCGGCTAGTACAGGAGCTTCGTGATAATATTGATTCCGATGTGATGGAATCAGGTAAACCTGCACCAATTGTTACTAAGGCTCCGCTTAATGTGACCTCTAATGTACGCAAGGACGGTCCAATTATGACGCCACCTGATTTAGAACGTCATGTACTTCGTGATTATCCAATAAGTCATTTGCTTCCTTATGTGAATATGCAAATGTTACTTGGGCATCATCTAGGGCTTAAAGGTAAAGTTGAGAAGCTAATTTCCGAAGGAGATGCGAAGGCAATCGGCTTGAAGGAAACGGTAGATGGTATTCTCACCGAGGCTCAGCAAACAGGTATTATTCGGGCTAGTGGTATGTATAGGTTCTTCCCAGCACAATCGCGTGGTGATGATGTGCTTGTATATGATCCAGAAGATCAGACTCGCATCCTACATACGTTTAACTTCCCACGCCAAGATGTAGAGCCTTACCTATGCTTAGCTGATTATATACGCTCAGTAGATAGTGGTGAAATGGATTACATTGGTTTCCTAATCGTTACTGCGGGAGAGGGTGTATCTGATCTAGCTAGAGTATGGCGTGAGAGTGGAGATTATCTACGTTCACATGCCTTACAATCTACTGCACTTGAGGTTGCAGAGGCGTTCGCTGAACGAATTCACCACATTATGCGTGATGTGTGGGGGATCGCAGATCATGCCCAAATGACGATGCAGGAACGATTCAGTGCTAAGTATATCGGGCAACGCTTCTCGTTTGGTTACCCAGCGTGTCCGAATCTAGAAGATCAGGAACCATTATTTGCGTTAATGAAGCCTCAGGATATTGGAATTGATCTAACGGAAGGCTTCATGATGGAGCCTGAAGCGTCTGTATCTGCTATTGTGTTTGCACATCCAGAAGCGCGTTATTTTAACGTGAACAAAGTATAATAGAAATTGGCAATAATGATAAGCGCAGGGATTCCTGCGCTTTACTGCCTTTAAGTAAGGTATAGGAGGAGTTTATAGTGGAGCTATATTTCTTAGGAACAGGTGCAGGGGTACCATCGAAGGAACGGAATGTGACGTCCATAGCACTTAACTTACTTGCGGAGCTAGGTGTATATTGGCTGTTCGACTGCGGCGAGGGTACACAGCATCAAATACTTCGAACTCCGGTTAAGTTGAGTAAAACCAATAAAATCTTTATCACACATTTACATGGTGATCATATATACGGTTTACCTGGTCTCTTGTCTTCACGTTCTTATCAAGGTGGAGAGTCGCCGTTAACGGTTTATGGACCACCAGGAATTGCTGCATTTATTAAGCAATCCATTGAGATCAGTGGTTCGCATCTAAATTATGATTTACAGATTGAAGAGATTACGAAAGAAGGAATTATTACTACACAAGACGGGTATACTGTCGAAGCCAGAAGACTGGTACATCGTGGGGAATGCTTCGGTTATCGAGTTACGGAGCCTGATCAGCCAGGGACGTTGCAGGTTGAGAAGCTCAAGGCATCTCAAATTAAACCGGGTCCAATCTATGCTCAAATTAAGCAGGGTGGTCTAATTACTCTACCTGATGGACGTACAATTAGGGGAGAAGATTATGTTGGACCTACGATCCACGGACGTATTGTCGCCATAATGGGAGATACGAAGCCGTGTGATTCTGCAGTTAGGCTTGCACAGAATGCTCGAGTGCTGGTTCATGAAGCTACTTTTGCGGCCTCGCATACTGAACATGCGAACGATTATGGTCATTCAACATCGGAGCAAGCTGCTCAAATTGCTCAGACTGCAGGGGTTCGAACGCTGATCTTAACTCATGTTTCTTCGCGTTATCAATCTGATGATGTGACATCACTTCTTGCTGAAGCTAAGGTAATTCATTCAGATACCTACATTGCTTCTGATTTTTGGTCGTATGATATTGTACATAAATGAAATTTATGATTAATTTGCCATGATTAAGGTAAAAATAGTGGGGGATAGCAAAGCAAATCAACATCCGATGAGGTGAACAGCATGAAATTTAATAGTCAGGATATCGCTGTCATTGAATATGCACTTCAATCCGCACTCCAAAATGAAAAATCAAAGGTTAGGATTGCTGAACTCCGCGAGGTGTTGGATAAGCTTCGTGAAAACGCATGGATTGCCTTACAAGTGAATGCAGATTCAGAAACTTCCGATGATGAGAAATTGCGGTATGACTACGATGATTTAGTAGAGTCTATATAGGGAAATACAGCTAACTTTTCCCGGGAAAGCGCAGGAACCGACATGACGTCGGTTCCTTTATTTTTTTGTCGAGAAAGCAGGTTGAGATCAGGTTCGAAAGGACTAAGCATATTAGTTTCCTTGTTTGGTCTATGTTTGTTTTAGTTTAGCTTCAGGTATATTGAAAGACGAACGTATATTCTGTACAATGGAACTAATTATACGTATGGTTGAGGAGAAATGCGAAAGTGAATCCGTTAACGGGGAAAGTAACGTCCATAGAAGAAATGCTAGAGGTCATGCGCAGTAAACCAGAAATAATGGCTGGCGTAACCAATTGGCATACCATTCCAGCAAAAGAGGCTAAAACTGTCCTATTTCCGTCTAGCTTGCATGTTAAATTGCGATCTGCCCTAGTTACACGCGGCATAGGGTACTTATATACACATCAGAGTGAAGCGTTCGAACGAGCATTAGCAGGGGATCATGTAGTTACGGTCACACCAACGGCATCTGGTAAAACATTGTGTTATAACCTGCCTGTTGTACAGAAGATTATCGAGGACGATAGTGCAAGAGCACTGTATTTATTTCCGACAAAGGCATTAGCCCAAGATCAAGTAACCGAACTGCAGAAGCTCGTTGAGGTAATGGGTGTGGATATTAAATCAAGCACCTATGATGGGGATACACCAGTATCCGCAAGACAAGCGATTCGGAATGCGGGGCATATTGTAGTTACGAATCCAGATATGCTGCATCAAGCTATTCTTCCCTTGCATACGAAGTGGGTCAAGCTATTCGAGAATTTACGTTATGTGGTCATTGATGAGGTGCATTCTTATCGTGGCGTATTTGGATCACATGTGGCGAACGTCATTCGCCGGCTCAAAAGAATTTGTCGATTCTACGGCTCGAATCCCCAGTTCATCTGCGCATCTGCAACGATTGCGAATCCGCGTGAACATACAGAACGACTGATTGGAGAGCAAGTTGCACTTGTCGACAACAATGGAGCGCCGTCAGGTGATAAGCACTTCGTCTTCTATAATCCACCGGTTGTAAATGAACAACTGGGTATACGCAAGAGCTCCGTGTTAGAAGCACGCAAAATCGCTGGACTGCTGCTTAGCAGCGGTATCCAAACGATTGTCTTTGCACGCTCACGCGTGCGGGTAGAGCTGCTGCTGACTTACTTGCAGGAGCTGATTCGCGGCGAGCTCGGCAGCAAGTCGATCCGCGGCTATCGCGGCGGCTATCTGCCGATGCAGCGCCGCGAGATCGAGCGCGGGCTCCGCAGCGGCGAGATCCGCGGCGTAGTGAGCACGAATGCTCTCGAGCTCGGCATCGACATCGGCCAACTGCAGGCATGCGTATTGTGCGGATACCCTGGCACAATTGCCAGCACATGGCAGCAGGCGGGCCGTGCAGGCCGCCGCAAGGAGAGCTCGCTCACCGTGCTTGTGGCGAGCTCTGGGACGCTGGATCAATACGTGATCCAGCATCCACAGTTCTTCTTCGAACGTCCGCCAGAGGAGGCGCGCATTAGCCCAGATAACCTCATCATACTCGTTGATCATGTTAAATGCGCAGCGTATGAGCTGCCGTTCGAAGCGGGTGAGAAGTTCGGCGATGAGCCGCTCATCGATATTCTCGATTATCTCGCCGAAGAGAAGGTACTCCACGAGGTGGACAAGCGCTGGTACTGGATGGAGCAATCCTTTCCAGCGCAAGGTATCTCACTTCGTTCCGCAGCTCAAGAGAATTTCATCATTATCGATCTATCGAATGGCTCACGTGTTATTGGTGAAGTGGATCGTTTCTCAGCACCAACGCTTATTCATGAAGAAGCGATCTATATCCATGAGGGTGTGCAATATCAGGTGGAGAAGCTTGACTATGAAGAGAAGAAGGCTTTCGTACGTGAAGTGAATGTCGACTACTATACGGATGCGAATCTGGCTGTTCAGCTCAAGGTTCTACATGTGAATAAAGAAGAACAGCGCGATGGCTTGGAACGCCATTATGGTGAAGTTACGATTAATGCGCAGGCGACAATATTCAAAAAAATCCGTTTGAGGAGTCATGAGAATATCGGCTCTGGTCCGATTCGATTGCCAGAGGAAGAGTTGCACACAAGCTCTTATTGGTTCTCGTTCGATGATTCGGTAACCGAGAAATTTACTGCGAACGATCTGCAATATGGCTTACTTGGAATTGCGAATGTACTTGTTCATATCGCACCCTTGTATTTAATGTGTGATCCGTTTGATATCAGAGTCGTGCCTCAAGTACGCGCTTTGCATAATAAGAAACCAACGATATTCTTCTATGATCGATATCCTGGTGGAGTCGGACTTAGTGAGCATTTATACGAGATTCATGCAGATTTGCTAGAGCAAGCTAAGCAGATTATTACCTCCTGTAGCTGTCTGAGCGGTTGCCCTGCTTGTGTCGGACCTATTGAAGAGGTTGGCTTGTTAGGGAAGAAGCATGCGCTAGATTTATTGTCACTGACGATATAATTAACGATATAAATATAATTCGGTGCTGAGGAAAGGGAGTGAAAAGACATGAGCAGTGTGAGAGAGCGGTTGCTCAGACATAAACAGGCTAGTATGAAGTCAGCGGTAAGCGTAAATAGTGACCTTGAACATAAACATGAACATTCACTATCTAGTGATCATATGGAGGTAAGGGCTGACTATGGAGAGCGAGTAGATCAAGATTTGCAAGCTGACACAGCTGATATGCTGCTTGATAAGCCTCTTCTTGAGCCTGCTTGGTCGCTCATTGGGGCAGAACTATGCCACAATGAAAAGGGCTCATTCCTGCTGCGTCGAAAGGTTTATTTACTATCCGAATCACAAGGAATCTATCAACTCGACGAGCTACGGATCCATGCTACTGAATTAATAGCTTTTCAAAGTAACGGTTCAGGTGCAGACACTTTGTCTGAGCGTTCACTTCTTTTTCTCGATACGGAAACAACTGGACTTGGAATTGGAGCGGGGAACGTTCCTTTTATGATCGGAATTGGTTACTACACTGATGAGTCATTTTTAGTAGAACAGTTATTCATTCGCAATCCCGCTGAGGAGCTTGCTATGCTGCATTACTTACAACTTACGCTTCAGCGGTTTACACATCTAGTCACTTATAATGGACGAACCTTCGATTGGCCGCTTATTTTGAATCGTTTTATCCTGAATCGTCAGCCTGCAGATAATAGTGAACTACAGCATATCGATCTTCTTCATCCTTCCCGGAGCGTTTGGAAGAATACGCTGCCTACCTGCAAGCTAAGCCAAGTAGAAGTGGATCGTCTAGGCGTGTATAGGTATGATGATGTACCAGGATCGCTTGCTCCAGCACTGTATTTTCAATATTTAGCGGAAAGTAATCCGACTCTCTTACATGGGGTATTCAAGCATAATGAACAGGATATCGTGACGCTGGCTTCTCTAGTCATTCATTTTGCTAAGCTGCTTTCAGGTACACTTGATCTAAGTCGTATGCCATTAGAAGAGCGGTTTCGTTCAGCATTATGGTTAGCGAAAATGAATAAACAGGTGTTTGCTAATGAATTACTGGATCATATTTGGCAGGAGCTGCTATATGGCTCATATTCAGACGAGGGAAATGCAGTATGGCGCAGCGATCTGCCGCTAAGGCTAGCGACTTACTATAAACAGAAACACGAGCATCAGCGTGCTGTATCTTTATGGCACAGATGGATCGATACAAGAGCAAGTGGACTCCCAACGATGATACAGCCCTATATTGAGCTAGCTATTCACTACGAGCATCGTGAACGCAACTTTGCTAAAGCGATGAGTTTATCGACTTCGGCATACGAAATGTTAAGAAGACGCAAAGCGCTGCGCAGATACACAGCTACAGATACAATTGCAGAGCTTGAACTACAGAAACGAATGGACCGTTTACGTACAAAATCACAGAAATTGGGGAATGCTAGGAAGCAGTAAGGAAAGGAAGTGTTCCGCGCTGCTAATTGGAGCTCATGTCTCGACCAGGCAAGGTTACTGTGGTGCTGTACGAATGGCACATAAGATGGGAGCTAACGCATTTCAATTTTTCCCCAAAAATCCTCGTTCACTCGTTCTCAAATCATCCTATAATGAACATGATGCTAGGGAATGCGCTAGCTTGTCCCACAGCTTGGGAATAGTCTCGATTACGCATGCACCGTATGCTTTGAACTTAGCGGTAGATGCAGATCAGCAGGATATTATGCATCATGCACTCCTGAATTGTTTAGAGATTACCGAAGCCTGTGGTGCAATTGGTTTAGTCGTGCATTTTGGTAAAAATAAGGGTATTGATAGGTTACAATCCTACAAAAATATTATACAATTGACAAATAAATCGCTCAAAGAATGGCAAGGTCAAGCTTTGCTACTGATAGAGAATCAAGCAGGCGAAGGTACACAGATGGGGATGACCTTAGATGAATTAACAACGATACGTAGGCTAAGTGATTATCCTGATAAAATTGGCTACTGTCTGGATACTTGTCACGCATTCGCTAGTGGATTATGGAATGGACATAACTGGGATTCAGTAGTAGATCACGGGGTTAAGCTTGAATATTTTGAATACCTGAAAGCGGTTCATTTGAATGATTCCTTATATCCTTCTGGTTCGAGACGGGATCGGCATGCTCCTATTGGGAGCGGGTATATTACGAATTCGGGTATACAACAGCTTCTACACTCTGAAGTGATCAGACATGTTCCTTGTATTCTAGAAACACCCAAAGGGTTAGATGGTACGCATTACAAAGAAATTAATCACGTTAAATATTTATCTAATAAAGAGTAGAAGGAGAGAGATCTGTACGTGATACATGTTTACTTAGATGATTCTAGACGGTGTCCAGAAGGATTTGTACTTGCCAAAACGGCGGCAGAATGCATTTTAATTTTAGATCAATATGAGGTTGATATTTTATCCTTAGATTTTGATTTGGGCTGGAATTGCCCTACTGGTAGTGAGGTTGCACGTTGGGTTGCAGCTTCAGGTAAGTATCCTAGAAGTATTTTTTTGCATACCTCCTCTCATAGCGGGAAAGTCAGAATGTATGAAACTTTATATGAGAGTAAACCTGATCACGTGAAGCTCCATAATGGTCCGATGCCTGACGACCTGATTGCCGCTGTTGCCAAAGAAGCTAAGTAGCTTATACATACTAATCATTATACTTAAGTTGGGGAATGGGGAAGCTGTATGATACGATTATCGGATGTTTATTTTATACGAGAAGATAGAAAGATTCTGGATAATGTGCAATTAGAAGTGCGTAAAGGCGAACATTGGGTTATACTTGGACGCAACGGTTCAGGAAAAACAACGATGCTCGAACTGGTAAACGGATATGAATTTCCAAGCAGAGGTACGGTTGAAGTTCTAGGGAATCGATATGGACAATGTGATGTACGTGAAGTTCGTCGCAAAATCGGGTATATATCGCAATCCCTATTTGAGAAATTGAATTTATCAGATCCAGTTTGGGAAGTTGTGGCAACAGGGGAATACGCATTCTTACGTTTCTATCAAACGATTGAGCCTGTAGTTATTGAGAAAGCAGTTGCTTTTTTACGTAAAATTGGTCTTGGGCATGTAATAGAGCAGCCACTAGGTAGCTTGTCTCAGGGTGAACGCAAGAAAGTGATGCTCGCTCGCGCACTAATGACGAATCCTGAAATTCTCATTCTAGACGAGCCATGCTCTGGTCTTGATTTGTATGAACGGGAAAAGCTGCTCGCTGACATAACGGAGATGGGTAAAGATATGACAGTTGTGTATGTTACTCATCATATTGAAGAAATGATTCCGCTCTTCACGCATGTTGCCCTGATTGAACAAGGCCGATTAATCGCGTCTGGGCCTAAGAAGGAAGTTCTGACTTCCGATAACTTACGTAAAGTATTTGATGTACCTGTTGAAATTGAATGGTTCAAAGATCGTCCATGGATTAAAGTTGTGTAAGATGAATTGAATTTGTACAGACATAAGGAGAATAGATAAACATACGATGAACAATCAGATGGATGTAGAAGAAGAGACAACAAGCGTAAGTTCAACATGGATTGGGACGGCGAATCACGGATTTGCAGTATATGCGATTGAAGAGCTTCGAAGATTATTTACGGGAATGAAGTTTAAGTATTTAGTTCCGTCCGAGACTTTTCAGTTTACGGTTGAACTTTCATATGAAGATGTGCTTCAGCACATACATAGTCAAGAACCGATGTTTCTAAGACATATTCATCCGGTACAGACTCAATTAACGCGGTCCGAAGAGATGGATCATGAAGCTGATTTAGTCGCGATTCGTCGTGCAATTAAAGCTTTACCTGACTTGAATCGAGACGAGAAAATAGCTGTGCAGGTACGTAAGGCTGAGAACGCGGGCTTTGCTTATTCTCCTTCAGAGATCAAGAAAGCTCTAGATGAAGTACTCATTGAAAGATTCTCTGTGGAAACAGTTGTGCGCGATGCGGATCAGATCGTTTCAATCTATGTTACAGCTACCACTATCTTTATTGGCGTTTCTCGCCCTTCGGATAATTTATCAGACTGGGCTGGAGGAGCGATTCGTTTCCGCAAAGAGGATGGGCAAATTTCGCGAGCTAAATTTAAGCTGTTAGAAGCGGAGTATGCTTTTGGACTGGATTTCACACAGTATCGCAATGCAATTGATCTTGGTGCGGCTCCTGGTGGTTGGACAAGCTTATTGCTTGAGCGTGGTCTTCAAGTGACTGCGATCGACCCTGGAGCACTTGATCCCTCCATCATTCGCCATAAGCGACTTACCTACTATCGTCGCAATGCTGCGAACGTTAAGTTAGATGAGAATCAATATGATTTACTTGTGTGCGATATGAGCTGGAGTCCGAAGCAGACAGGTAAGCTGCTTAAGGATCTACTCTATGCGCTTCAAGTTGGTGGTACAATCATCCTTACGGTTAAATTGATGCATAAGAAGCCATTCCAAACCATCAAAGAGTTGATTAAAGAACTTGAGCCAGAACTTAGCTTACAGCATGCTAAGCAGTTGTTCCATAATCGTGAGGAATTAACGTTATTCTTGGTTAAGAATTAAGAAATTAAATAAGATTAGCAGGTCAGCCTTTTGGATGAAGGGGCTGGCCTTTATTTTTTGGATAGCCATATGCAATCTTACAAAAAAACTAATAGTTTCCGAAAATAAACAGAATTTTTGAAAAACAATGTCAGAGTGTGATAACATAATGTAGAATTAAATCCTTTTTTATCTAAAAATTACATAATCATAATTACGAGGAGAATCTAAATGAGAAAAACGCTCAACTTCTTGCTGCCAGTTTTTCTAATATTGCTCGGATATTTGGTGTATATGCAATGGTTTAGTCCTTCGAAGCCTTTACTCTATCTACCCCCAGAGAAAGCAACCTTTCCCTCTCAATTATCTTCGTTGCCAATTAATTTACTGAGTGGAAAAGAAGAGACTTTGGACATCAAGGGTAAAGCTTATACCATTTTTGTTGTCGATATCGGCAGTTATACGATGGGAAGAGATTTTTCGCAGTCTTTCTATATGAAATTAAAACGGTTTCATGAACTTTTATCCAAAAAAGATACTAACATCGTTTATTTATGGTCGACAAATAAGAAAGATGAAGTTGCCAAGCTTGCAGAGTTAGTAGAAACAGATCCTTACGCAAAACAAGTTATCTTCGATCAAACATTGAAAGCGCAATTTCAAAAAAATGGCTTGCAGATTATAAATTATCCGATTGTTTTTGTTTATTCACAAGAAGGGGAGATGATTTTCCAGCAGCACATTATGCCGAGCACAATGGAAGATTTAATGTCATTGATTGATAAGGGGAAATGAAATATGGATTATATTAAATATTCATATCAAAATATACAACGTTTTTCTGTTTCTTTCAGCATTATGATGATTTGTGTCGCATTAGCAACTTTTTGTATTCTGAGCGTCTATTCCATTGTTGAAGTACAAAAAATTTACAGAGAAAATGCCATATCACAATCAAACAAAAACATGAATTATAATCAACTCGAAATTGCAACCAAAACAGTTGATCGACCTGTCACCATGAAGACTATGGAGGATACGATCTCTTTAGAAGGAGTTGTTAGCGGGTATTATTATGAAGATCTGTCCTATTATTTATGGCAATATGAATATCTTGCACCATGGCTTGAGTGGGAAAATAACCTCAACCTGGATTTAAGCCCGATCTTAATAAATGTCGACCAAGCTCAGGAATATGGGTTGGATAAAAAAATAGTGCATGGTCGGTATTTCTCAGGCGATCCAAATGAAGTGATTATATCGCGAGATTTATATAATAAATTTATACATAAGGACAAGGTTATTCAAGATAATAAGGGGATCATAAGTGAAGAGGATAGGAACAACTTGAAAAAAGGTTCAGGAGAATCCATTGATCTTAGCAAGCTTGTTGATCAAAAGGTATCCTTTATGTACGCAATTGATTTTGAGGAATTGTTCCCGGAATTCAGAGGATTACATTCAATCCCGTTAACGGTTGTCGGTGTTTATGATCCGGGCATTGGATATAAAACGCAAGGTAATGTTTGGCTGCCTATAACGATAAAAGAGAAGCTTACAGCACTTGATTTCTCCAAGCCTGAATCCATTTTCAGCGGAAAAGCCGTGATCCGAAGCGATAATTTACTAGACTCTACGAAACTAATGGCGAATCAAGAGTTTGCAAATCTCTTAGTGAAAAGAACGGAGACTCCGAATTATTTAGAGCGTTCTTCAAATTTATTTTCTCTGGCGCAAAACACGTTCAATTCGCTATCTTTTGTCGTATCCGTAATCATTTCTGTTATATGTGTTATTGGTACAAGCCTTCTGATTATTGTTAGAAGAAACTATGACTTTATACTGCAGCGGGCTTTGGGAATTGCAAGAAGCAAGCAAATATTGTTGTTTACCGTAGAAATTTTAATCGTCACCATAATGGGCTCATTGCTCGGATTGTTCCTAACGCTAGCTTTATTGCAAAGTGGTTTATTAGATGCGATCGGATTTAATCTATTTCTGCCTGGTTCAACAACTCTATTAGTCGTATTGTTAATCCCATTGATTGCAACTTGTATCGCATTTCTTTCCTTGTTATTTGTTTCCAGGAGACAAATCTCATTAGGACTTACGAAAGAGGGATGATTAGATGTGGAGTACATATATACTTCGCTCATGGCATGAGCTGGTAAGATTTAAAAAACGTAACATGATCTCGCTTTTTGGGCTAGTGGCAATGGTTGGGTTATTAACTTTCTTATTATCCATCATTTTTCAACTAAACAATATTTTCGTTGCTAAGGATTCTGAATTTGCCAATAGAATGCAGTTAATTAGTATTATTGGTGATCAATTTAATGATACAAAACTTGAAGATATTGCTAGCATAGAAGGTGTGGAACACATTTTACCTTTATCAAATGCACGCTCCTACCCATGGTCAAATTTTAGAATGGGGGATAACGCGGTTCTTCCAGTGTATGTTAAATTTTACGATCCAGAATATTCGTCATTTTTTCAAGACAAGGGCTTGATGGAGAAGACAATGGAGGGGAAGACAGATGTAATTGTTTCTGCAGAATTTTCCAATAACGTACTAAGTCTTGAGCAATATCAAAAAGCATTTGGCATCGATCAACCAGGTTCTCTAGAGATGTTAGGCGCTTCCCGAAGTAAGCTCATTAAACAGTATCAGGACTTTCAGATTGCTTCAGAAACGATAGTTAATCCTGATTTAGAAGTATTAGGGGAACACCTAAATATATCAATTGAAGAAAAGTACTTTGCGGATGTCAATCGAAATGTCCCTCGGAACTCACAAGCTCAAATCACGGGCCAACTTAAATCGAATGTTTTGATCACAGAGGCAAATCATATCTTATTACCATCTCCTTCAATAAAATTCTTTGTACCATCAGATAAGGAGCCTCCCTATGCTAATGTTTACATTAAGGTTGAAACATTAGATAAGGTGCCAACTGTAATCGATCAACTACGAGCAAAAGGCTATAGAGTAATTGATATGCTTGTAAATACCAAGTTTAATCTCAATAACTCTAGTCAGTTTTTGAAGAATATATCGGCTTTAATGTTCATTGTTTTACTCATATCGATTATTAATTTCGCAATTACAATGTTTAGTTCAATTGAGGATAGGAAAAGAGACATCGGTATACGTAAAGCACTTGGGGCTAGCTCAAAGCAAATTGTAAGCGGTTATATGTTGGAAGGGCTAATGTTAGTTTCTATTGCATCCATAATTGGTATTCTTGTAGTTATTCTATGTTTTAGCGGACTACGCTCTTTAATTTATTCTAACACGATTACTTTTGATTCTTTGTATACTTATGGGCTCGAAAAAAAATCTATTGCTGCTATACTTCAGTTGAATGTACCGGTTAGTATAGTCATATTTCTTTTTATGATTATATTCGGAGCCATCGTAAGTTATATCATAGCTAAAATTTTCGTGAGACGTAATAGTATGTCATTAATGAAAAGTAGGTGATTGTAATGATTGATATCAACCATTTATCACATAGTTTTGGAAAAGAAGAGAATAGCACTCAGGTATTGAAAGAAATCAATATCCATATCAATCAAGGTGAGTTCGTAGCTGTGCAAGGAAGATCTGGCTCCGGTAAGAGTACTCTACTGAATATTCTTGGTGGGTTTATGAAACCGACAATTGGATCTGTTCAAGTGAATCATACTGATATTACTAAATTGAATGAGAATCAATTATCTACTTATAGACGAGAGCAAGTGGGGTTTATTTTTCAACAGTTCCATTTATTTAGTAACATGAGTGCACAACAAAATGTAGAAGAACCACTATTCTATGCTGGAATCAGGTCGAAAGAAAGGCAGGAACGAGCAGTAGAAATGCTTAAAGAAGTTGGACTTGGGGATCGAATTCATCATATGACGCATCAATTGAGCGGTGGACAACAGCAGAGGGTGGCTATCGCAAGAGCGTTGGTTTCCAGTCCAAATATTATACTGGCAGATGAACCAACTGGAAATTTGGATGCTTCGACCGAGCAAGAGGTAATTGAGCTCTTAATCAGAGTTAATAAAGATTTAAACAAGACTGTAGTTGTTGTAACACATAGTGATTTGGTAGCTGTATCAGCAGATCGAAAGTTATATATTAGCGATGGATGTCTAGTGGAAAGATGAAGGAGATTCTACTGTATTCTTAATTGTGGAAATAATATTATTCATTGTTAATAATCAAGCATTATTGAATGTTTAGGTCAGCCTTTCGGATGAAGGGCTGGCCTTTATTTTGTGTATACGAAAATATTATGCAGAACGTAGCGGAGGGGACGGAATTGTCCTGGAGAAGCGAAGCGTTCGCCTTTGCCACCGGATTTCTACCACTATATGCGGTATACGATCAAGAAATCTGGGGGCAACAGCGATCGGAAGGACAATCCGTACACGCAGCGTTCATCTAGCAGCACCATTACATTTTTCAGTAACTCATTTTATAAATCTTAAGCATCTTATCGGTCATTATTAAGACAGTTAAGCCGTTTCTTCATATTTTCAAACCCCTCCCAAGACTTGTGTAGTCCTAGACTTAAGCCCCATAAACAAACTCTGCTCGAGGCGGTGTTTCGAATAGATTCATGTCTTGTATGATTTATACAGGTAAATTGATCCAATTATGATAGTAACACTCATATTAGTCTAGTAGACAATCAGAAAATTTAGTATAAAATTATCTTGCTCAATATGGTAAATTATGCTAAGCTGATTCCATATTAATAGCTACACATGCGGAAGCACCGCTGAATGCAGATTTTATCTGCTCTCAGTGTGTGCTTTTTTTGTTGTTAACAATGAGGAAGTGGAGGTAAATATGAAGGAGCATTTGTTTGTATGGATCGATGAAGATATGGAGTATGTACATGGAGTCATGGCCTTTTTGCAGCATTCGACCTATAAAGATTTGATTGATCTTAAGGTATTTACGACTGTATCTAATGCTGAAATGTTCTTACAACGAACTAGTATGAGGCCTCTAATCATCGGAACTCAGCAAATCTTACATGCAATGACGCTAGTTGATGGACATCATCAGATCGTCATTCTACAGGAACAGGTAAGTGATATACACGAGCAGAGTAGCACCGGTAGAGTTTATCTGTATAAGTATCAAGCCCTAACTCGATTATTAACACAATTATGCCAGATTGATAAAGCACGTAAACAAGCACTTGGTCTTGCCGATCAGCTATCTGCTAGGAAGTCCAGAATAATCGGTGTATATGCAGCCGTAGGTCACTGCGGTAAATCAACACTTGCTCTGAATATAGCGAGAAGCTTAGTTATAAAGGATTATCGTGTCTTGTATATATCTCTCGAAAGTATAGGGACTGCAGATTTCGTGTTACAAGCAGGAATGGATATCGAACAAAGTGGTGAAATGTTATCTCAGCTCATGTATTTTCTAAGAATGGATCGAAGTAAGTTTGTGAGCAAGCTTGCAACGATAATAAAACGTGATACGAGAAGTGGAATCGATTATATTAGCGCAATCAATCAGGTACGAGAAATGGAAGAAATGTCTAAGCCAGATGTGAAGTTATTCTTAGAAACTATTGCTCAGAACGATCAGTATGATTGGATTGTGATCGATTTGGAGAGCTCCTTGCATCCGCGAATTGTTACAGCAATGGAGAGCTGTGATGATATTATCTGGCTGATTCAGGATGATGCGATATGTCTTCATAAATCGGAATTGATCCATAAATCACTACCTTCTTTGAACCGAACACATTTTGTAGTCAATAAATATACAGGAAGAATGGCAGTGGATGCTGCGACGTATGGATGTGAGCCCTCGTTCTTCTTGCCCTATATTCCGGAATGGAAGAATACCTCTAATCCGAATGCATTAATCACGCACCGAGTTTATCAAGAAGCTGTTAGTTTCGTAATCAGGGAGCTTGAGAAACCAACAATGTCGAAAGGGAGATTAGTTCATGAAGGCAGATGAAATAGCTGAACTGAAGCTGAAGGTAGCAGAAAGGCTCGACTTATCTAGCCCCATAGCTGATGAACAATTACAAGCGGTGATTGAGCAGGTTGTATTCGATCACACGGCTGGACTTGGTATGACCGCGAGTGGGCTCTATCAGTGTGTGATGAGACTGTTTCATAGCTTTCGTGGACTTGATGTACTACAGCCGCTAGTCGATGATCCTTCGATAACAGAAATAATGGTCAATGGRCATCAAGAGTTGTTCATTGAGCGAGGAGGTCGAGTGATACAGGTAGAGGATGCTTTTGAAAGCAAAGAGCGACTTGAAGATATTATTCAAAGTATCGTTGCTAAAGTGAATCGTACAGTTAATGAATCATCACCTATTGTTGATGCTAGACTGCCCGATGGTTCACGTGTGAATGTTGTTCTTCCGCCGATTGCGCTCAAAGGACCAACAATGACGATCCGTAAGTTCCCTGAGAATCCCTTAACCATTGCGGATCTTATAGTATACGGAGCATTATCCAGTGAGGCTGCAACAGTTTTGCAAACCTTTGTGAAAGCCAAATACAATATCTTCATCGGTGGCGGGACAGGCTCTGGTAAAACAACCTTTCTGAATGCACTATCACAATGGATTCCAAGTGATGAACGGATCATAACAATCGAAGATTCTGCTGAATTACAGATCCGGACTGTTCCTAATTTAGTCTCACTAGAAACACGTAACGCTAACACGGAAGGCAAAGGCGAAATATCGATTCGAGATCTCATTCGAACCTCACTTCGAATGCGCCCCAACCGTGTAATCGTGGGAGAGGTCCGTGGAGCAGAATGCTTAGAAATGCTGCAAGCTATGAACACAGGACATGATGGAAGCTTGTCAACTGGCCATGCTAACTCTTCGCGAGATATGCTGAGCAGACTTGAAACGATGGTATTAAGTGCCGCACCATTGCCGCTTACGGTGATTCGTCAGCAGATAAGCTCGGCAATTGATATTCTAATCCATTTAAGTCGAATACGTGATTCAACACGTAAAGTTACTGAAATTTGTGAAGTGATCGGAGTGACGAATGGAGAAATTGAGCTGAATCCATTGTTCACATTCGTTGAACAGGAGGAACAACAGAATGGCAAGGTGATTGGCGAGCTATCCTATACCGGTAATCCGTTAATTCATACGTTAAAGCTTCGAATGGCAGGTAAATCATTACCTGATTGGATGAGGGGAAAGGAGCGCATAACGAATTGAAAATAAAATCGAAGACAGTAGAGAATAGGAGCCAAGTAGTCGATTACGATGAATATCATTTACCCATTCGTGAAAGAGTGATTGTCATCCTTGTTGCAGGTCTTGTTATGGGGCTGATTGGGTTTGTTTTCTATAAAAATATCATTCTGTCCATTCTACTAGGATTGACAGGGTTTCTATCCCCTAGGATGTGGCGCGATCTCATGATTATTCGGCGTAAAGATAAGCTTCTAACCCAGTTTAGGCAAGCCCTTTACTGCTTATCCTCATCTCTTACAGCTGGCAAATCCATTGAGAATGCCTTCCGTGATGCTTTAGCTGATCTAAAGCTACTTTTCATTGAACCTTCTAATCTGATTGTCGGTGAATTCACGACGATCGTACAACGACTAGAGAATGGGGAACCAATTGAGAAAGCGGTTAACGATTTCTCAAGTCGAGCAAATATCGAGGATATTAGCAATTTTACAGATGTACTAGTGACATGCAAGCGAACAGGAGGGAATTTAATTGAAGTGATGCGCCGGACAACGGGTATTTTGACAGAGAAGCTTGAAATTCAGACAGATATTGCTGTCATGCTTGCACAGAAGAAATTTGAGTCTCGGATCATGACACTTGCTCCAATTTGTATTGTAGCTGTACTTAGCTTTTCCTCTGGGGATTACATGGAGCCATTATTCCATGGACTAGGAAGAGTTATTATGACAATTTGCTTGTGTATCCTTGCATTCTGTTTCTGGTTGACACAGCGAATGATGAAGATTGTGGTGTAGATATGATGGTATTTATAGTCTTACTTTGTGTAGAAATGGGTTTGTTGGTCACGGTCATCTTATTGAGTCTTGATTATCGCAAGAGAATCGTTAGCGATTTACCTTATTCATTCAAATTAAAGTTCTTGGCTCCAGCATCTTTATATATTCTGAATCAGTTCAAACTGATGAAGCGAATAGCCTTTTATACGATTAAGGTTCATGAGAAAATCGTCGTCATTTATGGAAATAAACCTGCAAGAGAAATTACCCAATTGTTCATCGCTGAGGTCCTTACTCAAATGTACTTGTGCTTGATTGGCGGAACACTCTTCACGATTATTGCTAATGATCTGACAGCAATTGGTTTCGGCTTGTTCGTAGCAATCATCATCCCATTCATCGGACTCAAACAATTGAGTACACAAGTGGAGCAGCGAAAGCGAAGTATTATTTTGGAGCTGCCAGAGGTTCTAAATAAATTAATTCTACTCGTAAATGCAGGTGAAACTGTGCAAGGAGCCTTGATCCGAACGATTACCAAATCAAGTAGTTTACAGGAAAGTCCACTGTTTAAGGAACTGAAATTAACGCTTCAAGAACTGCAAATGAATGTCTCGTTTGCCAAAGCGCTAGAAAATATGAGCCGAAGGTGTGCTTCGCAAGAGGTGTCCATGTTTATGACTACCTTGCTACTCAACTACAAGAGAGGGGGGGAAGAACTCGTATTGTCATTACGTACCTTATCAAAGGAATTATGGGACAGGCGTAAGGCGGTAAGCCGGACGCTTGGAGAAGAGGCTGCCTCTAAACTTGTTTTTCCGATGGTAATCATTTTTGTAGTTGTATTAATAATTGTAGGAGCGCCAGCGTTAATGCTGATGTAAATTCTAATTGATCATATTGGAGGAATTGTAATGAAGCTTAATTTAAAAGAAAGATTAATTGGGTTTTGGAAGGAAGAGGATGGACTTGGTACACTAGAAATTTTACTGATTGTTGCTGTGCTCGTTGCTATTGCAATTATATTTCGGAAATGGATAGTCGGGTGGTTTAACAAATTGGTTGGTGAAGCAGATACAAATCTCAATGATTCGACGGTAAAACCTTGTCTTCCAGGTACGACAGGTTGTCCGTGATCCATAAGCAAAGTAAAGTTTATCCGGTTTATTCTCGTATTTGGAGGAATCAAACCGGAAGCTTCACACTCGAATCTACGCTCGTGTTTCCTTTTATTCTTATCTGTACAGTTATTCTGCTTTTTACAGCGGTGTATATGTATCAAGTTGCTTATATGCGCAGTACATCTGGCATTGCGGCAGAAAGAGCAGCGTATGTGTGGGACAATTCGTATAAGGATCCAGTTACAGGTCGATTCACTCCGAGTGCACAGGATGGCTTGTATCGGCGGCTAACAAGTGATTTATTCAGTGCTGGACTTGGTCTGTTTGGGTCAACTGGGGGATCCAAGATGTCACTTCCCGTACAAGCTATTCAGCCAGGGACAAATTTAATGCAGTCGAAGCTAGCCAACTCCGCTATACATATTCCTGCTAATCTACAAGGAGAAATTAAATTTGTAAGTTCCGGCGTGCTGAGCAAAATACAGGTGCAACTTAATGAACCCTTTAATATGCCATTCAGAGGAATTTCCTTAGCAATGGGAGAACACGCATCGTATATTACAGACCCGATTGAATTTATTCGTACGATTGATCTAACCCGCACTTATATGAGCGAGATCAAAGATCGCATAAGTCCTAAGAAGGCAAGTGAGCTATTTAAAGAACCAAGTGGTAATTCAGGGCAAGGTACGACCTTTACTTTCAAATCAGAAGCTGAGGCATCTGATTATATTCGCAAGCTAGTAAGTGGCGTTAAGACAGAGATGCAGACTCCTTCGGGCCCTAAGCGTGTGATCGATGCGCTAGATTCGGGTGGGATAGCACATCAAGCTTATTATTATACGAACTCGGAACTCGAGAGTGTTCAATTACCCAAAGACATTGAGCTTATGCAAGCAGGTATGGTAAAAGGGGTCGTATGGCATTTCTTTAAAGGCGGCAAAAACCTACCCTCTGAGAAGCTGCAGCAGAAATTAGATCAAGCAGGAATTATCGTTGTCATTCATGAGTAAGAGAGGAGAACCATCTTGTTACGTCGGTTTCGTTCAGCTAAAGGAGCGGTATCAGTCTATTTGATCATTATATTCGTACCTATCTTTCTTTTTACAACATTGTTCATTGATTATGCACGAATTAAAGCCTCCGAACTTGAAACGGAACAAGCGATAAGAGCAGGAGTAAGGTCCGTTATGTCAGCTTATAGTCCGGATTTGCAGCAATGGGGTTTATTTGGCCTCGGTATTGATTCCGAACAAGCGAAAGTGATCTTTGATCAAGTGATCAAAGAGAATATGCAAGCTGCAGCGGATCCCAATTATTTTGCTTATATAGATACTCAGTTGAAAGCAGACTCCACTCAAATCACACCTATGTATATGTTAAGTAATCATGATGTATTTAAACGGCAGATTCTAGAAGAAATGAAATATCGTGCTCCGATAGAATTTGCCTTAGAAATTACGGACAAGCTGCAGAAGCCTACCATAACTTCAATGTTTAAGAGTGGATCGATATTCTCAAAGAATGCAGACAAGCTGGAGAAGCTTATTGATAAGCGAGAGGATGCTCTGGATTCAGCATGGTCAAGAGCAGAAGATTTGAATGTTCGCATCGAACAAGCCTATAACTCTTATAATGAGAAAATTAATCAAATGCAGAATTTGGCGAGTCAAATAGGTTCTGAAACTGTAATCTCATTAAACGCGCAGCTCGAGAGTTTAGGTAGTGGCCATAAAGATGAAAGTAAGGAAGAGAAAGAGGCTAGAAATCAAGCAAAGGAACAGATCAGACAAATACTTGCCTGGATTCATGAGTATATTCAGTTACTTGCAGAGACGAAGCTTCAAGCGGAATGGGATTATTCGATCATGCTTAACATTCAGAAGGATGTTGATGAGTACATTCAATCTGCTAAGAAAATAAATGATGAAATCGTAACTGAGCTTGATCGTATTAAGAAAGAAAGCGGAACAGAAGACCAGCTTGGAGTAAACGATGTATTTACGCAAGTCGTTATTCGTGACCAGTCCTATTTTAACTCATTTCAGGCAGGGGTTGCTTCCGTTACAGCTTTGTTTGCTGGATTCCGTAATGACTTAGGAGCGATTTATTTATATAACGATGCTAATTACTCTAAGGCTATTGCATCGAACGAAGCTTATCGAGATCGTAATCAGAGTTTCTATCAACAGCAGTCTTCGATTGAAGCTCAGCGCCAGCAAGAGAACGACAATGTGAAGGGGCAGAAGAAGGAACGTCGTAAGGAGATTAAGAGCGTTCTGGATCAAGCTAAGAAGACGGTTATGAGTAGCTGCATTGTTGGTAGTGAGCAAGCGACGGAAGACAATTACAAACAGCTTGAAGGCGATAGTAAGAATAAGGCTGAAGGACTCTATGCTAAATATTTGCAATTGAATCAAGTTCAGGGCTCAGGTGATAATGGTGTTTCTTTTGGACTTGATGATGCGGATAAATCTACAACGAAATCAATGGATTTATTAGGTGCATTAGGGGACCTGTTATTAAGCGCTCGTAATGAACTTTATTTAAATGAGTATGTGCTTACCAAATATAACTATCGAACATTTGGAATTGAACAAAAACCAAGTGGGGAGATAAAGAAGGAGCGGACCTTGAATAGTCCGGATTCCCATAACTTATTTAATCAGGAAGTCGAATACATGATTTATGGATTTTCCTCCTGTGGTTCTAATCTGTCCTCTGCATATGGCGAAATGTTTGCGATACGGTTTGCTATTCGTACTTTAGAGGAGTTATCAGACCCGAAGAATAAACTTCTTGGGATTGGTTCACCTTTTTTAGTTCTATTAACAGCAGCAGCTAAAGGAGCAGTCAAAGCCTATTCAGATATGGAAGAACTTACGAATGGAAAAGCAGTACCGATTTCTTCTAAGATTACAGGCTCTGCTTTCACTTTTACATATAAAGATTATTTACGCCTATTCCTATTCCTTCATTCGAATGACAAGAAATTAATGTCCAGAATGCAAGCTCTGATTGAGCTTAACACCAATGTGGATCTTGCAACGGTGCCTACCTACATAGAAGGAGAAGGAGCGTCTTCGACTTCATTATGGTTTACTTCGGGCTTATTTAAATTACTTCGACTATCAGGAAATTCACAATGTGTAGTAAATGGAAATCGATGTGAAATTGTGAAATCAGCTGCAATTGCCTATTGAAGCCCAATTGACTCTGTTCCATTTTGAGGCGAGAAAGGAGTACTTCGCATCATGAAATTAAAGCGCCTTATCGAGGTTATATGTAAGTATTTCAAGTCATTCTCACTGGTTCGAGCTACCAAGGGGGGCATTACGCTTGAGGCAGCAATCATAATGCCGATGTTCATTTCTTTTGTACTTGTCCTAATAGTATTCGTTCGTTTAGCTGTGACCGAAATCGCATTAAAATCTGCTGCAGTTGAAACTACCAAGCTCGTTTCGGCAAATTTATATCCTGTGGAATTGCTAGTAGACGAGGCGAAAGCTAAATATAACGGGAGTCAAATTGGTGCTGGGATTAACTCTGCGATTGATCGTGTCAAGACCGCACAAGGAAAGTTAGAACAGGCAGAGAAATTCGTCGATGATTATGGAGCTTGGATTCCTGAGCCATTCATTCAGTTAATAGAGTGGGAGAAGGAAGTTAGGCAGTCCGCTGCTACTCAAACCGAAGCTGAGCTTCAGAATTTGAATAATACCGTACTTCAGCCTAGGTTAAATCAAGCTATGAAACCAATTGTTTACTTGTTTGCTGATCAGTCTACGTTAGAGAAGGATCGTATGAATGTGAATAAGGTAAATTGGCCGAGTTTAAGTGATCGTGATCATGCTTATTTAGGAATTGAATTAACCTATCGTTTCCCGATTCGACTACCTTTTCTGAGCAAAGAGTTGATTTTGAAGAAAAAAGCATATGAGCGGGTCTGGCTCGGAGCTTAAATTTTATAAAATTATTTGTATATACAGGGGGCAACAATCGATTGGTAGTTAATGTGATGCTAGGGATGTATATTGTGGTTGCATGCGTTACGGATATAAGAAAATCACTCATTCCCAATTATTTAACGGTGAGTGCATGTTTAGCAGGCTTGTTTCTTCATGCAGTCTTGAACGGGGGAACTGGAGTACTCCAATCACTTATTGGACTCTTGATTGGTTTTGGACTCACGCTTCCACTATATTTGGCTCGTGCTGTAGGTGCTGGAGACGTGAAGCTGTTCGCGGGCATCGGTGCATTGTCTGGTTCATCGTTTGTCATCAACTCATTGATTTACTCCCTGTTATGCGCAGGTGTAATTGGCGTTATTATTCTGATTTGGCGTAAAGAGCTCATTCGTCGAATCGCAAGCTTGTTCACACGATTATGGATGTTTATTTGGGTACGAGACTTTGATGCTATCCGAACCATTCATCAAGAGAAGAATGTGACTTTTCCTTTTATGGTTGCGGTTGTTCCAGGTATTTTGTTTACTTATTGCGATAAGTGGATATAAGGAGGGAGAGAAGATTATATGAGCGAGGAAATAGCCGGCTTTCAAGTGAGTTATATCGATCGTGGTGGGCATTATATGCTGCTAGAACAGGAAGTAAAGCGTGAACAGCTCATAGAACTGCAAGTACAGATGCTTAGCACAGGCACGATCCCCGGTTTATTGCCGCTTAGAGTGGATGAGATTGACTTTCATATCCAGCTCTTATATAACATCAGTTCACGTAAAATGCTTCATTATGCGTTACAAATTCGTAAATTGACTAGTAAGGACGCGATTGATTTAATAACGAGTATGACGGCCACTATAGGAAACTCTTTAAACTATCTATTACATGAGAGTAAATATGTTCTACATGATCGGTTGATTTATGTTGGCGAGCACTGGGGGGATATATGGTTAACCTATGTTCCAGGGAACATCGTGGCACTTCCGTCTCTGCAAAATCAGATCAAAAAGCTACTATCCATCCTTGTTCAGCATTTGCAGAATCATCATGAGCCATGTGACGACGTAGTCAGACTTCAACGTCATTGTGAGCGAGAAGCATGGACATTTGCTGATTTTCGGCAAGAAGTAGAACAATTACTAGCAGTTCCATATTGGGTCAAAGAACCAACAGTAAATAATAGAGGTGTCGCAGATGAACAACAAGTTCTACACCACGCGGTACATCAGACTTTAGATCAATCTCTACAACAATCTGTACTTCATCCTCAACAAGAACCACTTCATCAAGCAGTAAATCAACCTCAGCATCAAGCACATCAAGCATCACGTCAACATCAGCATCAAGCAGAACACATCTCTCCTAATCACAGTCATCAAGTTCGGACGGAGCTTCCTAAAGAAGAAGATAATTGGAAGGGGACTTGGTGGGAAGATGTTGAAGAGGTATCTTCTAAAGAGTCCATATTCGACTTAAATCTTAGTCAGAAGGCTGCTAAGTCCATTATTTATGTGATATTAGCAGTATCTATCATCGTAGGAGCCCAGACTGCTATGAATCCAACAAAACTATGGATCTGCATGGCTATAGTAGTTGTAATTATATTGGCTACAGGAGTCCTACTATTGAAGAAACAATTATTCCCAAATAGAGGCATGATAGTCAATGAAAACTATGAAGACAATCAAAATAACCAAGGCAATCAATACAACCAAGACAAGGAATATGGGCAGACACATGTCAGTATCATGAGTAAAATAAACAAAATGAGTATTGAGCCCGATCCTGATTCTGATCTCGATACATACTATCAACAGCTAGGGAATAAAACTTCTTTGTTAGCACCCAATCATGCGATGGTTACTTCACTCCTAGATGCTAAATCGAGAGAGGAATTTGATCGCGAGATTCAGAGGGCAAGTACATCCGAATCACAGCCTATGCTGGAAATCAAGGTGAATGGACGTATTGAACATAAACGTATTCATAACCTTCCATTTGTCATTGGGCGCGATGATACGGGTGTAGGTCTGACCGTACACACGAAGGGTGTGTCTCGCATACATGCAGAGGTGTGTGAAGGATCGGGAGGCTACGTGATTCGAGATCTAGATTCGAAGAATGGTACAACATTGAACGAACAAGAGCTTGTACCTTATGAGAGCTATCCATTGTCAGATGGTGATATGATCGGGATAGTTTCCTACAAAATCGTCTTTCGTAGCTATGCATCCTAGTTACATAGTAGGAGTACATAATCTTTGTTTACAAATATATTTCCACTATTTTGGTACAAGTGGTATAATAAGATGTCGCCGATAAAGGTGACATTATTTTTGTATGGGGGAAATCGCTAAAACATGAGCTTATTAACTATTGAGGAACTAAGCCATACATTTGGCGACCGAGTATTATTTAAAGATGTTTCGTTCAGACTTCTAGCAGGAGAACATGTTGGATTAGTCGGTGCGAATGGTGTAGGTAAATCAACCTTAATGAATATATTAACAGGTAAAGTGCTAAAGGATACTGGTAAAGTTGAATGGATGCCAAGAGTGCAATATGGTTATCTGGATCAACACACCAAGCTTACACCTGGTAAAACAGTACGTGATATTATGAAAGAAGCCTTTCTACCCTTGTTAGAGCTAGAGAAAGAAATGATAACAATCGGTGAGAAAATGGCAGATGCAACACCTGAAGAGCTTGAACAGCTTCTTGAGGAAATGGGTGATATTCAAGATCGCCTTGAAACAAGTGGCTTCTACTTGCTCGATGTGAAAGTGGATGAAATGGCGAATGGACTTGGTATTAACGCTATTGGACTAGATCGTGATGTAGCTACTCTTAGTGGGGGACAAAGAACGAAAGTGCTTCTTGCTAAGCTATTGTTAGAGAAGCCAACTGTCCTATTACTTGATGAGCCTACAAACTATTTGGACGTTGAACATATTAATTGGCTTACCAATTATCTAAAAGATTATCCTTATGCATTTATGTTAATTTCCCATGATACGGACTTCATGAATGCTGTAGTAGATATCATTTATCACTTAGAATTCTCGCGTCTGACAAGATATGCAGCCAACTATGAGAAGTTCCTGCAGATGGCTGATAATAACAAGAACCAACATATCGATGCTTATGAGAAGCAGCAAGAATTTATTAAGAAGCAAGAGGATTTCATCCAGCGTAACAAGGCAAGGGCTTCTACTTCTGGGCGTGCTAAGAGTCGTCAGAAGCAGCTTGAGAAGATCGATCTGATTGATCGTCCTGAATCTGCGATGAAGCCAACTTTTGTGTTTAAGGAAACACGGGCGAGTGGTAAGCTTGTTTTTGAAGGTGAAAATTTAGAAATTGGTTATGACCATGCTTTGCTCCCGAAGATGAATGTTGCTATTGAACGCGGTGAGAAGATTGCGATTGTCGGTTGTAATGGAGTCGGTAAATCGACTTTACTCAAAACGATTATAGGTAAGATTGAACCTTACAGTGGTAAAACTTACTTGGGTGATTACCTCACACCTGCCTATTTTGAGCAAGAAGTTAAGTTAGGCTCGATTACTCCAATTGATGATGTATGGAATGAATTCTCTCATATGACTCAAAATGAAGTTCGCGGCGCACTTGCTAGATGTGGCTTGAAGAATGAACATATTACGCGTCCACTTAACATGTTAAGTGGTGGAGAGCAAGCGAAGGTTCGCCTCTGTAAGCTACTCATGAGAGAGAGTAACTGGATCTTATTCGATGAGCCTACAAACCATCTTGATGTCGTTGCTAAGGAAGAATTGCAGCGAGCGCTTAAGGCATATAAGGGAACCGTTCTGCTTGTATGTCATGAGCCTGAATTCTATGAAGGCTGGGTCTCCAAAATATGGAATGTTGAAGATTGGTCAAATAAATTAGCAAATTAAGCTTAAACGTACGAAGCCGCTTCTTCATGTGCAAGATTAAACTCACAAATTTGGAGGGAACTATCGATGTTGACTCATGTGGTATTATTTAAGTTAAAGGACCGCTCTCCTGAAGCGGTACAAGTGACTCGCGATGTGCTAGCGAATATGGAAGGAAAGATTCCACAATTGCTGCATATCGAAGTAGGAACAGATGTCTTGCATGGTGAGCGTTCTTATGATCTTGCGCTAATTACCAAATTCATTTCATTAGAAGATATGCAAGCTTATCAAGTACATCCGCTTCATGTAGAAGTAGGCCAGCATATTAAGTCAGTAACGGATGGTCCTTCAGTTTGTGTGGATTTTATTAGTTAATCACACTCTATACGAATCAATTAATTATGGCTAACTAAGAAGGAAATGTGCTCGTCCAATTACATGGACTCTTAGCCGTTTCCTTTTGTAAATATTGCACATAGGGTGTAGGGAGGCTGTCTCAAATGAAAAATGTTTTTGACCAAACGTATGTAATTAGTTTACTGGAAAAGTTGCTGAATACACCGAGTCCTACAGGGTTTACTCATGATATTATGGGGATGTTACGTGAGGAAACAGAGAAGCTAGGGTTTTCGTTTACAACAACGAACAAAGGCTGTGGCGTAATTACTGTACCTGGAACTAGCAATGATCGAGTCATTGGGATATCTGCTCATGTAGATACACTTGGAGCTATGGTGCGTTCGATTAAGGAATCGGGCCGCATACGCTTTACTTCGATTGGCGGCTACATGATGGGTTCGGTTGAGAACGAATACTGCGTTGTTCATACGCGTGATGGCAGAACGATCGATGGAACTATTATGTCAACAATGCCTTCTGTTCACGTATTTCCTGGGGCACGTGATCTCAAGCGTGAAGAGGCTGATATGGAAGTACGCCTTGATGAGCCTGTGTTCTCTAAGAAAGACGTAGAGGAGCTTGGTATTCGCACAGGTGATTTCATCTCATTCAATCCACGTGCCGAGATCAAGTTGAATGGCTACATTAAATCTCGTCATCTTGATGATAAAGCAAGTGTAGCAGCGGTATACGGCTTATTGGAATGGATGAAGCGTGAATCAATCACGCCAACATATACCATTAAGATCCTCATTACCACTTATGAAGAAGTGGGTCATGGACTTGGATACTTGCCACCTGATGTAACCGAGTTAATCGCGGTTGATATGGGTGCAGCAGGAGACGACTTGACTGGAACTGAACAAGATGTATCGATATGTGCTAAGGATTCTTCAGGTCCTTATGACTATGCAATGACTAGTAAGCTAATTCAATTAGCAGAAGCGCAGAGCATTCCATATGTCGTTGATGTATATCCTCAATACTCATCTGATGCTTCGGCCGCCCTTAAAGGTGGCAATGATATTCGCGCAGCATTAATCGGTCCGGTTGTACAGGCCTCACATGCAATGGAACGTACACACATTATGGCTATTCTTGGAACAGCAGGTTTGCTGGCAGCATATATAACGGAATGAGCCAATTATTAAACTAAAGGATGGTTTTAAATTAAATGATAACTGTAACAGACGTAACTTTACGGTATGGCAAAAGAGCTTTGTTTGAAGATGTGAATATTAAATTCACACCTGGTAACTGTTATGGATTAATTGGTGCGAATGGAGCGGGTAAATCAACGTTCCTCAAAATTCTATCTGGTGAAATCGAACCATCCAAAGGAACTGTCAGTATTCCTCCTAGAGAGCGCTTAGCAGTCCTTAAGCAGAATCATTATGAATATGATGAGTTCCCAGTCCTCGAAACTGTTATTATGGGACACACACGTCTTTATGAGATTATGAAAGAGAAGGATGCGATTTACGCTAAGCCTGATTTTAATGAAGATGATGGCATGAGAGCAGCAGAATTAGAAGGTGATTTTGCTGAGCTTGACGGCTGGCAAGCAGAGCCTGATGCAGCTGAATTGCTAATTGGTCTTGGAATCAAGCGTGATATGCATGATAAGAAGATGGCTGAATTAAGTGGTAACGAGAAGGTTCGTGTCTTGCTTGCACAAGCATTGTTTGGTACGCCGAACATTTTGCTACTCGATGAGCCTACCAACCATTTGGACATTGAGTCCATCACATGGTTAGAGAGTTTCTTAGCCAAATATGAAGGTACTGTTATCGTGGTATCTCATGACCGTCACTTTCTGAATCAAGTATGTACTCATATCGCTGACATTGATTTTGGTAAAATTCAAATGTATGTCGGTAACTATGATTTCTGGTATCAATCATCTCAATTGATGCTTAAGTTAACACGTGAGTCCAACAAGAAAGTGGAAGAGAAGCGTAAAGAGCTTGAAGCGTTTATCGCTCGTTTCTCTGCTAATGCTTCCAAGTCGAAGCAAGCGACATCACGTAAGAAGCAACTTGAGAAGCTTACGTTAGAAGATCTCAAGCCTTCTACTCGTAAGTATCCGTTCCTTAATTTCAAGCCTGAAAGAGAAGCGGGTAAACAATTACTACAGGTTGAAGGATTAACGAAATCAATTGATGGCGAATTGATCCTAAATGATCTTAACTTCACAATCAACAAAGGAGATAAGATTGCTTTTGTTGGTCCTGATGGACTTGCCAAAACAACCTTGTTCAAAATTCTTATGGGTGAGCTTGAGGCAGATGCAGGTACTTATACTTGGGGCATCACAACTTCACAAGCTTATTTCCCTAAGGATTCCACAGATTACTTTGATATGGACATCAACCTAATTGACTGGTTGCGTCAATACTCGAAGGATCAGGATGAATCGTTCATCCGCGGCTTCTTGGGACGTATGTTATTCTCTGGAGAAGAGGCTTTGAAGAAAGCTAACGTTCTCTCAGGAGGAGAGAAAGTACGTTGTATGTTATCTAAAGTTATGCTTAGTGCATCGAACGTTCTTTTACTTGATGAGCCTACGAACCATTTGGATCTTGAATCGATCACAGCACTGAATAATGGCCTTGTGGACTTTGATGGAACGTTGTTCTTCGTCTCTCATGACCATGAGTTCATTCAAACGATTGCGAATCGCATCATCGAGATTACACCAAATGGATTGATTGACCGAATGATGACTTATGACGAGTTTCTTGAGAATGAAGACGTTAAAGCGCTACGTGAGCAGATGTACGCGTAATAGCTACAGCTATTACGTTAAGATTGACCTTAAGGAACGATTCTGTCCAACTATGGATGGTATAAACGTTGCTTCTTGGGAGGTTAGACATGTTTGATCCTGTAATCTTTGATAATTTGAAGGTCGTGCTTGAAGGCGCGGTATATGATTTAGATATGAGTGGTGAACTTAGTATAATTTCGCGTAGCGATATCGTGGATTTATCTTCGGTATCGAGAAATTATACGATCGGATTTCGGATCAACTCAGGGGCTTCCTCTAGTGCAGAATTGACTTTGCATGCATCGTTAACTGACTTAGCTGCAGAGCTCCTGCAAGGAGAAACGAAAGAAGCCGGGTGCATAATCGACATTAAGTTCTACACATCTTCCCGCAATCCACGAGTACTATGTGCTTTGATTCAGAAGGAATTTACAGCCATATGGGAAGGTAGACCAATGCTTCGTCAGACGATATCCTACAGTTATGAAGAACAGGATCCTCGTTGTGACATTACGGTTGCTTTGCTATTTGGTCGTAAGCTGAATGAACAGAATGCTGAGGATCTGCCTACATTAGTTGAATATACGCTTCAAAGCTTGCAATGGTTATCTGTGAATAACCCCTACGGGGAGTGATTTCATGCAAGAACTCAGTAAACAGGAAATCTTCCAGAAGCTAGCTGACAGCTCGTCGCCTATTGCATTGTTTCTATATGCACCTATATGTGGAACCTGCAAGGTTACTGAGAAGATGCTGTCAATTGTTCTAACGATGGAGCCTGATATCCCAATATTCAAGAGTGATCTGAACTTCATCCCGGAGCTCAGTAATGAATGGCAGATTCAAAGTGTACCTTGTATTGCTATTGTTCATAATGGACAAGTGGTTGAGCGTATTTATCGAATGGAATCCGTTCAGAACTTATTAAATAAACTTCGTTGTTTAGTTTAATATCTTCAAGTTCTTAATGTGAAGTATGAATGAGTAGGGCGTGCAGAACCGTGATCGGTTACTGTACGTCTTATTCGTTATATAGAAAATACAAGTTATTAGTCCACGTTATTTGAGCCAAAGAATACTATAAAAGCAAGCTACAAATCTGTTATGATTAATTTAATCTTATTTTGGGTAGGTGAAAATTGATGAAGCTGCAATATAACTTAACCCAAGCTCTGAATACAAGCATGAATGTATCCCCACAGTTTGTACAAGCGGTTCATATTTTGCAGCTGCCTACATTAGATTTAATTACTTATCTACAAGAGCAGTGTTCAGAGAACCCATTCATGGAAGTTGTATTCGATCCTGGGGCAGATCAGTGGAACAGGACTAGTTCAAGAACATTTAATAATCAGACAGATATTTATGATCCAACTGAATTCGTGAAGAATCATGAGGAAACAATAGAAGAAATGTTAATCAGTCAGTTGCGGGTTCAAGGCTTATCTGGTCAGCGATTCAGAATAGCGGCTTATTTGGCTGGTAGTTTGAATGAAAATGGCTATTTAACAGTCAGCTTAGGAGAAGTCAGCTCACATTTTCAAGAACCACTTAACTTTGTGGAATTGGCACTTAGCGATTTACAATCATTAGAACCAGCGGGGGTTGGAGCAAGAAATTTACAAGAGTGTTTACTTATCCAAATACGTAAAGACGATGAGACAACATCATCTGCTTACCAAATAGTTAGTCATTATATGAACGAATTAGCAAGTGCTAAATATGGGCGAATCGCCGACTCACTTCAAATTACTGTAGATGAGGTGAAACACGCGCTAACCTATATCCGTAACCTAGACCCACGCCCAGGTTTACCTTATAGTTATGTTCGTCCTAAATATGTGGAACCCGATGCGTATATTCAGAAGAGAAATGACGGTTATATGGTCTTGTTGAACGAGAATAGTTATCCGAAAATTTCGTTAAATCTGTATCAGGAGGATCTGTATAAGGAGGCGAAGTCCTTTGTACGTAATTATACGCAATCTGCTAAATGGATCATGCGGTGTTTGGATCAAAGAAAAACGACAATGTATCGTGTAATCGAGGCAATTGCTCAGGAACAAAGTTTATTCCTAGATAAAGGAATCATGTATTTAAAGCCTTTGAATTTAAAAGCGATTGCAGAAAAGCTTGAATTGCATGAATCAACAATTAGTCGTGCTATTGCAAATAAATATGTTCAAACGCCACGAGGTCTATATGAGTTAAAATCATTCTTCTCAAATGGTTTGATGACGGATCAAGGCGAAGCTATTTCAGTTGAGAGTATTAAATCGCAAATTCGTCATATTATTGATGCGGAAGATAAGGCGAAGCCTTATTCGGATCAACAAATTACAGATAAGCTTATAAACGCTGGAATGCAAATATCTCGCAGAACAGTGATGAAATATCGTGAGGAAATGCACATCGTATCTTCGAGACTTCGAACAGGTGATAGAAAATAATCTGAATTACTAAATAACTTGACGATTGGTTCCGAGAAGATTACCATGAATGTAATCATTCTTATTGTCAGATAGAGATAGGAAACAGGGAGGCTCATTCATGATTCAAGTTGGTGATCAAGTCGTTACAACATATAATTCAGGTGAATATATTGGTGAGGTTGTTGAATTTACAGCTTCAGGCAGATCTGCTGTCAAAGTATTGTCAGTATTGAAGCATCCAGAACAAGGTGATCTTCATCATCCAATGAAAGGCGATGCTCGTAGATTTTTTCAACGTCGGGCTTTAGCATTTGGTGAAATTACGCTTATTGATATTCCAAACTTACGTCAATTTGATGGAGAAGTTCCAGATTATCAAGCATCCTTACATAATTCGTTGAATCGTGAACTAAAGAGAGTTCAATTAATTGAATTATGGGCACATCGTTCGAAAGATGAATTAGTAGGCCTATATAAAGATTATGGGTTTGAGATGAATCAGGAAGATTGAGCAAGATACTAACCTACAATAAGATTGTATCGATTGTAACCTAGACAGTATAGCCCTGTTGGATTGCTACAGGGCTTTCTTAGTGATATAGAATTTATAACTTTCAGATTATAAATTCTAAGTATCACCTTAAGAAACGAATCCGTCTTATAAAGATGGTGAAACCGTGAAACCGTTTTCTTTTTGTGTTGAATAAGGAGTGATGATCATTGGGTTCAAAGCGTGTTGCTATGATTGGAATGGGTGGCATCGCACAAAAAGTATATGCTCCATTATTAGCTTGGAACGAATCTGTTGAAGTACAAGGCATAATGAGTAGAACGCAATCAACTGTTGATCAGATTCAGGCTAAGTACCGGTTCCCTCGCGGCACAACTGAACTGAAGGAATTACTTAGCTGGGATCTAGATGCAGTGTTTGTTCATAGTCCTACAGAGTCACATTATGAAATCGTAATGCAGTGTTTGCAGCAAGGTGTATCCGTATATGTCGATAAGCCGCTCTCAGCAGTTTGGAAAGAGTCAGTTGAGATGACAGAACTCGCGGAAAAGAAGGGGCTTATATTAGGGGTTGGATTTAACCGTCGGTTTGCTCCACTATATATTGAAGCTAAAGAGTGGATGGAGGGTTCTAGTTCATCTGGCTTTAGTTACGCTTCTGCTCAGAAGCATCGTACTTATAAACAGCAACAAAGTGCTAAAGTAACGATATATGATGATTTGATACATATGCTTGATTTGCTCGTATGGCTAGCGGGCGTTGATGTTGAGCTACAGACCAATCGGGTGCTTGCAGATGATAAGGGATTGATGGAGTACATCACAGGTATGCTATCTAATGGAGCTTCTTCAGCTACTTATAGCATGGCACGTAATGCCGGATTTGATCTAGAGAAGCTAGAAATGCACGGCGGAGGAAGATCAGTAGAGGTCATTAATTTAGATAAAATTCATCTGTATGAGCGTAATGTACTTGAACGAGTTCACACATTCGGCAGCTGGGAAACGATATGGGAGAGAAGAGGATTCACAGGAGTAGTCAATCACTTTCTAGAATCGCTAGATCATCCGGAATCATGTCGTATACGAGCAGATCAGGTACTATCAACGCATGCATTAGTAGAGCGAATACTAGAATCCTCTTAAAGGAGCGGATATGAAATGACTGAATCATGGACAAATTTAGATAAAATTGCAGCTGATCAGTTACAAGAGAGATTAACAACAATTAAAGAGCTGGAAGCACCAGAATTCGAGAGCTACGAGATTATGAAAGATAATGAAACAGGTGAACATTATCTTCACTATGCTTATTTACATCGTGATATTACTGCTGGAGGAGCCGAAGAGCAATTCCATTATTTAATGCCACTAGAAAATGATGAAGTACTGAGTTTGATGTTCACGGATCAAGCGTATACGTATCCTGAGCACTGGCATAAATCATTTCTTCGTAATGGCCCGATTGGTTATTATATCTGGTTCGATCCAGGCGAAGAAATTAATGAACTAGATCCAGCTGTTACAGAAATGATGAATAAGCTACAGCAATTGAAGGCATTGAAGCAAACTGATGAGGAATCGATTCGTAAGGTTCTAGATGAGATGGATGAAAAGTCTAAATAATAGTTAAGGATTATAAAATATAAAAACAATTTATGTGTGATAAGGGGTGTTGAACGCATGGTTCACGCAAAAGATGTTATAGCCGACCAATTGTTAGCAAATGCTAACGACCCTAGTTGGTATGTTCCATTTTCAGACGCAGTTGATAATTTAACAGAGGAAGAAGCATTTTGGAAGCCTAACGAAGATTGTAATAGTATCGCTGAACTTGTTGCACATCTGCTTTATTGGAACAGGACATGGCAAACCAGGTACATTAAATCTGATGTCAAGGCTGTACCATCCATAGGAAATAATAATAATAGCTTCAACATACCGGAAAATCATACATTTAGTGCCCTAAAGGAAGAACTATTAGAAGTGCTGTTGCAATGGCAAGAGCTATTAACTGAAGAGAAAGTAGAAAGTGAAGTAAATGGATTCTCAGTATCAGTGAAGTGGTGGCAAATTCTTGGAATTATTTCAACACATAACGCCTATCACATTGGTCAAATCATTTATATTCGGAAGCTGCAGAAGAGCTGGAAACCAGATACTGCTAAATGGGATTAACAACATAATATTTGAGGAAATAAAAGCAATGCGTGTATGACTAATGGGTCATGCGCGCGTTTTTTTGTATATCAGAAAGTATAAGTTTATGATCACTGAAGCCTATTATCTAAAATAGATGGAATAATATTCCTTTACAATGATAATGCAAATGTTACAATAATTAGTGTGTAGTTTACATTATTTAGTTTTTTTGTAGGTGATTAACTTGTAGGTAACTTTTGAGAGCGCTTCTTCTTTATCATTAAAAAGTGGTGCTACTTGTTATATTGGGAGGAAAACTTAGGATGAATAATATTAGTATTAGTGGATTAGGTAAGCGTTATTCTGGTGATGGGACTGAGACGCATGCGGTTCGTAATGTTGATTTGACTGTGAAGCAGAGTGATTTTACAGCGATTGTGGGAGCATCTGGATCTGGTAAATCGACATTGTTATCGTTGATTGGTACGCTAGACGAACCGACGACAGGGAGCATTAAGTTCGACGAAGTCGACGTATTTAAGCTTAGATCTAGTAAACTAGCAGACTTCAGATTTGAACAAATTGGATTTGTATTTCAGCAGTTTCACTTACTTCCTACTTTAACTGCTTTAGAGAATGTCATGTCTCCGCTTCTGTCAAGACGTGTGTCTTACAACAAATCGGAACGAGCGAAGCAGTTACTGGAGCAAGTTGGTTTATCGACGAAAATGAAGTCTCTACCCTCACAGCTTTCAGGCGGAGAACAACAGCGTGTTGCGATTGCCCGTGCGCTTGTAAACGAGCCAAAGTGGTTACTTGCCGATGAGCCGACTGGAAATCTGGATACAGAGAATAGTACGTTGATTTTCGAACTAATTCTTGAGCAGCATAAGAGCAGAGGATGCGGTGTTATATTCGTGACACATGACAGACAGCTAGCGGAACGTGCCGATCGTGTAATTGAGATGAAAGACGGGATAGTTGTAAGTGACTCATATACTTCGAGTTTAGAAGAGGTGGCAGAGGTCAGTCTATGACCCGTTTCATTTGGCGTAATTGGTGGAGACATAAGCAACGATTCATCCTACTGCTAGTGGGTATTCTTATCATAAGTTCGGGATTAACCTTCTTATCGACACTTACGGAATCTAACTTCGGTACGGTATCTGAGACGCTAGAGAAAAAGTGGAAAGCTTCCTATGACATTGTTGTACGTCCGCAAGGAACACGTAGTGTGACGGAAGAGGACAAGTTGTTTGAGCCGAATTTTCTAAGTGGGCTAAGTGGAGGTATATCGACTAAGCAATTCGAGCAGATCAAGGCTATCAATAATGTTGATATTGCGGCACCTCTGGCTATTATGGGGTATACGCATTTCACAGTGGTTTTTGATAAATTTAAACTCACAGATATGGGAGTTTACAGAATTACACATCATGCCGCATCAGATAGTGGAGTTAATCAGGAATCTGTTTCATTAACAACTTATCTAACTAATGGTCCATGGAGTATACCTCGAAAGTCATTAAATGATACATCAGGATTTCATGCGTATGGAGTAAATGAATATGATGAGGGGACAAGACAGTTAAGTGGATTTGAAATTAAGCTATTAGTTGGTATAGATCCTGAGCAAGAGGCTAGATTAGTCGGGTTGGATAAAGCTATAATTCCTTTTGAGACGAGTCGTTATTTTAATAAAAATGATGTAATAAAGATAAATGATAATAAGAATAAGAATGAGAATGATCTTCAAGCTCTACCAATAGTTAAAATGCCCATTCTCGTTAGTAGTGTACCGTTTGATGATACTCAATATAACTTCAAAATTGAAAGGCTGGATTTGCCTTTTAATACTGCTGAACAAGCAAAAGATACAATGGAGACAGTAAAGAAGAATGGTGCACGTGCATACTTGGATACAATCCCTTCTGTTAAGGGAGTAAAGAACGAATATCATTTCGATTCCATAAAATCCTACCAGATATTTATCGGTAGTTTGACAGGTACTGACCCCTATACGGGAAATCAATTTGAAAGTGAAAACGGTGGTGTGCAGTCATATCTAGTTATAAATCAAAAGTCAACTCCACTCAATCTCAGCACAACAACGGGACCATTTAAGGATAAATGGAATTTTTCTTATAAGGCGGATCCGTTAATAATACAAGGTTATAACTATTTTAAAAATATTTATCGTCCAGTGACGTATAGTAGTTTTACAGAAATCTTAGATCCCAATTGGATCGGGTTCTATGACCCTAATAAGCTGACTGTTTCTAAAGACCCTACTAGTCAGACCCCACTGGAAACTTATCGGGCTTCAAGTGCACGACTAGTTCTGGATTCCGAAGGAAATCCGGTTAATCCGCCGCAAGCTATGCAGGCGACCATGAATCCATTTGGTTTATTGACAAGCCCTCCATCCTTACTGACAACAATTGATGCCGCAACGAGCATATATGGAGACCAAGCGATCTCAGCCATTCGAATCAAGGTAGCTGATGTAAATGATTTGAGTTCCGATAATCAGGCAAAAGTTGAAAAGGTCGCTCATGACATCGAACGTGAAACTGGCCTTATTGCTGATGTTATCTTTGGTTCGGCGCCACAACCTGTTCTAATTGAGGTTCCACAGAATGGGGATACACCTGCTCTTGGATGGATCGAGCAAACCTGGATCAAGGTTGGAGAAGCGACCGGATTATTCAATGAAACACAAATGGGTTTTAGCTTGATTATGATCCTGATCTTATTAGTTGCAGTAATGTACGTTCAAGCCTCGCAGCTTGTCTCACTTCTGATGAGGCGACGGGAGTTTGCTGTCTTACTTGCTATTGGTTTACGCCCCTTGAAGTTGAAACGAATGGTGATTCAAGAGGCGATTATTCTAGGGTTATTTGCGTCAGCTATCTCAGGAACGATTGGACTTGTGTTGTGGTTACAAACTCCTGATGAGGTGGATTTATCCCGTATTGGGGTGTTTGCTCTACTAGGACTGGTTATATATGTACTTGGTGCCCTGTGGCCTGCTTGGTTGACGGGTAAAATTCGTCCTTATGAGACTATGCGAGTAGGAGAAATTAGCAAGACTTCACGTCGTGTATGGACTTCAAGAGGGATCTTCTCGATGGCTATAAATCATTTTTTTGGCAAAATCGGGCGATACGCGCTATCGATTATCTCAATTGCTCTGCCAACGGCGTTACTGGTTCTGTTGTTATTTATAACGTTCCGACTTAAAGGTGTACTATATACAAGCTGGATTGGAGAGTACATATCCGTACAGATTGGATCTCAACATTTTGTCGCAATTGGAGTTACGCTAGTAATCTGTGTACTGACGACAAGTGAATTGATCTGGCAGAATGTGACGGAGCGTAAGCCAGAGTTATTTTTGCTAAAGTCGATTGGTTGGCGAAGTAATGCAGTACGTATGTTAATTCTTTATGAGGGTGGCGTATGCGGGTTACTGTCAGGATTAATCGGTTATCTAATTGGACTCGCTATTACTGGCTATATGTATGGTGAAGTGCCGTTAATGGACACCTTGATTCTACTTCCTGTATGCATAGTTCCTATGATTGTGGGATTAATCGCCGCATGGATTCCTGCAGAATTTGCTGTTCGTGGGTTCCCGGCCGGTACGACTGGTTCAATATATTCGTCTAGCCGATCCACTCAGAGATGGTTCTTTGCCTCGGTAACAATGATGGGACTTATCATTATAACAATCGTAAGTATAGCTGCATACAAGTATATTCCCAAGCTCATAGCTGCTAATACTGTACAGGAAGCACCTGTTACGAACATGATTAAGGAAGAACCCATAACTATTGGCATACCGAGAGATTATGTGCCTGAAACGGTACCGAACGGTAGCAAGGCGGAATATGATATATCTCTAGATTTGAATTCCTCTGGTCAGTTCACTGTTAAGGCTACTATTGATATTACGAATGATTCTGCCGAAACATGGGACAAGTTGGTATTCTATATGATTCCGAATGTGTTTACAGAGGCTAATAAACCTACATATTTAATAGATGCAGCCAAAGTAGACATAAATGAAATTAAACTAGCAGGGAAGAAGACATTGTATGATCTTCATTACGATACTTTGACTGTTCCTTTGTCCGAGCCCTTGCAGCAAGGGGCGAATACTAAAGTGGATGTATCCTATACTTTTACCGTTCCAGAACAAGGCATTCGTTTCTCGAAAGAAAAAGATAATTATTATTTAGCGCAATTCTATCCGATGCTAGCTAATTATAATAAAGGCTGGATCAAAGAGGATTATTACGCTGGTGGCGAATCCTATCTTACGGATTTCACCAATTTCAAATTTGCGTATAAAGTTCCAACAGGTTATACGGTTGTCTCTTCAGCAGATGATGAAATTGATCAAACACTTGCATCTGGTCAATTCGAGGTGGAGCGGGTAAAGGAACTATTCGTCGCTATTGTCAAAGATCGAATTGTTCGCAAAAAAACAATTGAAGGAACAGAAATCCGAGTGTTTGGTGCTACGAGCGATGTTACTTTAGTGGATGTAATGCTCGATGATGCAGTGCAAGCATTTCAATATTATCAGCAGACAATAGGGTTATATCCTCGGAAGCAGTTAGACATTTTCATTGAAGAAGGCGCGGCTATGGAGTACCCAGGTATTGTGACAATTGGAGGTCCTACGGATGATTTTGAGAGTAAGAAGCATACGCTGCAGCACGAAATAGCCCATCAGTGGTTTTATGGTGTTGTCTCTAACGACCCTTATAATATGGCGTATTTAGATGAAGGATTTACTGAATTTAGTGCAACACTCCTACGTATGGATGGGGAGAAATTTGACGAAGATGAGGCATTTTCTCGTACTAGTAGAATGAAAACGGAGCCTGCTCAAAAGCCCTCCAATCTCCCATTGCCTAATTTTGATGGTAAGTACGGTCAATATGTGTATCTACAACCTACTTTGAAATTATGGGAGCTTTTCTCAAAGTACAACAGCATCGAAACGGCCAAGGCTTTTCTCAAAGCTTACTATGCCACTTATGCCTACAAACAAGTGGACACCAGAGAGTTCATTCGATTCACGAAAGCGTATTTCTTGATGGAAGATGATAAGTTTTTTGAGTCATGGTTGAAGCTTTGATAATGGATAAAAGGGAGGTTCATCTATGACCCGCTTCATATGGCGCAATTGGTGGAGACATAAGCAGCGATTCATCCTACTGCTTGTCGGAATTCTTATTATAAGTTCAGGTTTAACGTTCTTATCAACACTTACGGAATCTAACTTTGGTACTGTGTCTAATACCCTTGAGAAGAAATGGAGGGCTTCTTATGACATTGTTGTACGTTCGCAAGGAACAAGAAGTGTAACGGAAGAGGACAAGCTGTTCGAACCCAATTTCCTCAGTGGTATTGGAGGTGGGATTTCGACTGAACAATACAAGACTATAAAAGGTATTGATAATGTCGATATTGCTGCACCACTAGCAGTGATGGGATATGTATACAACGATATAATATTTGAAGGGCTCAAATTGCCTGAGAATGGTATATATCGAATCTCTAACCAAACTACATCAAGAAGCGGTATTCATGAAGAAACGGAACAGCGTGAGGGTTATACTACGAAAGGTTTTGCATTAAATATTGACAGTAAAGATGCTTTTGTTAAAAGAGATTTTTTGGAAAATTACGGTCTTGGTTATTTTAGCGGAGATATTTATGTCAAAGATGAACGTTTACTGGTAGGTGTTGATCCTGAGCAAGAAGCAAAATTAGTAGGACTGGATGAAGCTATTTTACCATTTGATAGCAGTAGATATTTTCAAGTAAAAGACAATCCCTTGATAAAATCTAATAGCAATGGTGATGGGGTAACTCTCCCTGTATTTACTCTACCTGTACTTGTTAGTAGTCAGCCATTTGTTGACAAAACTTCTTCCTTTCGAATTGAAAAACTAGACTTACCTGCAGAAACGAATGAGCAGATGTTGAAAACGATGGAAATGGTTAAAGAGAAAGGAGGAGTAGATTATTTAAAAACTGTTGGTGTATTAAAGGAAAATGCGATTATTCGTGAGTATGATACGAAGCAACTATATGAAGTGTTTTTTGGAATGCTTACAGGGCTTAATCCATATACCGGAGATTCTTTTGAGACCGGGGATTCAGTGAAATTAGATGCAGGTCATGATCTTTTTCTTCAGCCAACACCTCTACAAATAAATACAATTATGAGTCCTTATCCTGACCGTTGGACTAATGCCTATCAAGTAACCCCAACATCTAGTACAAATCCTCCAGAATTTTTTCCAGGGTTTACTTTATATAGACCATATACTAATTCATTTCGAGATTATAACATATATCAGACGGAGGATAGATATACGGCTGGATTTAGAACATTATTCAACATTGTAGGCGTCTACGATCCAGGTAAATTACGATTATCAAAAGATCCGATGAGTGAAACTCCATTAGAAACTTACCGTTCTCCTGCAGCCAAGCTTGTACTTGATGCACAAGGAAATCCAGTTAATCCAGCTCAGAATGTAGCTGCAACAACGAACCCGTTAGGTGTACTAACCAGTGCACCTACTATATTAACCACAATAGATGGGGCAACGGCGGTCCTTGGAGATAAGGCAATCTCCTCTATTCGGGTTAAGGTTGCTGGCGTTACAGATTTCTCCGCAGAAAATCAAGCTAAAGTGGAACGCGTGGCTGCGGAGATAGAGCGTCAAACGGGTTTATTAGCAGATATCATCTTAGGTTCCTCACCAGAGCCAGTGTTAATTAATATACCTGCCAATGGAGATGTACCTGCACTCGGATGGATTGAACAGATGTGGATGAAAGTTGGCGTAACGACGGGGATTTTTCAAGAAACACAGATGGGCTTTAGTATCATTATGCTGCTAATCCTAATTGTTGCTGTTCTATATGTACAAGCTACGCAGCTCGTATCGCTATTCATGCGCCGTAAAGAATTTGCTGTACTGCTAGCTGTTGGCTGGAAGCCATCGCAGTTAAAAAGGATGATCGTACAAGAAGCAGTGATATTAGGGTTATTTGCCTTTATTGTGTCAGGAATAATTGGATTTATGATGAAATTAAATAATCCTCAGAATGTGGATCTATTACGTATTGGGCTGATCTCATCTCTAGGTCTTGTGGTCTACTTACTTGGTTCACTCTGGCCTGCATGGCTGTCAGGACGAATTAAGCCTTATGAAACGATGCGAACAGGTGAAATAACGAAGCAGTCAAGAAGATGGCTCAGAGCAAACGGAATGTTTGCGATGGCACTCAATCATTTTCTAGGTAAACTGGGCAGATATTCTCTATCCATTGTCTCGATTGCCCTTCCAACAGCATTACTCGTACTTCTATTATTCATTACTTTAAGGCTAAAAGGGGTTCTCTATACAAGCTGGGTAGGACAATACATCTCGGTTCAAATTGGACCCCAGCATTATATTGCAATCGTTGTTACACTTGTCATTTGCGTTCTTACAACAGGTGAACTCGTGTGGCAGAATGTGACGGAACGAAAAGTCGAATTATTCTTACTGAAATCTATTGGATGGCGTAGTGGGGCTGTTCGGAGGTTGATTATCCTCGAAGGATGGATTTGTGGCTTGTTATCTGGCATTATTGGCTACGGAATAGGGTTAATAATTGTCTGGTATATGTACGCATCCGTTCCTTGGTTAGATGCTTTGTATTTGTTACCAGTGTGTGCAATACCAATGATCATTGGGCTCATCTCAGCATGGATACCAGCAGAATTCGCAGTACGCGGTTTTCCTGCTGGAACGACAAGAACTATTTATACATCCAAGAAAGGAACAGAGCGCTGGTTCTTTGCATTTGTAACGGTTCTCGGTTTAATCGTTGTCGTTATAGCTGGCAAATTAGCTTATGACTACTTACCAGGATTCCTTGCGGCTAATGCCAAGCCAAAGACAACACAAACAAGCTTATTTGATGAGAATGCCCCTCAGATCGGAGATTTAAGGAAATTTGAACCGCAAGGGGTGTCAAATGAAAGTAATGCCATTTACGATCTTTCAATTGAAATGCAATCTTCAGGTGAATTTGATCTAACGGCAAGTATTGATGTATCGAATAATTCGTTAGATGTATGGGACAAACTGGTCTTCTATATGATTCCGAACATGTTTACTAAGGAAAATAAATTAGAACGAATGTTAGGATCTGAGGGTACATTTCAAATCAATCAGGTGAAGGTCGATGGTAAACCAAATGAATTTACACTTCATAAGGATACATTAACAGTTTCTCTCACCGATGGACTGCAACAGGAGAAAGCTAATAAAGTGGAGATTACGTATTCGTTTACGTTTCCAGAACAAGGTATTCGTTTTACCAAAGCAGGAATTGATTATCATTTGGCTCAATTCTACCCTATGTTAGCGAATTACCAAGGGGGATGGAATAAAAATGATTATATTGGATATGGGGAGTCGTATTTTACAGACTTCACCGATTTTAAAGTTCATTATAAGGTACCAAATGGATTTACGGTCGTATCTTCAGCAGATGATGAAGTAGACGAGCCATCGGTTTCAGGTGTTTTAGAAGTTAAACGTTCCAAAGAAGTCTTCATCGGGATATTGAAGGATTCAATCATGCGTAAGAAGATGGTAGGAAGCACGGAAATTCGTGTGTTTGGAAAACAAGAGGACGAATCATTAATAGATGGTTGGATAGATAATGCGGTAGAGGCATTTTCTTATTACGAAAAGAATATTGGCTTATATCCACGTAAACAGATCGATATTCTCATTGGTCCAGGAGCGAATATGGAATACCCTGGAATTGTAACCGTGGGTGGATTTGATGACGCATTTATGCTAAAACAAACGTTGCAGCATGAAATGGCTCATCAGTGGTTCTATGGAGTCGTTACCAATGATCCGTATACAGAAGGATATTTGGACGAAGGCTTCACAGAGTTTACTGCCTCATTATTAAGATTGGATGCCGAGCAATTGGACGAGAAATTAAGTTTCAAGCATGTGAAAGAATATGAATCTACGATTCGATCTACTCGCAAACCATCCAATTTACCACTACATGATTATGAGACTGGGGGGCGCTTTTTTACCTACTTATACGCCCAACCAACACTCAAACTATGGGAGCTATTCGACAAACATGATGGCATCGAAACTGCCAGGGCTTATCTCAAAGCGTATTATACCAACTATGCTTACAAGCAAGTGGACACCAAGGAGTTCGTTCGATTTACCAAGGCGTATTTCTTAATGGAAGATGATAAGTTTTTTAAATCTTGGTTGAAGTACGAGTAAATTTAGCTGAGTTATGAATGGATAGTTCCAATTGCGATCTGCGATGGAGCTATCTTTTTGTTTGAGCATAACAAGTGAATAAGGTATTCTGTACATATCCATGCAATGGAAGGATAATTGTAGATATGAGTAGATATGTGTCCCTACATAGCCGAGGAAGGAATTGATGTCAGTTGTCTCCAATAATCAGTGCTATTTCTAAGTACGAGGATCAATTTCTGGACTTAATACGGAATAACTCTGAAATGATGAAAGATCTAAGAATAGTACGTGATCTGAGATTACCGGAAGCATATATTTCAGCTGGATATGTTCGTAACTACATATGGGATTATGTTCATGGGTTTACGAATCGAACACCTCTGAATGATATTGATCTGATCTATTACGATTTGGAACAATTGGATGAAGAAATAGATATTCAATATGAACAACAGTTAATTGAACAAACAGGCAATTTTCTGTGGTCTGTCAAGAATCAAGCTAGAATGCACATTCGTAATGGTGATGAGCCATACTCAGGTATTGAGGATGCGATTAGCCATTGGCCGGAGACAGTTACAGGAATTGCAATTCGATTAGAGGACGATGATCGCTTAACTTATGTTTGTCCATATGGATTAGATGATATTTTTGAATGTAGGGTGAGACAGAGTCCGAAGTTTCATGATCGTTCGTACTATCATTCTAGGATCTCCAAGAAGAATTGGTCTCAAATATGGCCTAAATTACTAATTTTATAGGATATTAAGTGATTTATTTAGGTTAGCAATCAGATTGCGAATAAGGTATTCTAATAAGTAGAATAGTCGGTGGAAAATGTACCCAAGATGAGATACTAAATAGAATTGGTAGGTAGGGTGAGTATGCAGAAAAATGTGTTTATTCTAGGCGAATTAAATGTAGACGTGATTATTAAGGGTAAAGACATATTGCCTGAATGGAATCGAGAGAAGCTGCTAGATTCATTTGATATTGTGCTAGGCTCTTCTTCAGCGATTACCGCATCTGGACTAGCGGGTCTTGGTTTAAATGTATATTTGGTGAGTGTAGTTGGTGACGATCAATTCGGTCGCATGTGTATCGAAAAACTGCAGCAAAGAGGTGTAGATACCAGGTATGTGAAGGTAGATCCAGCTATGCAAACTGGTGTAACACTCTCACTATCCACTGAGAAGGATCGAGCATTACTTACTTATCTAGGTGCTATACCGCATTTGAATATGGACCTTCTTCCTGAAGAAATGTATGAGCAGGCAGATCTCATTCATTTTGGTTCTTATTTTTTGCAAGATGATATGCGAGATCACTGGAAAACTGTATTTAAGAAAGCAACAGAGCGTGGCATTAGTACTTCATTTGATACTGGCTGGGATTTACATAATCAGTGGTATGAGAGTCAAATATCAGAATTGATGGAGTGGACGACACTTTTTATTCCGAGTGAAGATGAACTTATGCAAATTTATGCTACGGATCAATTAGAAGATGCTATCCTGAAGCTGCCAGCTAAGCATAATACTGTAGCGGTTAAATGTGGTTCTAAGGGTGCTGTCATGATTGATGAGCAGGGGAACAGAATAATGGGAGAACCGTTTAAAGTGACTCCGATCGACACGACAGGCGCTGGAGATTCCTTTAATGCGGGATTGATTTATAGTTATTTGGCAGGAAGCAGCAGGGAAGAGATGATGCAGTTTGCCTGTGCATGCGGCGCATTAGCGACGCTTCGAATAGGTGGGGCAAGTGCGGCACCTTCCGTGGAAGAAGTACAGACTTTTATCGAGCAAAGCTCTAAATAGAAGATGAACGGGTTCGCCATCCTATAAGGACAGCGAACCCGTTACTTCTTGTTAAATGCATTTGTTTAATTTACATACTTTGCAATAAGTCCTTTGTATACCTCTTTGGATCGTAATCCAACTAATTTCTCAACTGGCTTCGCATCCTTAAATAGCATAACAGTTGGCATGGACATAATCCCAAACTCTGCTGCAGCTTCTGGTGAATCGTCTACATTCAGCTTAAGAATGTTAACCGATTTACCGAAATCTTGATCTAACCCATCTAGAATAGGGTTTAAAGCTTTGCAGGGTGGACACCAAGGCGCGGTAAAATCAATAATGGTGACACCTTTATTTGAAATATTTTTGCGATAATCCAGATCTGATATATTTTTAATAGTCATAATCTAACCTCCATCAGTTATTTATTTTCTAATTGAATGGCCTGAATGCGTTCTTCTAAATTGGATTTGATTGCAGTGAGTTGAAGAATCTGACTGTTTATCTCCTCAAGCTTAGCTTGATAGACCGGCATCACTTCCTTACAGAAGGCTTCTTTACTGATGAGTACACATTGGAGAAATGTTGAAATTTGTTCTGTTGATAGGCCGAGATTGAGATAAAATTTGATTGTATTTACTTGTTCAATGGTCAGCATGTTATATTCCCGATAACCGTTCTCAAGGCGCTTTGGCGAAATCAACCCTTGTTCTTCGTAATATCGTAGTGAACGAATACTAACACCTGTTAACTTAGACAATTCCCCAATTTTCAATGGATGCAACTCCTATATTGATGGTTGTAAGCTTATTATAAACTGTGACATTAATGTGAGAGTCAATTGTTATTTAAAAATAAATCCCGTTTATATATTATATTAGACTATTCAATAGATTGATTATCAGTGCTTCCTTTGCTTTGTGTACTGATGTTATTACGACAAAGAATAAATGGAAGATATGTTCTAAGTCTATGACTTAATCGAATGTACGGAGCCTGTCGAAGCTGTATTTATGTTTGGCAGAAAACGTACTTTCACAAAGATGTATCTAGCTATAGACGAACCATCTGAGTTTCATAAATGGATTAGATCTCTATAATACATCTTTAATTATTCATAGTGATATCGTAAAATTAGCTTAACTGTAAAAAATGGAGGCAGCAATCGTGGTGACAATTGAGGATTTTATGAAATTAGATATCCGTGTCGGTACTGTAATTAAAGCAGAGCCGTTTCCAGAAGCTCGAAAACCTGCAATAAAATTAGAAATCGATTTTGGTGAGATTGGTATTAAACGCTCTTCTGCTCAGATTACTCAAAGATATGAATCAGAACAACTTATTGGACGTCAAGTAATCGCAGTAATGAATTTTCCTGTTAGACGTATTGCAGGCTTTAAATCTGAGGTATTGGTAATCGGAGGTACTCCTTCAGAAGGTGATGTGGTTCTCTTAAAACCAGATGAACCTGTTAAAAACGGTACACCAATTGCTTGAGGCATTAGTGGATACTTCAATAATGAAGGGCTGCCGAGTGGTAGCCCTTTGTTCAGCTAACGAGCAGTAGAGTTAAATAATGTTGACAATTAGAACGTAAATGTACTATATACCAGCGAATGTCGACATGTGAATCTGGGAGGTATGTGTGTGCAAGAAGAACTGGCAATTGCGAACAAGCTTGCGTGGGAAACGAAAGCGTATCAGGCTTGGGTTCAAAAGTATGGAACACCAGAAGAACTTGCGGTAGAACTGAAGTTGGAACACAAGCATCACTTACGTTACTGGCTAAAGTACATTGGTGATCCAGCGGGCAAGCGAGTTATTAACCTCCTTGGGTCACACGGTCGAAAGGCAATTTCTTTAGCATTGCTAGGTGCTGATGTTACCGTGGTGGATATTTCTGAAGAGAATCGGTTGTACGCGATGCAGACTGCTGCCGCTTCTGGGGTGGATATCAACTATATCTGTTCAGACGTCTTGAATATCCCGGACGAAGAGACACTAGGCGAATTTGACATCGTGTTGATGGAGTTTGGTATTTTGCATTATTTTACAGACCTCAACTCTATTTTCTCTGTGGTTCGTCGCAGACTAGGGAACAATGGTCGGTTTATTCTGACTGACTTCCATCCTTTCGCACATGCATGGATGAATACATATAATCTAAACCAGCCAACTGGTAATTACTTTGACGTTAGTATTAAGGAAGGACAAGTGGCTTTTGCTAAGTTGCTGCCCGAGGAAGAACGCTCTGAATTAAGTAAGGTTTTAGTGCGAAGTTGGACAATCGGAGAGATTATAACTGCAATCGGAATGGCAGGGTTATTTATACGGACATTTGAAGAAATACCATGCAAAACAGATCCGAGATTTCCAGAGTTTTACACTCTAATTGCAGATAAAATTGATATGGAATTATTCCCACTGCACCCCTGATTATGGAGGACTCCCTTTGTTAAACAAAAGGGATTATAGCTTAATTATTTCGCGAATACTCTAAATATGGAGTTATTTACGAAGTTCGTGAATAAGACGTTATAGGAAATCAGCGCAAAAATATTAAAGTAATCAAATGAAGTTAATTCTATCTCTTTTAAATAAATGAAAGATTAATTCAATTTTACAGTGAAACGGAACCATCAATCTAAATTATGAAAAGGAAGGGCTATTCATGATTACCCTCAGAAAGATTACATTGGATAACCGACGTTCCATATTTAACTTGGAAGTATCAGAAGAGCAGAAACAATACGTTGCATCAAATCTTTCAAGTGCAGCATCGTGTTATGTCCTTGCAACCAATGGGGGACATCCCTTTCCGTTTGCCATTTACTCGGATGAGCAACCGGTAGGTTTTGTTATGTTGACTTACGGAATCACCGGATATGATCTTCCTGCAATCGCTAACAATAGCTATTGCATTTTACGACTCATGATTGATAAACAGTACCAGAACCTGGGTTATGGTCGTGAAGCATTGAAGAAAACATTGGAGTTTATTCGAACTTTTCCGGCTGGTCCTGCACGTAATTGTTGGATTCCGTTTAGCCCTGATAACTTGGCCGCTAAAAAGCTATATGAGAGCTTTGGCTTCTGTGAGAACGGTGAAGTGTGCCACGACGAGCTTGTAACAGTATTAGAACTCTGAATTTCAACCTTTATGGATAAAGTTGCATTGAATTATTTTTTAGTTATTTGGTAATGGAGAACCAAAATGAATTGTGTAAGTATGTCAAAGATGGCGCTTACATCCTATAAACCAGCTAATCAAAGTCAAGCTTTAACCGGTTAGAGATTTCAGAGAGTCAAAATAAACACACTTAAATAAGCCTACTCAAAAGAAGTGGGATAATGGTAAAATATTCCTAATATTGTTCGCTACTCGATCTGAAAAGGTGTGCCTTTGCTCAAAATCCCAAAGATCATGCGCAAAAGCTTGTTTGATGTAGCCACAATAGCAACTTTTGCAGGCTTGCCTTCCAGGCGCTTTTGCTGGTAATATTGCCCTAGAATCGGATTTCGAGGACCATGGATTTGCTTAGAAATACCTCCAATAGTAGCTTGGTAAAGAGCTGTGCGGAGATAGGCAGAACCTCGTTTCGAGATACGATTCTGGTTTGCCTTAAAGGTTCCCGACTCGTAAACAGATGAATCCAGCCCTGCAAAAGCGGTTAACTGTTTCACAGAAGGGAACCTTTTTATGTCCCCAATTTCAGCGTGAATCATGGCAGCTGTAATAGGTCCTACACCAGGAATAGAGCGTAATAGATGGTAGGCAAGGGATTTTTGAGCCAAGGTTTCCATTTGCTGTTCAAGGGCTGAAATACCATCTTGGTAAGTCTTTAATAGGTTCATATAATTCAGCAACGTAAACTGGTGAGCCTGAGATCCATATGGATCAGGAAGACTGCTTTGAGCAATCGAAATAAGTAGAGCATGCTTTTCTTCGTTCCATGGTCGCCCCCTACGGTTATGCATAAGGATCTTTAAGATTTCCTCTTTATCAGCGTTGAGAAGAGCTAAAGGCGAGGGAAATCTGGATAACAGTTGAAGTGACGAAGGGTTGAAGATGTTTTGGAACGCCTTGTCATAGCCTGGAAAAGCTAAGTCCAAGACGGATCGGAATTGAAGCTGAACCTCGCTGAGTAGTGCGATCCAATTGGAATACTGTCGGCACAGAAACCGAAGTTCTGTCACCTCTTCGTCGGTTTGAATCAGGGGCGTACCTTCCCCTAAATAGAAAGCGTTAGCAATTCGAATCGCATCAATCGAATCTGTTTTTACCTTACGGTAGAGCGTTTCTTTAGCTCGTGAGTCGTTAATGGATTCAGCATGAAGACGGAATAACCTTGAGAAAAAAAGAAAGAAGCAATCGGTTTGGAATAGTTTCCAGTAGCCTCCATAACAACAACTGGTCGCTCATGCGTGGATTCTTCTAGTTGAGCAAGCAAAGTAAGCAGTGCAGAGACATTATCAGGCGAATGAGAGAAAGAAAAGGGCTTCTTTACTTGAATTCCATAAGAAGTGAAAGCAGCAGCAACACTTTTCCCTTTCGCAATATCGATACTTAAAACAGGTTGATTCATATGACCTCCTTAATTACACTAGGACCCAAAGCAACTATTCTCCACAGGTTGGCACGGTGATACGGGCTCGGAGCCCAACCAGCTAAATCGGGGTATGAACACTGCAAGAGCTGAAACACTTTATACGACGAGATCTAAGTCCCAACACCGTATTCGTTTTTAACCCAGTGCTGATCTTTTAAGTATAAAAGAAAAAGCTCATCCCCGACTAATTGGGGTGAGCTTAATATACCAACACCGTATCTACACAGCGGGCTCTGCCCTTGGTTCGCATTATGAGGTTGACGGGGAAGTTGATTCAGCTCACAACCATGCGAGGCTAAGTCCGTCGGACCCCAGTCGCTGACGCTCCTTTAAGCCTCTCGGGTTCGTAGATACAAGAACGTTAGATGACATTGGGGCAAAAATATACTTTTACAAATCATTACAAAAAAACAATAAACAAAAGGAGCAACAAAAGAGATGTTAAAAATAGAGATAAACCGAGAAGACTATTGGAACTTTAATAAATTTGTGTTACTTCAACGGTATAAAGTAACCGTTTATTCGTTTATTGTAGGATTGCCTATTATGATGGTACTAATTTTCCTTGGGATCAAACTACCTTTTTGGTACAGTGTAAGTGTGGGAATTATTGGTGGAGTAATCATTAATTATTTTGCATATAAACGCATTAAACAAAGAATTAAGAAATTATTGGAAGATAACAAAGGAATATTAGGAGTTCATGAAATAGAGATAACAAAAGAGGAATTAAGATGGAGAAATTCAGTAACAGAAGGAAGTACGAAATGGGAAGGGATTAATAGCATTGAAGAAGATAAAGATTATTTCTATATTTTTATAGATAAGATCATGGCACATATCATACCTAAGAGAACATTTACAACAAAAGCCGATATGAATCGTTTTTTAGATCAAATTAAAACATGTCTTAAGACAAATAAATGATGTGTCAGCTATTCGAAGAAGGCCCCTACGACATCTAACACCGTATTAACGCTGCAGGCCTTACGGTCTTTGGTCTGCCAGAGGCATTTCGGGGAAGTGAATTCAGCGGACAAGCCTGCGAGACTAAGTGCTACGCACCCGTTCCCTCCGGTCACTTAAGTCTCTCGGCTTCGTGAATACCAAACGTTAGGCGAAATGATTGCAAGACAATGTCAAAGATATATTTTAGAAACTTGATTTCAAGAGCAATTTTTAATACTAAAAGAAAAGAAAAGATGGTAAAATCTAGAATGTATTTGGTGATGAAGAAAATTTATATACTCTGAGGTAAGGAGTGAAAGCACATATGGGAAAGAAGAAAAAAACCTTGCCGAAAAATTTTGATGAACTAATTAAAGCAGGCGACATATCAGCATTAAAAGAGGTATTTACCCAATGTGAATTGGATGCCCGTGGCGGTTACAGTAAATCAACAGCCTTGAGCTTTTTCAAAATACCGAATGAATTGGTTCGCTGGCTCGTGGAACAGGGTGCTGATATAAATGCTAGAGACAATTACGGAAAAACGCCTTTGCACGAACATGCAATAAGTTGGTGCGGTAATACTGAATTGCTGCTTGATTTGGGTGCAGATATAGAAGCCATTGATTATCAAAACGAGACACCTTTATTTGCTGCCGTAGGTTCATTTAAACCAAAAGCGGTTCAAACGTTGGTTACTAAAGGAGCAAATATCAATGCAGAAAATAAGATGAAACAGACTCCATTAGCAAAAGCTTTGGTATGTTGCAGAAACGCGGATATTGTTAATATGGCGGAAGTTGCCGATATATTGCTTAACGCTGAAACAACAGTAACACCGGAAATGAAAGACTTTATTAAGCGAATCGGAAGCGACTTTGAATTTCACAGAAATGGCTTTAATAAAGAATATTTGAATCAAACCGATGAGGCACTTTTACGTCTATATGAGCTATTTGATGTTCCTCCAGTAGAGAAGCGAAAGACGCACGACGATGCCTCTTCAATAACAGTAACAACAAAGGGTTGGCAGGCGCAACATAATGAACTCTGGAATTTACTCATTCCTTCAAACGGACATGCGAAAACCGTACAGGGTGAGGTTATCCGTATTACAGGTAAAGTGTCATACGAAATTTTAGATAATGGCGGTATCAACTGGGATAATCAATATCGTAAAATGCTCAATACTTTGATACATTACTTTAGCTTGGGCACACCATTAAATGCTGCTGCACTTCAAGAGGCAGTAACATTAGTGAAAGAACTTCACAATGGAAATGGTAGTGATGAACCTGCGAGACTGTGCGAACTGTCAGTGCATTGGGTACTCAGCAATCCGAATCCTATTACTCTGGGACAGCATGACTATAAGCGATAACTTATGTTCGATTTATTTAACGTATACAATAAGCATTTTCTGCGCAAAATACATACCCTTTTTCTAAGCACTTTCTAGCTTAGAAAAGGGGATATTTTTATAGTTCAATACAACAAGAAATGTAAAGATGGTAAAATCTGAAATACATAGTTAGTTTGTGTTCCAAGCTAGGTTACCCTACGTGGAGTGAGTTACCCTGATCATGATACTCGATGGCAGCTCGTATATTACGTAAGTAAAATATTTGAGTCTAATCACGAGGTTGAAGATATTGTTTTATCATATTGGCAAGACACTAATGAATACGTGAAAAGGAGAGCCTTATTAGCTCTCGGATACATGAACTCTAAATTTGCAGAAGATCTAGCTGTTGAAGCATACTCAACAAGCTTCGAGTATCAGAAGATCGCAGCATTAGAAGTGTTTCATACGATAAATTCTCAAAAACTAAGTGATTATCTAAATCTAAGTGAACAGAGTGGTCCTACTATTGTTAGAAAAAGTGCTCAAAGGATTAAGACTGAACGTGGGATTAATCAAGGAAGTCGGTAACTTCATCTAACAATCTGTTCACGCATCGGGGTGCAAGCCCCCTCGGTCCCGGTAGATAATTCAGTGAAGTAGTTGCCGGGACACATCCGCACCACCTAACCGCATCGCGGCCGCTCACTAACGTTCGCTTAAGGTGTTGGGACGTCGTGAACACGGAAACGTTATAGGAAATCTATGAAATGGGGTAAATATGAGCACACTTAAAAATAGGAAAATATTGTCTATTTTAGTAACTGTGTTTCTGATCGTATCAATAACAATGTGGTATATTGGATCACAGCAAAATAATAACAAACAAACACCTGATGAAGTTATTAATAATTTTATGAAAGCTCTTGTTGATAAAGACGCTAAAACTGCTACCTCACTAGTATTTTTGGATTGCAGTAAATCATTAGATGAAAAGATTAATGGACTTGAAGAAGAACTATCTAAGAACCCTATCAGTTCCTATAGAATTATATCAAGCAAACAGTTAGAAGATGATACTGTTCAATATATGATAGGACTTAATGAAAATACAAAATTAGAATATAGAGTGTTTAAAGTTGAAGGAGTTTGGATGTTATCCTATGAGAGATTAGGAGAGAATCCCAACATATTATTAACAAAAAACTGTAAAGAATAAGTGTTTGTAGCTCGAAGAAGGCATAGACATCTGATAACACAATATTCACGCAAGGTGCTGTTGATCCTGATCTGCAAGAGAAAATTACAGAGAAGTGAAATCAGCATATAACTCTGCACTGGCTAAGTCCGTCGGACCCGGCGCGTTCGCGCCTTAAGCCTCTCGGGTTCATAGATACATGAACGTTATGCGAAATTGCAGAAAACTTGAATAGGAGAACTCCAGGGAGGCTTAAAAATATGAGTGATAGTTTAGGGATTAAGGAGAGTGAAAAGTCTTTTATTAAAAAATGGTCAGTAATTAGAAAGAAAGGTAAGTTGAGATATGTATTTACTAGAGGATTATTTTATGGAATTATCCTATTTATTATATGGTTAATAGTAACACTAATAGAGATCAATATGTCTGAATTTAAGCAAGCAATTTATACTCAAGATTATATGATTAGAAGAAGCATAACGTGGTTTTTAGTATATCTAATAACTGGATTAGTAATAGCCCGAGGCAGTTGGAAAGCAAAAGAAGAAAAATATAAGTATTTGACATGATGGAAGATTTGAAAATTTAAAATAAAGGATAAAACATATAGAAAGTAACTCGAAGTTGTCAGTAACATTGCCTAACACCACATTAACGCATCGAGCTGACGCATGCTCTCGGTCTGCCGAGGAATTTCGAAAAAGTAGATTCAGCGACAACCCTGCACCGATAAGAGCTATCTCAGTCGGTGAGGGTTCGTGAATGTGACAACGTTAGCTGAAAAAGCATGAAACTCAACAAACAAATAAAACAAAGGTGGTAATATTTAAATGAATTATAAATTAATTCAAGCTTCTAAAGAATATGAAGATATCATAAGAAACCTGATGCAATTTTATATTTATGATTTCTCTGAATTTGTAAATTGTGATGTAGAAGATGATGGATTATTTAGGCCATATCCATATTTGGAAGACTATTGGAAAGAAGTTAATCATCGATTTCCATATGTCATTAAGCAAGAAGACAAGTATATAGGTTTTGTGTTAGTAAGATTTATTGAATCAGAAGAGCGGAAGTACTACTCGATTGCGGAGTTTTTTATTATGAAGAAATATAGAAAAGAAGGAATAGGTAAAGCGGTAGCTAAACAAATATTTGATTTACATAAGGGGCAGTGGGAAGTTGATCAATTAGAAAGCAACAAACCAGCTCAGGTATTTTGGAATAAGGTCATTAATGAATACACGCAAGGAGAATTTAAAGAACGATTTGAAAATAGTAAAAAGATACAAGACTTTAATAGCTAAATCAAAGAAGTCATGTTACATCAGACACACCGTATTCCAGCTGCGTCGCTTCGCTCCTTGGTCTGCCCGTTGCATTTCGAGGAAGGCAAGTCAGGCAGACAACCCTGCGAGGCTAAGTGGCGAAGCCACCCAGTCGCTGCGCTTATTTAAGCCTCTCGGGCTCAGGAACACAAGAACGTTATATGAAAGAGATGCAGAATCTAGATACATTTAATAAACAAATATAAATGTATGAGAACACTTGTGCGTAGGTGGGGAAATAGGTAAAATATAGATAACAATTGAATCTTGGGTGGGCATGGTTTCCCTTCGAAGGGAGGTGAGGCCATGGAAGTAAAAGATGCAATAAAGATTATGTTCCTATTTGGAATGTTCATTCTTGCTCTTTTAACCTATATAAATAATAACAACAAGAGAAAGTAAAAACCCACCCAAAGATTAGAAGCCAAAGGTGGGTATTCGTTCCTGAATGACTTAGAAGGGAATATACCATCCAAGCCAATTGTACTGACCAAGTGTTCGACGCACTTGGTCTTTATTAAATATATAATATCACACTGGAAAACATGTATCAAAACAGAAATTGAATAAAAGTAGAATAATATTAAAAGTACATTGTTTATGTAAACTCGAAGAAGGCATCTCCATCATATAACACAGTTTTCCTGCTGTGTCGCTTTCGCTCCTTGGTCTGCACGAGGATTTTCGAAGAAGTGAAATTAGGCAGACAACCCTGCGAGGCTAAATGGCGGAGCCACCCAGTCGCTACGCTCCTTTAAGTCTCTCGGGCTCAGGAACACAACAACGTTATAGGAAATCAGTGCAAAATATTAATCAAGAAACGATCTCAACTAATGGGCTGGATAGTTCATAAAATTGTATTTATACCTGTCCAACAAACTACAACGGGGATAAATGACGTGATGATTTATATTGTCCCAAGAAGGGGGGGATTTATGGACTTAAGGAAACCATCTTTGAGCTTCGGGAAGGATACAACACACCATGCCGAGGTAGGATCAGTTGTGAATGGTGGGGACTTTAATGGAGATGTCATTCATACAACCATCGTCACCAAGCTCCGGGCCGCAGGTTGTGTTTTTGATGAAGATGAGGCCCGGTTACTCATTTCCACGGCACAGACTCAGGCGGACCTCGCCGCTATGGTAGACCGGCGAATTGCAGGTTTGCCCCTTGAGCACATCATCGGCTGGACAGAGTTCTGCGGTCTGCGGATAGCGGTGGATACTGGAGTCTTTGTACCCCGCCACCGCACCGAGTTTCTTGTCCGCCAAGCTATCGCCCTTGCTCGGTCAAGAGCCGTAGTGGTGGACCTGTGTTGCGGATCGGGCGCGTTAGGTGCCGCGCTGGCAGCAGCCCTGGGGCGGATCGAGTTACATGCCGTTGACATCGACCCCGCCGCAGTTAGGTGCGCTCGTAGCAATATCACTGCCGTCGGTGGTCACGTCTATGAAGGTGACCTCTACGAGCCGCTGCCCGCCACATTGCGGGGGCGCGTCGATATCCTGGTCGCAAATGTACCCTACGTACCCACCGAATCGATCAGGTTGCTTCCCCCGGAGGCCCGCATACATGAGGCGCCGGTGGCGCTCGATGGAGGCGAGGACGGGCTTAACGTTATGCGACGGGTGGCGGCCGAGGCGGCACTCTGGCTGGTTCCGGGCGGTCACCTGTTGGTCGAGACGAGCGAGCGGCAGGTGCCTCTAACCGTCGAAATCTTCGCTCGCGAAGGGCTGACCCCGCATGTTGCCAGTTACGACGAACTAGACGCCACCGTCGTCATCGGAACTAGACCCTAGCATGTTCCGATGGTTTTATCTGACTAATATTTAGAAAGTTTCTCAACTAACGGGAAACGTTAGTTGAAGAAATCTTGTTTGTAGGCAATTCGAAGAAGGCGCTGACATCCTATAACACCGTGTTTACGCTGCGTGGCTAACGCCCCTTGGTCTGCTAGAAGCATTTTCGAGGAAGTAATATCAGGCAGACACACCTGCGACCCTAAGATTATCATCTAAGGATCTCGGCGTCGGAAACACAAAAACGTTAGCTGAAAATAACATGAAACTCAATAAACAAATAAAACAAAGGTGGTAATATTTAAATGAATTATGAATTAATTCAAKCTTCTAAAGAATATGAAGATATCATAAGAAACCTAATGCAATTTTATATTTATGATTTCTCTGAATTTGTAAATTGTGATGTAGAAGATGATGGATTATTTTGGCCATATCCATATTTAGAAGACTATTGGAAAGAAGTTAATCATCGATTTCCATATGTCATTAAGCAAGAAGACAAGTATATAGGTTTTGTGTTAGTAAGATTTATTGAATCAGAAGAGCGGAAGTACTACTCGATTGCGGAG